>CAJCIM010000160.1 GCA_903970395.1 Acidobacteriaceae bacterium
CCTCATCCCCATGAACGAGATCCCCGGCCGTGCCCACCAGGAGCTCGACGAAGAGGCCAACATCCTCGTTCTCTGCCACCACGGCGCGCGCTCACTCTCCGTCGCCGCCTGGCTCCGCAACCAGGGCTTCGACAAGGCACAATCTGTCGCCGGCGGCATCGACGCCTGGTCCCGTCTCATCGATCCCCACATCCCCCGCTACTAACGATGCGCTTCTAACTTCGTTTGCGCGAATCCTGTTGTACTCTCCCTCACCGCGCCCGCGGATGCGTCTCGTCATACACCCGTTGCACCTGCCCCACCGTCAGCTGCGTATACCGCTGCGTCGTGCTCAAACGCTCATGCCCCAGCATCTCCTGGATCGCGCGCAGGTCCGCGCCCTCCTCCAGCATGTGAGTCCCAAACGCATGACGCAGCGTATGCGGATGCACATCCGCAGCCAGCCCCCGTTCCACCGCAATCGACTTCACAATCCGCCCCACACTTCGCGTCGTCAGCCGACAGTTGCCTCGCGCCTTCGCATTCATCAGCAGCGGCCCATCATGCACGAGCTTTCCCTTCCCCGCAGCACTTAGCTTCGCCTCACGCATCGGCAGATACGCACGAATCGCCTCCGCTGCCGCATCCCCCAGTGGCACCAGCCGCTCCTTGCGCCCCTTGCCGAACACTCGGATCGCATCATCGCTCCAATGGATCGACCCTACATCCAACCCCACCAGCTCAGAGTTCCGAATCCCACAACCATACAGCAGCTCAAAGATCACCCGGTCCCGCTCCGGCCATGACGCTGCTAGCTCATCGGGTGTCCCATTCATACGCCGCTCTTTGGCGGATGAGTGGGATGCTGATCTCGAATGAGTCCCCGTCAGCGAATCCAGCACCCGGTTCACCTCTTCCATGCTCGGCACCCGAGGCAGATGCTTCGGCAGCTTCGGAGTACTCACCAGCGACGCCGGATTCGCCTCCACCATCCCCATCTTCGCCAGCCACTTGAACCAGCTCCGCACCGCCGCAAGCGCCCGCGCCACACTCGCCTTCGTCAGCCCCTTGTCGTAGAGCACGGCCATATACGCACGAATATGCGTGTGGTCCACAGCCTTAATGTCTGGGTGCCCTATCTTCGCGACGGTCTCATCGTCGCGAAGGTGGGCTTGGAGCCACTCCGCAAACCCACGCACCTCACGCCCATACGCCCGCAACGTATGCTCACCCGCTCCACGCTCATCGCGCAGCATCGCAAGAAATCGCTCCGCCAATTCGGCGAATGAATCTTTCACGCCCCCACCTCCGCCCGCCGCTTCGCCCGCGGATGATGCGTCCGATGCACCGTCTTCAGCCGGTCAATCGCCAGATGCGTATACACCTGAGTCGTCGCAATATCCGCATGCCCTAACAAAGTCTGCACCGATCTCAAATCCGCGCCATGCTCCACCATATGCGTCGCCATGCTGTGCCTTAGCTTATGCGGACTAGCATGGCTGTTCACGCTCTTCACCATCAGCCAAACCGCCTGCGTCGTCAGCGGTTTCCCCCGCACCGACAGAAACAGCGCCCGCTGCATCACCTTCTTCACCAACTCCGGCCGCCCGCGCAGCACATACGCCTCAATCGCCGCTACCGCCTTCGCCCCTATCGGCACAATGCGCTCTTTATCCCCCTTACCGCGCACCAACACTCTGCCCGCATCGAGATTCAAATCCTCCTGCCGCAGCGTCACAATCTCACCCACGCGCAGCCCACCCGCATACAGCAGCTCCAACATCGCATGGTCCCGCAGAGCAGCCGCACTCGCATCACCCACCGCCGCCCTAAGCCCCGTAGTCGAAAGCATCTCCCCAACCTCGCCCTCGCTCAGAGCCTTCGGCAACACCTTCCAGCTTGCGGGCGACTCGATATTTACCGTCGGATCGCGCTTCACCCGCTTATCCATCAGCAGCCACTTATAAAACCCACGCACGCAGCTCAGCTTCCGAGCAATCGAGCGGCTCTGCACCCCATGCTCTCGCAGGTCCTGGATCCACCGGCTCACGTCCTCCTGAGCGGCAGTCGCCAGAGTCGCATCCGTCTTCTCCAGAAACTCCGCCAGCATCCCCAAATCCCGCTCATACGCCTCGACGCTCAGCGGCCTCAACCCGCGCTCCACCCGCAGATGCGTCAGATACTCCCGCACCAACCCCACATTACCCGCATTGGACACCACAGTCATCCTTACCATTCTTCTCCTCCGCATCGCCCAGCACCACCCCCGGTACCTCCCTAGCCACCATCGCCGTGGCGAACCTTGGCTCACTCCGCGCCCTTGGCGGGAGAGCTCTTCGCCTTTTCTCCGCACTGCTAAACTAGTAGAGCCATGTTTGAAACCCTCTCCGAAAAGCTGCAACGCTCCTTCAAGACCCTGCGCGGCCAGGGCACCCTCACCGACGAGAACATCAACGACGCCCTCCGCGACATCCGCGTCGCCCTCATCGAATCCGACGTCAACCTCGACGTCGCCCGCGACATCATCGAGAAGATTCGCGCCAAAGCTCTCGGCACACAAGTCGCAACGTCGCTCTCGCCCGCCGAGCAGATCGTCAAAATCGTCCGCGACGAGCTCATCGCCACCCTCGGCACCGACACTGCCCGCTTCAAATTCGCCTCACAGCCGCCAACGGTCATCCTCATGGCCGGCCTACAGGGCTCCGGTAAAACCACCACCTCCGGCAAACTCGCCCAGTGGCTCAAAAAGGGCGGCCACCGCCCCATGCTCGTCTCCGTCGACGTCTACCGCCCCGCCGCGCGTGAGCAGCTCCGCATCGTCGCCGAGTCCATCTCCGCCAAAATCTACGAAGGCAAGTACGACCCAGCCACCGACAACAACACCCCCGCCGTCCTCCGCCTCGCCAAGGAAGCCCGCCGCGAAGCCGCCAACTACGGCTGCGACATCCTCCTCGTCGACACCGCAGGCCGCCTCGGCATCGACGAGCTCCTCATGGACGAGATGGCTGAGCTTAAAAAGCTCCTCAACCCCACCGAAATCCTCTTCGTCGCCGACGCCATGACCGGCCAGGACGCCGTCAACTCCGCCAAGGCCTTCAACGACCGCCTCACCATCACCGGCAGCATCCTCACCAAGATGGACGGCGACGCCCGCGGCGGCGCAGCTCTCTCCATCCGCCAGATCACCGGCCAGCCCGTCAAGTTCCTCGGCACCGGCGAAAAGCCCGACGCCTTCGAAGCCTTCCACCCCGACCGCATCGTCTCCCGCATTTTGGGAATGGGAGATATTGCGACGCTTTTAGAACGCGCCGAAGAAAAACTCGACAAGTCCAAGGCCGCCGACTTCGCCAAGAAGGCCCTCAGCGGCGACGGCTTCTCCCTCGAAGACTTCCGCGAGCAGCTCCGTCAGATCAAGAAGCTCGGCAGCATGCAATCCATCATGAAGATGCTGCCGTCCGTAGGCCCGTTCGCGGGCATGCAGCAGGCCGCCAGCAGCATCGACGAGAAGCAGTTCTCCCGCACCGAAGCCATCATCAGCTCCATGACGATGAAGGAGCGCCTCAACTCCGCGATCATCAACGGCAGCCGCCGCAAACGCATCGCCGCCGGCGCAGGCGTGCAGGTATCAGAGGTCAACAGCCTCCTCAAACAACACGCACAGATGTCCAAGATGTTCAAAACCATGGGCAGCGGCGGCAGCAAAATGCAACAACGCCTCATGTCCCAAATGGGCGGCATGCAAAGGTTCGGACGGTAGATAAGGCAGCCTTATTCCTTTTCCCATGGAGGCCGACGCTCATCCCCTAATTTTTCGATGAATGTTGCTTCTGCCTCTGTGCCTTCAAAGACGTCTCGTTTCAGCCGCCTACGATTGAAATCCCTTTCGCCCTGATAAAGTTCCGGAAAGTCCTTTGCCATATATTCGGTGCGATAGGTATAGGTCATGAAGTTCATGTCCATCCCGCGCGTAACAAGAATCGCACCTTCTTTCAGTCGAAAGCTCGGCAACAACTCATCTCTCACGCAGTCACAAATCAAATTCGCGGCGCGAGTTAGCTCATATACGTAATCGCTGATTAATGCCACTTGGCATTCGTACTCACGCGACAAACTTGAATAGAGTGCCGCATCGTAGTAAGGAATTTTGTAAAACTTCTTGAAGTGGTAACGATCGTATTCCGTACCTTCCCCGCTGTGTTCTGAATGGCGATCGAATACCGAGAGAAGGCCGCGCGCAACGTGGCGGAAGTTTTCAAAGGCCCGTCGAAGTTCCTCAAAACCCTCCTTCGGCCATATTCGAGCAAGAAGCCATGGGGCGATATCAGAGAGCACTTGAAACCTGTCTCCATCAATTGAGGGGTCACCTCCAAGCAACCAAGACGTCCAAGCATTCCACTCGTCCACGCCGCAACGTTTTACCCATTCGTCAACGTATCCCGCCATCAATTCCTGAGATCGCTGCAGCTTGACAGCATCGCCTTCCAGAAGCTGCCGAACAGCTGCTTCGTGCTCCGCTTTGATTTCATGAAGGCGATCCACCGTAAACGCATTCGCTTGGTCGTCGATTTGCTTGTGATGTACGTTGCACATCACCACTATGTTCTCGTAGCTATTTCGCTGGTGCAAAGTAAGCGGTGACTTTCCACGAGGGCCATCGTTACTTTCGGCGACTATATGGCAAAACTCTCCAACGAGAGAGGGGTCGTCGGTCTCGGTAGCGTCTAGCACTAGATCAAGTCGACATCCTGGGAACGAACAGCGTCCGGCAGCTCTTCCCCAAAGCATAACTTTTGTTCTCACAGATAGCGCCATCTAGTCAGACTAATACTCCTAAACTATTTGAAGGAAGAATCGTCGCAACTATCGTTCGACGTGTAAAATTCCAGCACCTACCAATCGATCACTGAGGGTGCATGGCAGAGTTCCGAGTAAGCACGTTAGAAGACGGGTTTGTCCTTTATTTTGAAACTCCTGAGCAACGCATAAACGCATATGCATTAGCTTCGACACTTGTTTCGCTATCTGACGCAGCAAAAGCTGCAAGCCGAACGCTCAACAGTGCCATCGATGTCGAAATTGTCGTCGAAGCTCTGACTAGCGGCAGCTTTAAAGCGAAAGTTTCTGCGCTCGCACGCAATTCCGGACTATTTGTTGCTCAGCAGGCCGTTCTCCCGCTGGTAATCGGTGTTTTGGCCAGCTACATATATGAACACAATCTGGCTAAGAAAGACGAAATTTCAGTCGTCGTAAATACTGACGAAGTCATCATTACTCATGGAGATGACCGTGTGATTGTCCCACGATCCGTTCATGACGCCGCCCAAGAGGTAGCCCGAAACCCCGCTTTTACAAAATCTATAGATCGCATGATGAGCAGCGTGGTCATTGACGAAAGAGTTACCGGCTTCGGATTATCACCAAGTCCAGATAGCCCTCCTCCATCAATAATCCTTCCGCGAGAAGCGCTATTGATTCGCGATAGCGAATCGGAGCCCGACCCCCCAACTCGAATCGTCGAGGAGGACGCCGATTTATACATCGTCAAGGCAATCATGGAACGGAGCACAAGAAAATGGGAGTTCAAATGGCATGGCATCACGATTTGGAATGCCCGGCATTTTTAGAACCAGATTCTATGAGAGAGACTTTGTCTCAAGGAGCTGGTTATGGCGAGAAGGAAGAAGCACACACCTGAGCAGGTAGTGAACTTGTTGCGGCAGATCGAAGTGTCGGTTGCGAATGGGAAGACAACCAGTGTGTCTTGCAAGGAAGCTGAGATTACGGAGCAGACGTACTATCGCTGGCGGAAAGAGTACGGTGGGCTGCAGGTGGATCAGGCAAGACGGCTGAAGGAGTTGGAGTCTGAGAACGCGAAGCTGAAGCGGCTTGTGAGCGAGCTAAGCCTGGAGAAGCTTGTGTTGAAGGACATCGCCGCGGGAAACTTCTGAGCCCTGAGCGCCGACGATCGGCGGTGGACCATGCTCAGGGACAGGGACTGAGTGAACGCAAAGCATGCCGACTGGTGAATCAGCCGCGAGGTACGCAGCGCTATCGTCCTACGCAGCGTGAGGACGAAGATGCTCTTACGCGAGCGATCATCGATCTTGCCAGTCAGTATGGTCGGTATGGCTATCGTCGCATCACGGCGCTATTGAAGCGCGATGGCTGGAGGGTCGGCAAGGACCGCGTCGAGCGCATCTGGCGACGCGAGGGCTTGAAGGTTCCACAACGGCAGCGACCACGAGGCAGGCTCTGGTTCAACGATGGCTCGTGCGTTCGGCTGCGGCCGATGCATACCAACCATGTGTGGAGTTACGACTTCGTGAGCGCCAAGACCTACGACGGAAGGACGGTGCGAATGCTGAACCTGATCGATGAACACAGCCGAGAATGTCTGCTGATACGAGCTGAACGCAGGTGGTCGAGTGCGAAGGTGATCGAGGCTCTTGCCGATGTGATGGTGATGAAGGGTGTGCCGGAACATCTTCGTTCGGACAACGGGCCGGAGTTCGTGGCTCACGATCTTCGCAAATGGCTGGCGGACACAGGCGCGAAGACTGCCTACATCGAGCCGGGCTCGCCCTGGGAGAACGGCTACTGCGAGAGCTTCAACTCGAAGCTGCGCGACGAGTTCCTCAATGGCGAACTCTTTTACTCGATCAAGGAGATCCGTGTGCTGGCCGAGCGCTGGCGTGTCCACTACAACACCGTTCGGCCTCACTCCTCGCTCGGCTATAGGCCGCCAGCACCAGAGGCATGGATGGCAACAACCGTACGTCCGGGAGACAGGGCACTCGCTTCGCTCGCGCCCTCTCTCCCGGACGTATCCTGCAACGATCAGAACATACAGATCGCTGCGCTACACTAACAATTCAACTGGTTCAAAAGGTCGGGTAGACCAGATTTCCGCACCCATAAAAGACCCGGAGTTCTACGACGATTTCGCCCGTCACGACTTCACGATTGCACCCGGCGACGAATTTCAGGCCCAACTCGCCATACACCAAAAGCGAGACGACATTTCCGGCATTTATACCAATACCAGCTACGAAGTAGTCAAGGTTTACCGACATGTTTCGAGAGCCAAACCCAGAGAGCTTCCACTAAACTGAACAACTAGAAGCAACTTCGAAGAGGCACGGCCGAAGCCGTGCCAGAAACCAGCGTCGCCAAACGTTTCCGTCCATCTTCCCTCCCACCTTAGCCGCCAAACGACGGCGGCGAAGATGGGGCACCCAGCATTCTCACCACATCCACCAAAACCAGTACCATCTCTCCATGCCCCTCCACCTGAAGAGATACCAGACGTCGGGCCACCACCACGCCATCAACTTCAGTTGCTACGACCGCCGTCCCTACCTCGCCACACCAGCCGCCCGAGACCTCTTCGAACAGTCACTCGAAAAGACCCGCCGCAAGTACGAACTCTACATCTTCGGCTACGTCGTCATGCCCGAGCACGTCCACCTGCTCGTCTCCGAACCCAAACGCGAGCCGCTCTCGAAAGCAATCCAGGCGCTCAAACTCTCCGTCAGCAAACAATCGCCCCAAAGCCCCTTCTGGCTCGAACGCTACTACGACTTCAACGTCATAACGGACGACAAACACGTCGAAAAGCTACGCTACATCCACCGCAACCCCGTCACCCGCGGTCTCGTCGACAAACCGGAAGACTGGCCCCACTCCAGCTACCTGACCTACCTCACCCGCACTCAACGAACCGTAACAATCGCCCTCCCGACGCTCTGAACCACCCCTCTCTGGGTGCCCCATCTTAGCGACGGCTTCATCGTCGCTAAGGTGGGCATCGCGCGTTAAGACGCGCGACCGCTCCCGCCCATCTTCCATCCTGTAACAAACTCCGCATCGCAGACGCTTCCTTGCCGGGTGCCCCATTCATGCCCTCGCACTTGGGGCATGAGTGGGTTCGCAGGATTCCCACCCAACCTCCAATCTCCAGGTCAGCAGGCATAGGAAGGGCCCGACTTCAGTCGCGCCATAAACACCGCGTCGTCAGACACTTCCGCTCGGCCGAAGGTCCGGGGTCCCCGGCGAACGCTTTTGTTCGCTGGGGTGGGAGATCGGAGCGAAGGCACAGCCGCAGCGACTGAATTGCCTTCCTCCGCCGTGCCACAAATGCTAATCTTCCCTCATGCAGGTGACCATCGACATTCCGGATACCCTCGCCGCCCAGCTCGCCGCCGCAGGCAAAGACCCCGCGCGCGCCGCACTCGAAGCCCTGAACGTCACCCAACTCGCAGAAGACTACCAGCGTCTCCTCGACCTTGCAGCCGAAGCCGATGAGCAAGAGGGCATCCGCCAGGCCCGCGAGGATATCGCCGCCGGCCGCATCTACCCTGCACATCAGGTCTTCGACGAGATGAGAAAGAAATATGGCATTTCACGTTGAGCTCTCGCGGCGAGCGCTCCGTGACTTGACTAACTTGTACGAAACCATCAATACCGAACAATCTGCGCCTGCGACTCGCTGGTTCAACGGATTAGAAGAGGCCATTCTGGCCCTTGAAAGCCTTCCTAGGATGGGGTCCGTTACCCATGAAGACGGGACCATCCATCAACTCATCTACGGCAATAAGCCGCACTTTTACCGTATCCTTTACCAAATTGAGGAAGAAGAGCAGTTAGTCAGAATCCTCCAGATTCGCCATGGAAGGCGTCTACCTGATGCGAGGGGATCTACCTCTCGCTCTTAATGCCGGGTGCCCCATTCATGCCCTCGCACTTGGAGCATGAGTGGGTTCGCAGAACGCCGGCCTCAGCACAACTCCATCCCGTCACAAACTCCGCATCGCAGACGCGTCCTTGCTGCCGTCATGCGGAAACTTCACCGCATCTCCGTCTCCCAGGATGATCCGAACTCCCACCCCAAACCCACCAACGAGCTGGAGCATCCTAGATTTACTACTATGGCCGCCTGCTGCGAGCAAGACTTTGACCCAGCCCACCCGTGAGATTGGGGTCTTTCATGCCGCGCACAATCACGGGTATCGATTACGGCCTGTTCCACTTCTCACAACAGGCCTGATTGAATCGCAGTGAGACCGCCATTAATCTACACCGATGTCTATTGATGCACGGGCCTCTCAAGGGAGCCTCATGTCCCTTCGTCTTCGCCCATTTCTTGAGAAGTACTTCTACTTTTTCATGTCGCTCCTGATCGCCGCCGTCGTGACGTACGGCTTCAGCCACACGGTCGACCAAAATCTCATCCACCCAGCGCACCCGCGCTCACATATCCTCTGGGTCCACGCCATCATCTTCACTGGCTGGCTGGTCTTCTACATTCTGCAGTCAGCACTTGTCCGCGTGCGGAAAGTACGGATCCACAAAATACTTGGATGGTTCGGCCTCGCGCTCGGCATCATCATTATCATTCTCGGCCCGGCCACCGCCTTCGTTATAGACCGCGCCTACCTCCACGTCGACCACAAACCCCTTACATTTGTGGTCCTCCACTTATCCATTCCTCTATTCGATATCCTCTGCTTCACCTGCACCTTCATCCCCGCCATCCTCTACCGCAAGCAGCCTGAGTTTCACCGCCGCCTTATTCTTCTCGCCTCCTGCGCACTCTCAGCTGCTGGCTGGGGACGCAGCTTTCTCGGACCCCAATTCTGCTGGCTAGGCGTGGATTTCTTCATCCTCCTCGGCATCGTGCGCGATCTCATCGTCATGCGCCGCGTCCACAAGGTGTACCGTTGGGGCCTTCCCGCCTTCTTCATCGGCCAGGCAACTGTCTACACGCTCTTCACCACCGACCCACCTTTCTTTCTGCGCTTCTGCAACTTCCTCCTCAGCTAACACCGCGACTGTACCCACACCCTCCCCGACTCCTGTCAACCCCCTCACCCACCCTCGACACGCGAAAACCCGCGCCAACACTGGCGATTCCCATCGAAAAGTAATTGTATGTTCCATAATTCCAGCGCTCTATAATAAAAATAGAGACCAAACCACAGCAGCCCGGCCACCCGCCGGGCTGTCGTTTTTAACCCAGAACATAAACCGGAGCGGGAGGGATAGGACTTCCACAAGTCCAGCCTTAAGCCGCATTCCAACAACACTTTGCGCCCAAAAGTATCCCGGGGGAGGCCCCACCCTATGCCCGTACCACTCTGCCACCACATCTTCCCAGACGCCCACCGCTGCGGCTCACCCGCCATGCGTGGCGAACGCCTCTGCTACCACCACCACCCTGACCGCAAGCCCGTCGCCAACCCCTACGCCCGCCGCGCGCGGCGAGGATTCACCCTCGCCGCACCCACCAACCGCCGCGAATTCCAGCACGCGCTCTCGGACGTCATCACCCGACTTGCTGCCAACAAGATAGACCACCGCCGGGCCAGCCTGCTTCTATACAGCCTCCAGATCGCCAGCAAATCCCTCTCCTCATAACGCCACCCGATACATCACCCGTTCACACACTCCGCCTAAGTTCATCTCCGGAGGAACAACCATGTCCATCAGCACATCGGAACTTGATCGCCTGCAAAGTGAATACAAGGCTGCTGTCGACGTCTGGCGTGAGGCCATACGTCACGAAGAGGATCTTGCGTCAGGCATCCACAGCGAAGCCGCGATCGACACCTGGCAGGCCGCCGACGAGGCCGAAGAAGCGGCTCGCGACAAGGCCAAGGACGCCAAGGAGGCCTACCAGGACGCTCTGCGCGAAGAGTTCTTCAACTTCTAGCAGGCACTGAACCAAACCTCAGCCGAATACTCCTCCCGCCCTAAGCAACAGCGCGGTCGTCATCCACCGGTCGCCGCCGCGCGCGCGCCTTCGCAACCGTCGCGCGCAGCCGCGTCCGGGCCTCGCGTATATCCATAAAGCCCCAGCTACGCACCCGTGCCACCAGCAGTTCCTCGGTAATCAGCGCCGTCGAGCAAACCACCAACGGAATCAGTTCGCCGAACACGCGAGTCTCCACCAGAATTCCATAGCTGAACATGAAGACAATCCAGATCGGAACCATCCACAACCACGACCGCAGCCGCGCATCAGGAATCCGCTTCCGCATCAAGACCACGAACAGCAGCAGATATCCGCAGGCGCTCAGCAGCTGCGGCCACGCCTGCGGCACCAGCAGCGACTTCACGTTCCAGTCGAGCCTCGGATAGAACTCTGAAGTATTTCCGTAGTACCAGAACCGTATGAACGCCTGCCACGCAACCCAGTACGTCGCAAGAGGCACCACAACCCTCAGCGACTTCACCTGCACCAGCTTCTGCCAGCGCAGCTTCCCGTCGATGAACGCTGCATCGATGATGTAAAGCGGCAGCAGCAACAACGTAGTCTCGCGATTGATCGTTGCGACCACAAACAAGGCCATAAACCAGCCCCAATGCTTGCGCATGTAGATAAGCCACATCGCAGTGGAGAAGAACGCCAGGCTCGGAAGGTCGTAGATGAAACGGAAGTTCTGCACAGTGTGGAGAACATAGGTCGCTGCGCACGCCGCCAGCACCAGCGGATACACCAACGCAGTCAGCAGCTTGCGTTGCGAGCTGGCCTTGTAAATCTGCGTGGTCATCCAACCAGTCACCAGCAGGCAGATCACATTGATCAACGCCTGCATCATCACTTCAGGATGAACTGTCCGCGGGAACCAGAAGTGCGAGGCCTTACTGATTGGAGCGCTGATCCAGTGCATCACCGTGCTGGAGTTGGCCAGCTTCATCGGCAGGATCATAAGGCAGCGCCCTTGAAATGGCATCCTCTCCAGCCCAAGCTCGTACTCCAGAGTGTTCACATAAGGACGAGTGATCCAAAAGTAGCACCAGGCAAATTGCACCGTCGCCAGCACAAACACCACCGCCAACGACCACCTCTTACGTTGAGACATCATCAGCAAAATCCTCGATTAGGGTCTGGACGCGTACCGGGCTTGCTGGTGAATCGAACTGCGCCTTGTGTAGCTTTGAAGCAGAGTTGCGCCTACGGGTTGCCGCGACGGCTCACTCAATAAGTGTCTTCACACCCCGCACTTGAAGACAGCAGCGTCAAACCATCTACACTAAAGGAGATAGGCGAAACGCCTACATCCAAGGAAACTCATGCAGCACACCGACTCGAATCTCCAGGCACAACTCGACGCGATCACCACCAGCACTCGTGGACTCGTGCAGCCCGAGCGGCTCGCCATCACTGACGATGCCGTACAAGAACTCCTCGCCACTGGTATCGAGTCGCGGGTGCTGCCCGTTGGCGCTACAGCGCCGAGCTTCACGCTCCAAGACGCGCTCACCCGCAAATCTGTCGCATCCAGCGATCTACTCGCACTCGGCTCGCTGGTCATCAAGTTCTTCCGCGGCCGCTGGTGCCCTTATTGCATGACCGAGCTAGAAGCCTGGCAGGGTCTTTACCCGACGCTGCGCGAGCGTGGCGCTCTTCTCGTTGCTATCAGCCCACAGATGCAACGACAGAATGACTTTACTGTCCAGCAGCACCAGCTTTCCTTCCCTGTGCTTTCAGACCCGGGCGCGCGTGTGGCCGCAGCCTTCGGCACCGCATACACGGTACCCGACAAGATGCGCGCACACTACCGCAGCATACTCATCAACATTCCCTTTATTCATGGAGACCAGGGTTCGGACACATGGCGGCTTCCGGTGCCAGCAACCTTTGTGGTGGCCAGAGACAGCACAATCCTCTTCTCAGAAGCACATGCCGACCACCGGGTCCGCCCCGAGCCGCAAGATGTACTCGCCGCGATCCAGAGTCGCATCTGATTGATCAGTAACTGCGGGAATTGGCAAACAAGCAACCTGCCGCCGTGGTTATGCGTGAGCAGCGATGTCCGACATATCCGGTCATCGTGCGAGCTGCCTGAGATTGAATCGTTGACCTCGGCGCCTTGTTTAGCGCCGAGGTCAACAATATCTTGGAACGGGTGCACTACCTTCACGACCTGAGCAGATCCTCGTCCCAACTCGACGAACACCTACCAGTTGATGCCAAACGCCATGTGTTCCGGCGTCGGTGTCGCAATGGTTGTGCTTTGATTGTTGTTGTCATCGTACGAGAAGCCATACGCCAGCCCCCCGATGGAGTGGTTGTGCCAGAACTGCGAGTAGAAGTTCGCTGTCGTAGCCGAATAATAAGCGGCAGCGTTGGCCCAGTTCGCCGGGTTGAGCAGGACACCACGGTTGGTGGCTGCGCAGATTTGGTTCTCTAGTTGCAGTTGAACATTGTTCTCGTCCGTAAGCTGAGGACTGCTTCCAGAGACGCCAGTTGCCATCGCACCGGCACACCCCAGTATGTCTTGCGTGGAGGGCTGTTGCACGACGAACGTTTCACCCGCATTCGCCGCGGCAGGATTGATTTCGGTGAAGGTGAGAGTTGATCCCTTAGCAGTGCCCGAAAAGTGACGACCACTGAGGGTGATGACGAGTGGCGTAGTAGCGTAACTCGCCCACGCGCTCGCAACATAGCTGCCGAAGTAGTTCGCATTCGCTCCGCCGGCAGCCATGGAGAGCTTCGCCGGTGAAAAGATACGAAGGTTGGACATCGTGGGCGGCTGGAACTGTGCCGGTACTTCGCTGGCAAATTCGCTATCGAGTTGGGCGATGGATTCGGTGATGCCGACCTGCCGGTGGAAGGTTCCTCCCGCGCCCCAAACATCAAGCGTAAGAGGCAGACCAAACTCATCTACCTGCGTCGTGTTGATGAAGATGCCGTTCTGGTTGTTGAACTCGTACCAGTCGAAGTTGGTGCTGATGTTGGGATCGGTACCATTCTGCGGGTTGGGGCCAGCGTAGCCAGTGACATTCCCGTTGCTGTCCGCGTTGACCTGAACGTACAACGGTGCGCCCAGCGAGATGTACGCACGGGCTGATCGGAACGTCGGAATCTTCAGCAGCTTGCTCTGCGCCAACGTGAAGGAGTAGTTACCGTAGTTCTTGCCGTTCTTGGTCAGGTGATTTGCAGCGGCGCTGTCGTTCACGGTGAAGTCAACGATGGTGCCGTCCGGTGTGAGGTAGGAGAATCTGCCGTTGGCGGGATCCATTCCGATGACGGTGACGTAAACCTGGTTATCGGCCCAGGCGCCGTTTGTATTGTTGTTCAGATCGACTCCCACAAATCCGGGATAGATCGTATAACCCGAACCTGAGTTGTTGACCGTAAGAGTCGCCGGTGTTGAATTGACAGTTCCACTGCCATTGCCAACGATGACGCTGTACTGGTTACCGTTATCCGTCGCGGCAAGAACCGGAGTCGTGTAGCTGGCTGAAATGGCACCCGTGATAGAGGCGTTACCCTTCAACCACTGGTAGGTAAAGGGGCCTGTGCCACCTGCTACCACCGTGAAGGTCGCAGTACCTCCAACATTGGCAGTTTGGTTCGCAGGCTCCGTGGTAATAGTTGGCGCACTCCCAGCTCCGTAGACCTGGAACTCATAGATAGAATAGCCGTACTGTGATGAGCGAGCAGTTCCGTACATACGAACATAACGCGCGCTTACAGGAGCAAAGGTGATGTTCTCCACTCCACCGGCCCCCCCCGACTCGGAATAAACCGATGTCCAGTTCTGCTGATCGTTCGAGACCTGAATCTGGTAAGCCGTGCCGAATGAGTTCTGCCACTGGATCACAACTTGCCCAATCGTCTTCGGTGAACCGAGGTCGACCTGCAGCCAGGAGGGATCAACAAAGGCCGACGACCATCGAGTAGTTGCATTGCCGTCAACCGCATTGGCTGGCCCAAGGCCTGCATTCTCATTACCGCTTGAGGTTGCAGGCTGATTCAGCGCCAGGTTTGGCCCCGTAGGTGCGCTGGAGTTGACTGTCAACGTCGCCTTGACGGATGTCGAGGTACCGCTGTTGTTTGTGACAGCGATGGTGAAGGTGCTGCCGTTGTCCGCCGAAACCACCGGGGGCGTTGTGTAGCTGGTTGTCGTGGCGCCGGGTATCGCGACGCCATTTTTCTGCCACTGATAGGTGAAGGGGCCATCTCCGCCAACCGTCGCGCTGAACGTCGCGGTACTACCGCTGTTCACTGCTTGGCTGGCTGGCTGAGTGAGAATCGCCGGGACATCTGCGCCGTATACCTGAAACTCGAAGATCGAGTAGCCATACGCCGTAGCCCTGGCACTGCCCAACATACGGATATATCGGTTGACTACGCTCGGAAAGGTAAGTGTCTCTACACCTCCCTGCCCCGCGCTTTGCGTGGCAACGTTGGTCCAGGTTTGCTCATCGTTCGAGACCTGAATGCTGTATGCCTTGCCGTACGCAGCCTCCCAGTAGATCACCACCTTGTTGATGATCAGTGGGGAACCGAGGTCTACCTCAAGCCACTCGGTGTCCGTGAAGGCGGACGACCAGCGAGTAGTAAGCACGCCGTCCACGGCATTGAGCGGGCCAAGTCCGGCGTTCTCGTTGCTACTCGATGTTGCCGGCTTGCCCAGCGCAAGATTCGCGATTCCAGTCACTGGATTGGGAGGCGGTGCGTTGACCGTCAGCAAAGCACTCGTAGAAAGAGTCGACGCAATGCCATTGCTGACGACTACGCTGAACAAGCTGCCGCTATCCGCCACCGAAAGATCCGGCGTCGTATAGGTGGCACTTGTCGCACCAGGGATATTCACCCCGTTGCGAAGCCATTGGTACGTGAATGGACCCGTGCCGCCTGCCACGACCGTAAACTGCGCCGCGGCACCGGCAACCACCGTTTGGTTGACAGGCTGTGTAATGATCGTCGGCGCCACAGGCCCGTACACCTCGAACTCCCAGAACGAATAGCCGTACTGCGTCGAACGTGCCTGCCCGAGCATGCGCACATAGCGCGCATTCACAGTCGGGAAGGTGAGGTTATCGACGCCTCCCTGTCCATTGGTTTGTGAATACGCCTGAGCCCAGGTCTGTCCATCGTTGGAAGTCTGAATCAGATACGACGTCCCATAGGAGCTCTGCCACCGAATAAGTACCTGTCCAATGGGCTGAACCGAGCCGAGGTCCACTTGGAACCATTCGGTGTTCTCAAAGGCTGACGACCAGCGCGTGTTGAAGTTGCCATCCACGCCATTTGCTGGCGGGAAGGAACCGCTCTCATCTGCGCTTGATGTCGCCGTCTTGTTGAGTGCCAGGTTAGGACCGACTGGAGCCGGCCCATTGCCATTACCAGTGCAGGCCGTGGCATTGCCGCAGGAAGGTGGTGGTGGCGGCGGATTGTTGCCAGTACCACCGCCAGTTCCACCGCCACCTGTACCACCACCCGTACCACCACCCGTACCGCCGCCTCCAGTGGAGTTGTTCGTTACGGTGAGCAGCGCGGTCGCGCTGGTGATAGTGCCGCTTCCATTCGACACGATCACACTGAAGGTTGTGCCGTTGTCCGTAGCCACAGTTGGCGGCGTGATGTAGACCGCTCCCGTAGCACCAGTGATAGGGCTCCCGTTCGCAAGCCACTGATAGCTTGGCGCGGGTATGCCGGTAGCGACCACGGTGAAAGTTGCAGACTGTCCAACGTTGACCGTAGTCGGTTGCGGTGGCGTCTGAATAACAGGAGCCTGGGCTGCCGAGGTACCCACCGTACACAACGTCGCGCCGGGGAAGTTATTCGTGACATTGAAAGTGGTGCTGCCATCAAAGTTGACGATCGCCGTCTCGGTCGCATCATTGGGGTCAACGGTTGAGGTCCATGTGCTCCAGACTCCTGGGAAGGCGCACGACGCGTTGTTGTTGCCACTGATGCCAAGCGCTTCAGCCTCGGTGGGAAGTCGCATGTTGATGCTCTTGCAGTAAGCCGCAGCGTTAATGCCGGTGAACTGCGACCCAGCGGCGGTGTCGGTTTGGATGGTGCGAGTCCACGTCAGGCCCAGCAGGTTATCCATCACCAGCGTGGGGTTGGCGGCGTTGACCGTGTACCGCTCGTTCGAGCCGCCGCATCCAGCAACGTTGTAGACCTGGAACTCATAGATCGAGTAGCCGTAGTTGGTGTTACGCACGGTGCCGTACATCCGGATATAGCGCCCCTGAACCGTCGGGAAGGTACGCGTCTCCGTACCGCCCACGCCAGCCGGATTGCTGTCGGCCACCAGCCACGTTGGGTTCGTCGCAGGATCCTGGTTGGTGTACTGGATCTGGTACTGCGCCGCGGAGGCGTTCTCCCAGTTGATGATCACGGTGTTGAAGGACTGCACTGAACCAAGGTCGACCTGCAGCCACGAGGGATCAACCCCTGTGACCGGAGGCGTTGGCGCAGCACCCGCGGTCTGCGATCCCCAGCGAGTGGTAAGGTTGCCGTCCACTGCATTCTCCGCTCCCAGGCAGCCCGTGCCCGACAGAGGCGGCGTTGTCGTCTTATCCGTGCACGCGTTTTGCGAGCTGCTCGCCGTTGCCAGCTTATTCAGGGCCAGATTAATCCCTGGAGGCGCAAGCGTGAGCTGCGCAGCGGCGCTTGTGACCGGAGCGGCAGCGGCGTTGTTCACCGTCACCGTGTAAGAGCCGACATTCGCAGAGCTCATCGTAGGAATCGTATAAGTGATGACATTGGAGCTCTGCGTGTTACTCAGAAGGATGGTTGCAGTGCCGCCCTTGGGAGTGAACTGCCACTGATACTTGTACGGCGCGGAACCAGCAACGACTGCAGTGAACTGCACCGGCTGATTGGCCGCGACGATTTGATTGGCCGGTGGAGTGGTGATGCTTACAGGCACCGGAGCGTTGATAGTGAGCGTCGCCATCGCCGATTGAATCTGGTTGACGGGATTGCTGACGATCACATAGACACTGGCCGTTCCAACCGTGGTCAGAATCGGTGTGGTGTAGCTGGGCAGCGGGCCGTTTTGGACCGGCGCGCCATTCTGAAACCACTGGTAGTTGAGCTGCGGCGAACCGGTCGCAGCCACGGTGAAGGTAGCCGACTGTCCAACGACGACGGACTGCGCCGCTGGCTGCGTGGTGATCGCTACGCTTGCCGGCGCGTCCACGGTCAGTTTCACCGCGTTCGAGGTGACGTCACCAAAGCTGCTGTGAATCGCAACCGTGACCATCTGACCGTTTTGCGCCAGCGTGGTTGCCGGGATGGTCAGCGTCGGGCTGTTGACTCCGACGTCGCTACCAGCCATGCTCCATTGGTAGCTGAGCGTTCCCGAGCCGCTGGCCGCAACTGTAAAGGTTGCAGGTTGACCAGCCGTCACTGCCGTATCGACCGGCGGCACGATGATCGCCGGTGGCTGCGACTGAGGAGGAGCCGGTGGCGCAACCGAGGTCAGCTGAACGCTGCCGCTGATAAGCCCCGGTGCGGTTGCCGTTACCGTCACGGTTCCTGGAGTGAACGTGCTGCGCAGCGCGATCTTCTGCAGGCCGCCCTCGAAGTTCAGCTCCGGGTCGCCCGGCGCGTGGAAGAAAGCATACGGCTCACCACCAATATCCTTACTGTGCGCCTCGGAGAACGCATCCTGGTAATACGTCGTCCAGAAGGGATCGGCGACCAGCTGTTGCGTGCCACCCATGTACGTTGCAGGCCCACTCACCGTAAAGGTGACGTTGTCCGCCGCCGTAGGCACGAGGTTGCCATTAGCATCCTGCACCTGGGCCATCACCATGGCCGCGTCCGAGCCATTCGAGGTCCATTGGAAGCTGGTGTTGTCCGGCTTGACGACCTCAGGAACAACGCTCAACACGATCTTGTTCTCGGCGCCTGCCGTCGTGATCGTGTGCGTCGCGCCTGGAACTACATTGCCATTGATGTCGAGGCACTCCGCCTCAACCGTTCCCGGAGCCCAGTTCACCATCCAGTGAACCTGGCCAGGCATTACAGTGGTGTTCTGGGTCAGATCGTTGTGCGAGTTGATGTTCCAGGGATTGGGAACCTGATCCGCAAGCACCGCTCCCGTCACCGGGTCCTTCGGCACGCCGTTGATCAACAGGCGAACTGAGGGACAGTTGCTGAAGGCATTCTCCTGAATCGGTGTCCCCGGAGTGTACTCATACGCGCGATTCCAATGATGCGCCAGACGGACCACCGGCTGGATTGTGTACGGGATCCAGTTCGCCTGATAGATGTAGTACAGCAGCCGCGGAAAACGGTTCGCATCTACCGACGAGTAGCCCAGGCTGCGGACAAAGCTTGACATGTTGGTCGTCTGGTTGGCCTGATTCTGAAACTCCGCCCAAAGACTGCTCTCGCCAGGCGATTCTGCGAAGTACCACTGCGCCATGCCGAAGGAGTTCGCTGCCCGACCCTGCCGCCAATCGTCCAGATACGGTGCCGCAAACGCCAACTCATAGTCATAGGCATAAACCGTATTGGCTCCCGTGCCCGTCTGGGTGCCACGCCCGGTGCCCATGTTGTCCCAATACTCCGCGCCGAAGGACGGGTTATTCGCATTCTGACTCTTGACCCCGGCCTCGCAGCCTGCACCATCACACTCGCCCATGAAGGCATACATCGGCGAGTACGTACGATCGGACTGCACCCGCGGATTGATGTTGTCCCACGACGTCTCAATGGTCGCAAGCTCATCCGCAAGCGGCTGATTCATGCCGCCGTTATCTTCCTCCCAATCCAGAATTGAAGGATGGCTGCGATCGCGGATGATCATGTCGCGATGCACCTCCTGCTTCAACTGAAGATCATCCGCCGAGGGATTCGACGACGCATTCCAGTGGCCCTCGCCGTCGCCGCTGGGCTGGTCGATCATGATGCCATAGGCATCGGCCGCCTCCACCATCTCTTCACTGCTGGGCGAGTGTCCTGGCCGCCAGACGTTGCCGCCTTGCGCCGCAATCTGCGCCATATCGCGCCACCATTGCTCGTCCGGAACCGAGGAGCCCAGCGCCGGATAATCGTAGCGACTCGCGCCGCCCCACAGATACATCATGTGACCGTTGAAGGAAGGAAAGTTTGTATCCCAGGTGATTGTACGGATACCCAACGGACTCTGGAACGAATCCACTACAACGCCGTTCACACTGACGATGTGATAGACCTTGTACATATATGGCTTGCCGATGGGCGAGTTGTTCGGATACCACAAGGTCGGGTTTTGAATCGTGATCTGCTGATCGAACATCGGTGTCGGCGTCGACGGAAACGTGCCTGCCGTCATTGCAGGTATCGTTTGCGTGACCGGCGGAGCCGTCACCACGACAGTTCCCGTCGCATCTACAATCTGCGTAGTCAAAGTGACTTGCTGCGCTGTCTGCGTCTCATTGACAACGTTGGTCTGCACCTCGACCACCGCCGAAAGCGCCGTCGCAGTTGCGCCATCGGGGCCCGTCTGCTCGGAGACCGTGCCAACATACGTGCCCCAGGTCTTCGTGTTCGAATACACATTCAGTGGGATATGGACTGGATTGGTTACATACAAAAACACATTGCGGAACAACCCCGCCATATCCTGGCCAAAGCGGAAGGAGTTTGAGAACTGCGGCTGCTCAAACCAAGAATCCCCTCGCGACACATCAATCGCAATCACATTGTCCGTCTTGCCGTCAGCGGTTAGAAACGGCGTCAGGTCCACCACTACGGGAACAAATCCGAGAACGTGCGTTGCTTGCGCGTCGTCCGCGACCGCGCTAACCCCTTTCAACAGATTCCCATTGATGAAAACCTGAACTGCTGTATGCGCACCTTCGAGATTCAGAAGAAACTTCTGACCCGCATACTTTGGGTCTACCTTGAAGTGCAGACGATACCAATTATTATTCCCTGTATCAGAGCCTGCGCCGCCACCGGAGTTTTGATTGATGAAGGTCCGAGGAACGTTCGCGTCATACGGCAGCCCAACCTGCTGCCACGCCGGATCCGAGCTCTCCACAAAACTCGTCGTCGCATACGTCGCTGAGTTCTTCGTATTCTCAAACCACCACTGACTCTGTGGCGTATTGGACGTAGTCGTAGCATCCCCCACATACGCCGGAACTCCCGCCGCCAGATTGATCGTCAACCGCTGCGACAACGGTAACGAAGCCTCCACCTGCTGCGGCTGCTGCGCATTCAAACTACTAGTACAGAGTGCTACAACAAAGCCAAAAACTGCCAGCAATGACAAAAATGGCATGAACGCGTTCACGAAGCGCCCAGAAAAATATCTGTTTTTACAGTATTTCCAAAACTCAAAGCCGAGATTTGGGCTAGCAGACGTCACAACACGAGAAGAGGGTGAGCTTACGACGACTTCGTACGAACGAAACATTCAATTCCTTTTGACAGGGTGCGATCGACCCGGACTTTTTTTTTGCAATGAGCGATTTCGATTGTCGCATAACGTAGTCAGACATTATGAACAGCGAGAGGGCCTTATAAAAAACGATGTTGATCGCCTAAAAAGACGACTTAGATCTCTACTTGGACTGCACCTCCGAAGGGCATAGCATCCAACGAACGTTAGCTCTACCGATCTGTCTTTTCTCTGCCATTGATGACGAAGACTCTTCTATTGGCTCGATGTTTTCTGTCGTCGAACGGAGCACTCGTATGTATGAGTTGTGGAAAACAGCAGGCAGATCGAGGACTGGTCGATGGCCCTACATGACGATTCCGTTCCAGACGCCGCCACCCGGCGACCCCATGTAATACGTCGCCGCATCGCCCGAAATCCCGGACACCGCTGACACACGCCCCGCGCGAAACTGCGCAATCTGTCGCCACTTCATCCCTGAGTACAGCGTTGAATCACTGCGCCAAAAGCTGCGCCTGCGCAGACAAACCTGCAACCATATAAAATATTCCAGCAACTAAACGGCGGCTAAGTGCGATTCAAACCTCAAGAGATCGGAAGAAAGGGAGTTATAAAAACACCACGAGAAGGGAGCATCGCAAGATACGACGCCAAACCCAGCGAAAGTCTCAGAACCCGACTAGCCGCGCCGTAAACTGAAACTCCCTGGGGCCGCCTACTCGAGTCGTCCCAGGTGCGAACAGTGCTTGGCCCGCCGAGAATACCGGGTTCGCAGCGTCGCCAAACAGGCTGATCTGCTGCAGCCCAAAGTTTCGGTTCGAAGCGCCCGTTACGTTGAAGATATCCATGAACAGATCGAGATGGTGCCCTTCGCCCTTCAATGTAAAGTCCTTCACAACGCGCACATCACCATCCGCAAACGCCGGTCCCCGGTACAGGTTCCGTGGCGTCTCCACACCATTCACCAATGCACGATCGTTGAAGTCATTTGCATCATACTGTGTGTCGAACCCAATAAGTCCCGTATATGGCAACCCCGACTGCGCCACAACGATAGGGTTCAGCTTGAACCCCAACGGCAGATTAAAGATCCCTGCCACATTCAGTACACTCCGCACATCCAGGTTCGAGTATCCAGCATCTTGCTGTGGAATGAACGGGTTCACCGTCGAACTGATGTCATACGGCCCATCGTATGAACTGTCGTCACGCGTCCGCGAAATCGTGTAGTTCGCTGTCAACTGCGTCCTTCGCGAAATCTGCGAGATCGTCGACATACTGAATCCATCGTAGCTCGCGTGGGCATCTGAACCATGGACCAGCAAACGCCCCACTTCCGCAATCGGTCGCGTCGCCGGAAACACCGGAACGCCTTGCGCATTCACCGTTGGCGCAAAAAGGTTCTCATCCAGCGGACGGTCCAACCGCCACGTCGACGCATGCAAATACTCCGCGCGCAGTGTCAGCTTCGGACTTACTGTGTCATCCACACTCACCGCACTCTGCAACGACCGCGGATTCTTGAACGCAGGACCGATCCCTTCCACAAACGCCTCGCGTGTAGTCAGCCCATTCGGCACAGCACTCAACGACACAGGCGCGTTCGTATTCGCCTTGCTCAGCGTCAGCAGCACTGGATCGAAGTAGCTGTCGGCTGTCACCGTCTGCGTCCCGCTGTCTGCGGACACGCGATGAAACAGTGTCGCCGGCGTTGGCGCATCGTATAACCCGCCAGACGCGCGCACAACCGTTCCTCTTGTCGCACTCCACGCAATACCCACCCGTGGCTGCCACTGTGTCAGATCATTCGGCGTCTTCTGCGTCTCTCTGATCGCTGTATTCGGATCCGTCGGCTGCGGGTTCCATTGCCCGTCCCATCGCAACCCCGCCGTGAGCGTTATCTCATGCGCAAGTTGCAGCTTCTCATTTGCATAGAAACCAAACAACTCCACGGTGCCACTGTATCGAGTATTCCCTGTTACAAACGTCTGCTGGAAACGCCGTGGCGACTGGTTCAGATAATCCATGAGCGAGTCGTAATCGAACCGCCCGTTCAGGTTCTCCTCACGCTGCTCATAGGAGGGCTGCGCATCGAACGCGCCGCCAAAGCTCAGCAACGACCGACCTCGCGATATGGTTACATCGTCGACCACCTGCACATCGCGCGCTGTATATAGGTGCGCGCCCAGCACGCTTCCACCCAGTACTCCGAATCCGTTGATGAAGAACTCCGGCGCAGTCGATAGCGGGGTCACGCCGCGATGATCGCTCGTCCACGCCAGCAGAGCGTGATTTACACTTTGCGCTCCAGATACCGTCGTTAATCCCACCTTGCCAAACAGGCTTTGTCCACTTTCATTTGCTGCAGCCGATGCTACATCCAGCACCCGCGTACTGCCAGCGCCACCCAGGTCCTCGATCTTCGTCGCACGCGAGCGGTTCCCTGCTAGTTCTACATTCAACGTGTTCGAACTATTCAACACCGCA
>CAJCIM010000161.1 GCA_903970395.1 Acidobacteriaceae bacterium
CCCGGAGCCTGAAGGCGCTGGCCTCGAAGAGCAGGGCTTCGGCTGGCGCAATAAGGCCGGCAAGGGCAACGCGGAAGACACGATCTCCTCCGGCTTGGAAGGCGCCTGGACCACCAACCCTACGAAGTGGGACACCGAATACCTCGACAATCTTTACAACTACGAGTGGGAGCTCAGCAAAGGCCCAGGCGGAGCATGGCAGTGGTACGCCAAAGACATCGAGCCTCGTATCCCCGATGCACACATCCCCGGCAAAAAGCATAAGCCGATGATGTACACCTCGGATCTCGCTCTCCGCTTCGATCCCATTTACGAGAAAATCGGCAAGCGCTTCCAGAAAGAGCCCGCGGCCTTCGCCGACGCTTTCGCGCGCGCCTGGTTCAAGCTCACCCACCGCGACATGGGCCCCATCCAGCGCTACCTCGGCCCACTGGTTCCCAAGGAAGAGCTCATCTGGCAGGACCGCGTCCCCGCCGCAAACGGTTACACGCTCTCCGAGTCCGAGATCGCCGACCTCAAGTCGAAGATCCTCGCCTCCGGCCTCACCACCGCGCAGCTTGTCTCCACTGCATGGGCGGCAGCAGCTTCCTTCCGTGGCTCAGACAAGCGCGGCGGAGCCAACGGTGCCCGCATCGCTCTCGAACCGCAGAAGAGCTGGGAGGTCAACCAGCCGCAGCTCCTCGCCAAGGTCCTCAGCACGCTCCAGGGCATCAAGGACTCCTTCGGCAAGCCCGTCTCACTCGCTGACCTCATCGTCCTCGGCGGCACGGCTGCCGTCGAAGATGCTGCGAAGAAGGCCGGCGTCGACGTGAAGGTACCCTTCGCGCCCGGCCGCACCGACGCTACACAGGCACAGACCGACGTCGCCTCCTTCGCTCCGCTCGAACAGACCGCCGACGGCTTCCGCAACTACCTCCGTCTTGGCCACAAGCTCCGCGCGGAAGAGCTGCTGCTTGACCGTGCCCAACTCCTCACCCTCACCGCACCGGAGCTGACCGTACTCGTCGGCGGCCTGCGCGTCCTCGGCGCCAACTACAAGCAGTCCAAGGACGGCGTCTTCACCGACAAGCCGGGGACGCTGACCAACGACTTCTTCGTCAACCTGCTCGACATGGCGACGGAGTGGAAGGCCTCTACCACGGTGGAAGGCCACTTCGAAGGCACGGACCGCACCACCGGAGAAGTGAAGTGGACGGCAACCCGCGTCGACCTCATCTTCGGCGCCAATTCCCAACTCCGCGCCCTCGCCGAGGTCTACGCCGCATCCGACGCGAAGGAAAAGTTCGTCAAAGCCTTCATCGCCGCCTGGACCAAGGTGATGAACCTCGACCGCTACGACCTGGAGAAGTAACTCCTTTTCTTGTTGTCATTCCCGAAGGGAATCTGCGTTTAGGAACGGCACAAACTTCAACCTAAAGCCACCAACACCAAGGGCTGCCGAAAGGCAGCCCTTAGCATTTGTCCTGACTGTTCATTTAGGAATACGCGTTTGCCCGGCAAAGGTTCAGCGCATCGAAGAGGGTAGGCATCTCTTTTTCGAATTCATCTTGCGTAACATCCTTTCCGACATGTTGCGCTAAATCTCGTTTGAGCCCCATTGTTTTACCAAGTCCTTCGACTTCCGATGTGGTCTTCTTATAAGCGCCTAGATAGTACACTCTTTGACAACCTTCCCCGGCGAAGGGTTCCACCCCTAACTCCAATCCGCTGCGGATATTAGTCCCCAAAACAGGGGAGGGTGCGGCGCTTCAGCCCGTCCTGCTCAACAGCGCCTTCAACTCATCCGGATGGTGGCAGTGCGCCAGCGCCGTCTCCTTAGAGATCCTCCGCGCCCTCACCAGCTCCGCCAGCGACTGGTCCATCGTCGTCATTCCGTCCGCGATTCCGGTCTGAATCTGAGACCGAATCTGGTGGTCGTTACCGGTCCGTATCAGGTTCCGAATCGCCGTCGTGCCGATCATGATCTCGACCGCCGGATACCGCCCGACGCCATCGCTCGCCGGCACCAACTGCTGCGCAATCACCGCCAGCAGAGCCAGCGAGAGCTGCTGCCGAATCTGAGACTGGTTGCTCACCGGAAAGCTGTCCAGAATCCGCGACATCGTCTGCGCCGCATCGTTCGTATGCAGGCTCGACAGCACGAGATGTCCCGTCTCCGCCGCCGTCAGCGCCGCGCTCATCGTCTCCGCATCGCGCATCTCGCCGATCAGAATCACATCCGGATTCTGCCGCAACACCGCGCGCACCGCATGTCCAAAGCTAGGCGTATCGTGGCCGACTTCAACCTGCTCCACAATCGAGTTCCTGTTCACATGCTGATATTCAACAGGGTCTTCAATCGTGATGATGTGCTCGCGCCGCCGCGCATTGATCGTGTCGATCAGCGCCGCCATCGTCGACGTCTTCCCGCTCCCAGTCGGCCCGGTCAGCAGAATCAGACCTTGTCGCCGCTCCGACAGCCGCATCAACACACCCGGCAGATGCAGCGATTCCACCGTCGGAACCTGCGCAGGCAGCACCCGCAGGCTCGCCGCCAGTGTCCCTCGCTGATAGTGCAGGTTCGCCCGAAACCGCCCCGACCCCGGCCGCACAAAACAAAAATCCAACGACCGGCTCGTCTCCAGCTCTTTCGCTTGCGCATTGCTCAGCAGCGGCAACAGAAGGTCGTTCATGTCATCGGTCGTCAGCGCCTTGCCCGCAACCAGCGCAAGCTGCCCATTCACGCGCAGCGTCACCGCCGCTCCAACCACCAGGATCACATCCGACGCGCGCTGCTCCACAGCCTGCTTCAACAGCGCATCCAACCGGCTCCGATCCTGGCTCTTTACCACTGTCGTCGAGCGATTCAGCTCATACACCAGCTCCGACAGATCGTTCTCATACCCCGCCATCCAACCTCCTGAGCCTCACCTGCTGACCTTCGAAGTTAGACGTCGGCAGCGGCCATAAGGCTTCTACATAAGCCCGTGACATACATACAGTAGAATCACCACCGGAGACACCCGTGCAACGACGCGCATTCGTAAAATCAGCTCTTGCTACCGCCGGAGCGGCTTCTACCTCAACCTTTGCCGCGCCGCTTGAGGCTGCCCAGCAACCACAGCAGTTCTACGAACTCTGCAAATACAAGCTGCGCAACGGCCCACAACTAGCCCTCGCACAAGGCTACTTCGAGCACGCTCTCATCCCCGCGCTCAACCGTCTCAGCAGCTCGCCCATCGGAGCCTTCAAGCTCGACATCGGCCCCGAAACACCGACGTATTACGTCCTGATCCCCTCAACCTCCGCTGAACTGCTTCTTTCTCTCGACACCCGCCTCGCCGCCGATCCTGAATACATCAAAGGCGCGGCCGGCTTCCGCGATGCCCCAGCCTCAGCCCCCGCATTCCAGCGTGCCGAGCGTTCACTGCTTTCAGCTTTCACTGGTTGGCCCACGCTCACCGCTCCGAAATCCACCACTGCGAAGCCAATCAAGCGAATCTATCAGCTCCGCACCTACGAGAGCCCCAGCCAGGTCGCGCACCAGCGCAAAATACAAATGTTCAACGAAGCCGAGATCGCCATCTTCACTCGCAACGGCCTCAATCCCATCTTCTTCGGCAACACGCTCATCGGCACGCGCATGCCCAGCCTCACCTACATGCTCGTCTTCGACACCCTCACCGAACTAACCGACCACTGGGCAGCCTTCTCCGCCGACGCCGAGTGGAAAGAGCTCTCTCACAAACCCGGCAACACCGATGCTGAAATCGTCAGCAACATCTCCAACCTCTACCTCAGCGCCCTTAGCTGCTCACAGATATAGCGAACAGCTAACGCCTCACGCACCTCCTGAAGTTGCCACACACTCTGCATCACGCGTAAGAAGTGCAGCGCCGCTACAGGTCTACTCTCTACACAGTGCTTTTACTCGCCGTACGGCACCCAGATGTTCTTCACCTGCGTTGCATGGCGCAGCCACCAGCGGCCCTCAGACTTCGCACCGAACCAATCGATCACATGCCCATCGTTCGCGAAGACTTGCTTCAGATTCCCAATCGAAGCCGCCTTTACCATCGCACTGGCAGCCTCATCGCGGAAGCTCCACACCGCATCCACATCATCATGCTCAGCGAGCGTCTTGCCCAGCGCCAGGGGCGGTCCTGCAACAAGATTCACCACGCCGCCTGGCACATCACTTGTATCGAGCACCTGGTACAGCTCCGCCATCAGCGTCGCCGTCGTCTCGCTTGGCACCGCGACTACGGTGTTGCCCATCGCAATCGCCGGCAGTATCAGTGACATCAACCCTAGCAATGGAGCTTCGTCCGAAGCCAGCACCCCAATCACACCGACGGCCTCCTTCATAGCCAGCGTCACCATCCTCATCGGCGGAGTATGCACGCTGCCCTCGTACTTGTCCGCCCATCCGGCGTACGCAAACGTACGTTCAATCGCCGCCTCAACCTCGCGCTCCGCCTCACCCACAAACGCAGCCAGCTTCGCAGCGATCTCCACCTTCCGCTGGATCAGGTTCTCAGCCAGGAAGTACAACACCTGCGCGCGCCCATGCGCCGCAGTCTTCGCCCACTTCGCACTCGCCCCACGAGCAGCCTCCACCGCATTGCGCACATCCTTGCGACTCCCCAGCGGAGCCTCACCAACTAGCTTCCCATCGCGCCCATACACCGGATAGCTGTACCCTGAATCCGGTCGCGCCTGCTTCCCGCCGATGTACTGCTTCACCGTCCGATCAATTGAATCGATACTCTTGGATGCCCCATCTTCGGCGGCAAGTTTATCGCCGCCTAAGGTAGGAGGAACAGTCTCATGCGCCCACGCCGGCACAAGATACTCATACATCCCTTCCTTGCCACCCTCGCGCCCATACCCACTCTCGCGATACCCGCCAAACCCACAAGCCGCATCAAACAGGTTCGTCGCATTCACCCACACCACACCGGCCTTCACCTGCGCAGCCACATCGAGCGCAACGTTGATGTTCTCGCTCCAGATGCTCGCAGCCAAACCATAGGTCGTATTGTTCGCCAGCTCCACAGCCTCCGCCGGAGTCCTGAATGTCATCGCCACCAGCACCGGCCCAAAGATCTCCTCCTGCGCAACGGTGGATGCAGGCGAAACATTCGTCAGCAGCGTCGGCTTGAAGAACAGCCCCTTCTCCGGCACCGACACCTCCGGCTGCCAGCAAGTCGCACCTTCGGTAACGCCCTGCTTCACCAGCGCGGCAATGCGCTCATACTGCACCGCATCCACAATCGCACCAATGTCGACAGCCTTATCCAGCGGCGATCCCACACGCAGCGTGCTCATCCGAGCGCGCACCTTATCGAACAGCCGCTCCGCCACGCGCTCCTGCACCAGCAGTCGCGACCCCGCGCAACATACCTGCCCCTGGTTGAGCCAGATCCCATCCACCAGCCCTTCAACCGCTGAGTCCAGGTCCGCATCATCGAACACAATAAACGGTGACTTCCCACCAAGCTCCAAACTCAGCTTCTTCGTAGTCCCCGCAGTAGCCTTGCGAATAATCCGTCCCACCTCGGTCGAACCCGTAAACGCAATCTTGTCGATCCCCGGATGCACCGTAATCGCCGCCCCCGTCTCGCCCGCGCCATTCACCACATTCAGAACGCCAGCAGGCAGCCCAATCTCATCGGCAATCTCCGCCAGCGCCAGCGCACTCAGCGGAGTGTACTCGGCAGGTTTAATCACCACCGTGCAACCCGCAGCCAGCGCCGGAGCTACCTTCCACGCAAACATCAGCAGCGGAAAGTTCCACGGAATAATCTGCCCCACCACACCCACCGGCTCATATCCAACGAACTCCTCATCACGCAACTGCGCCCACCCGGCATGGTGATAGAAATGCCGCGCCACAAGCGGAATATCAATGTCCCGCGACTCGCGAATCGACTTCCCGTTATCCAGCGTCTCCAGCACCGCCAGCCTGCGCGAGTGCTTCTGCACCTGCCGCGCCAGGGCATACAAATACCGAGCCCGCTGATGCCCCGTCAGCGCCTGCCACCCCGGCAAAGCCGCCCGCGCAGCCGCAACCGCCGCATCGACATCCGCAGCACTCGCAGTCGCAACGGTCGCCAGCACATCTCCCGTCGCCGGATTCTTCGTCTCAAATGTCTCCGCACCCACGGCAGTCCACTTGCCACCGATGTAGCTTCCAAACCGCCGCCCATGAGCATCGAGCCACTTCACCACCTCGCTCGCATCCTCCGGCGCCGGCCCATATTCCATCGAATAAAATTTCTCCACTACGCTGCTTGCCATATCGACTCGCCTCTGTTGTTGCTCTTGCTTTTCTTGTTTGTCATTCCCGAAGGGAATCTGCTTCTCGCTCGCGTCACCCAAACTCTGTCATCCTGAGCGGAGACCTGCGCTCTTTGCGAAGGTCGCAGTCGAAGGACCCCGATGGTTCTGGCATACCTGCTGCTGTTGAAGCATTTCAACCCAAACCGCTCGTGCGCACGTTGGCACCATATCGATCATCTAGCAACTCTCGAAAATCGCGCTTTGTCTCGCGCCGCATATTCCAGGCCACAAAGGCTACGGCGCAAAAATAGACCATAGGCAAGAGAGTAGCCATACTCGCTAAATCCGCGATTAACCCGTAAGGCGACCAGTGGTCGTGAAATGGGCCCTTATCTGTAAAGAGGAACGTAGTGAACGCACACCCCGCAAAGACCAAAGCAGCTATTGCGGCTTTCCTTAGCTGCGCTCTGAGACGCATAGACGAATGAATGATGAGTTCCTTGTATTCAATTACGTCAGGATCGTTTTCGATTTGATTTGTCATGCTTACGCTTAGTCCTCACGCAATCGGATGCCGATACGTCGCCGAATACCTTCCTGTAACAAAATGCTCCAACTGCCTCTCAATATCCGCCAACATCGAGCTAGCCCCAAACCGAAACAACGAAGGCTCCAACCAGGGCCTGCCCAGCTCATCCTTCATCAGAGCCAGCCAGTCCAGTGACTGCTTCGCCGTCTTGATCCCGCCCGCCGGCTTATACCCGACATACATCCCCGTCCGTTCCGCATACTCACGAATCGCCCGCACCATCACCAGCGAAACGGGCAGCGTAGCATTCACGGCTTCTTTACCCGTAGACGTCTTGATAAAGTCGCTACCCGCCATCATCGCCACCCAGCTCGCACGAGCCACATTCCTCAGCGTCAGCAGATCACCTGTCCCCAGGATCGCCTTCATATGCGCGGCGCCGCACGCTTCTTTGAACGCAGAAACCTCGTCATACAGCGCGCCCCACTCGCCATTGAACACATGCGCGCGCGTAATCACGATATCGATCTCGCTCGCTCCAGCCTCAACGCTTCGCCGAATCTCATTCACGCGCTCAGCCAGCGGGCTCAACCCGGCAGGGAAGCCCGTCGACACCGCCGCCACCGGAATCCCCGACCCTTCAAGCGCCTTCACCGCCGTCTCCACAAACGCGTGATACACACACACCGCACCCGTCGTCAGATGCAGCTCCTCAATCCCTAATGCCTTCACCAGATGGTCCTGCAGTGGCCTCCGAGCCTTCGCACACAGCCGCTTCACGCGATCCGCCGAATCATCGCCACTCAGCGTCGTCAGGTCCATGCAAGCAATCGCACGCAGTAGCCACGCCGCCTGCCACTCCTTTTTCACTGTCCGCCGAGTCCCAATCGTCGCCGCGCGCCGCTCCACCGCGCTTGTATTCGCCTGGACCTCGTCCACCCAATCCAGGTTCAGCTCTATCCGCTGATTCGCCGTCAACTCCCGCCCATGCAGCGTCACCGGCACAGCTTCACGATGCGCCTCACCGATTCCGTCTCGCTCTCTCACGCTCATCGTTCTTACTCCCCCTACCTTGTCATCTCGACTGAAGCATCGCAGCTTTACTGCCATGCGCAGCGGAGAGACCTGCAGTTTGCTCGAAACGCCGCAGCATTCAACTGGCGCCAGCAAATCTACCAAAGCAAAAGTGTATACCCGCCGCCCCATTCGCTATAAGCTTGCAAGCGATAACTCTTTCCCCTGCAAGGAGCTTCGCCGAATGTCCACGCTCACCCCCCCGCTGCCGCCCGCCGAGCGTGCTGCCCTCGGCCTCGCCGCACGCAAACAGCTCGGCCGCCGCGCCCACGCCTCCATCGACCTCCACGGCAGCGCTTTGGATCCCATCGCGCTCCTCCGCGCCTCGGAGAAAGATCGCATCAAATCTCTCGTCGCCATCAAACACGAACGCATGGCCGCCAGTTGCTTCGCGTTCTACCGCGGAGCCGTGCCTATCATGGCCGCAGACCTTGCCGCGCAGCCTAACACCGGCCTCATCACCCAGCTCTGCGGCGACGCGCACATCAACAACCTCGGCGCATACTGTGCCCCCGACGGCAAAATCGTCTTCGACATCAACGACTTCGACGAGTCCATCCGCGGCCCCTTCGAGTTCGACGTCAAGCGTCTCGCCACCAGCATCATCCTGGGCGGCCGCGAGGCCGGCATCAAACTCCCCGCACGCCACAAGGCCGTCTCGCACTTCCTCGCGCGCTACCGCGAACTCATGCACGAGTTTGCCGGCCTGCCGATCCTCGAACTTGCCCGCTACCAGATCCATCGCCTCGCCCACATCGACCCGATGCCCGCCATCCTTGCGCAGGCCGAACGCTCCACCGTCGACAAGACCCTTAAGTCCCTTACAGAACCCGTCAAAAGCGTAAAGGACAAAGATCTGGAGACCGGCGCCAAAATCCGCCGCTTCAAATCCGAGCCGCCACTCCTCCGCCGCATCACCGGAAAAGAGGCCGAGCTAGTCCTCGCCTCATTAGGCTCCTACTCGCGCACGCTGCAACACGAGCGCCGCCACTTCCTCGACCAGTACCGTCCCATGGACGTCGGCTTCAAGGTCGTCGGCACTGGCTCTGTCGGCTTGCGCGATTACGTCGTCTACTTCGAAGGCACCCACGCGTGCAAATCCGACCCGCTCTTTCTGCAGATCAAGGAAGAACCCGCATCAGCTTACGCGCCCTATCTGCCTGAAGGCTCGCAGCACACGCACAACGGCCATCGCGTCATGGACGGTCAGCGCGCCATGCAACTCACCAGCGATCCTTTTCTCGGCTATACCAGCATCGAAGGCCGGGATTACCTCGTCCGCCAGCTCAACGACCACAAGGCCTCACTTGACCTCACCACCCTCACCGCCGACTCGCTCCTTGGCTACGCCGACCTCTGCGGAGAGCTCTTCGCCCGCGGCCACGCCCGTGCCGGAGACCCCGTTGCCATCGCTGCCTACCTGGGCAACAACACTCGCTTTGACGACGCCATCCTCAGCTTCGCCCACAACTACGCCGACCAGACTGAGCGCTACTGGGACCTCTTCAAGAAGTCGCTCAAGCCTTCAAAGTCGCGCACCTCGAAGTAGCTGGCTCACGGCAAGCTGGCATGAAACAGTGCCGTCGGCGGGATCTCGCTCACCACACCACCGGCCATCTGCCACAGCACGCGGAATCCATCTGGTCCCGTCGCATGCGTCTCATCCACTGCTATCCGATGAGGCCCCTTCGCCAACGCCACGCTCCACGTGCGCTGCTGTACCGCGCCCCCCGTCAGGCCGCATAGGTTAGGGAAGGGCGACGGCAGCGCCGCAACGGGTGTTCCGTCGATCGTCAGCGTCCCTCCCCCATTGCCCATCAGCGTGAACGTGTAGCCGCCGTCCGCAGGCGTCTGCAAAAATCCGCTAAAGCTCTCCGAGTAGTCGTTGCTCCGCCTCCGCACAATCGCTGCATTTATCATCGGCGTCACGCCCTGCGTATGGATCCCCGAGGTGCTGCTCGCATTCAGAGGTTCAAATGCCGTCATCGGCGTCTCTGTGTAAGAGTACGCAATCCCCGGCAATAAACTTCCGGCATTGGCAACCGCAGGCAGCAGTGCGCTCGCCACCACCACTGGTGCGTAGCTCCAGGTACTGCGACCCTTCGCATCGGTCACATGCAGCAGCACGCGAAACCTCCCCGAGCCATCCAGCAACGTCCCATTGGTATCGGCGAACCGGTGCGATACGCGCACACCCTGAGCCATCGTTCCATCGCCAAAGCTCCATGCATACTTCAACCCGCGCGTCGCTCCGTCCACCACAGCGGTAAAGCCCACCTTGTCGCCGGGCCGCACAAGCCCTGCTCTGTCTAATGCAATCCGCACCTTCGGCCCACCCGCATCAAACGTAGGGGACTGCGCTCCATCCAGTACCTCAATCGGAACATCGCGCTGCTTCGTCGCCAGCACATCGCCCAGCACCACATTGTCCAGCCGCACATCGCGGATGCTTCCTTTAAGCACCGAGTCTACGAGTGCCGGACTTTCAAGGCCCGCCACATCCGTAAACCGCACATCGCTTACCCCATCCACCGGCTCCATCAACTGTGTCAGCGAGTACCACTGCTCCAGCCGTACATCCTCAAACGAAAAGTCCGCGCTCTTCCCGCGACCCAGCGGATCGGCCCACACCTCCATCAGAGCAAACGGTATGCCGCACCCACCCACACCCGCGTGGATCACGTCCGAGTCCTTCATCGCGAACGAGCCGCCTTCAAAGTTCTTCCCCGGCCAACCCGCACGCACGACGTTGGAGATGCTCGTTGACAGCACGCTCTTCGTCACCGTCACCTTCGTCACCGGCATACCATCGTCTGCAAACGCCACGGCGCCATAGCCGTCCCAGCTCCCCTGCATCGCAAAGATGTCATCGGCCGCCTGGATGAAGCTGTCCTTCACCGTCGTATCGCCTCCGCCCAGCCAGTCCATACCGTCGGCGTTCGCATTGCCGGCATTTGCGCCAATCACCTTCACGTTATCGAATCGTATCTGGCGCGAGTCCTTCATCTGGATCTGCCACGTTCGGCTGCGCACCACGCACGTAATGCCTTCAATCGACACATCCTGCGCCTGGTCCATCACAATGCAGTGCCAGTTCTTCTTGTGCATCCAGCCATCGTCCGTCGTGGGGTCCTGCGGACCGTCGTACACAATCACTCCACGCCCGAACACCCGCACATGTTGCACTCCCCACACATTCAGTCCGCCAAACACCACCGCTCCCGGTGCAAGGTAGATACTGCCGCCGCTCACTGCATCGATGTTCTGGTGATAAACACCTGGCCCAAAGAACTGCAGGTTCTCGGCAGGTCCCTTCGGTGCGCCGCTCTCCTTTGCGTTCGCAAACAGAAACAGTCTTTCTGTCAGGCCCTCAATCTCGTTCGGCCTCGATATCGAAATCTTTGCGGGCCCATCGAGCGTGAACCGTATTGTGCGTCCCGTCCGAGTCGGCCGAATCCCCAGCCGCCACGGCTGCACATCCACGCCCCGCGCCCAGTAGTCCTCGCGGTTCGCCGTCACCACAACGTCCAACTTCCTCCCAGCCTCGAAGTTTAGAAAGTACAGGTTCTGTGCTGCGTGCATCACTGGTGTAGCCACCCCATTGATCGATACCTGGAACTCCGGCGAAGCCATCTCTGCCGGCACGGGCCACACCGTCTGCGCCCGACTACTACAAAAAGACACTCCCATCACCATCACCAAACAGTGAAGGGCATACAGCGCCCGCCCATGACCCATCCTTACACTCCCGACCCAACGTGCAAACACGACACAACCTATATCCGTTCAATCATTACATCGGTGGACTTCATCAGTGCCGCCGCCGTCTGTCCCTTACGCAGCTGCATCTCCCGAACCGCGTCTGCGGTAATGATGGACGTGATCCGCTGATCGCCGATCTTCACCACCACCTTCGCCATCAGCCCGCTGATCTTCACGTCCTCAATCACGCCCACCAGTTGGTTGCGTCCGCTCACCCTGCGATAGCGTTCGCGGGATGTCTGGGCGCTTGGCTCCGGCCTGGTCTTCATCAGCGGCCGCAGCGCGCTCTCAGGAATTCGATGGTGCCCACCCGGCGTCTTCACCGTCTTCAGCTTGTTCGCCAGTATCCACTGCTTCAGCGTCGGATAGCTCACACCCAGCGCTGCCGCCGCCTCACGCGGCTTCAACAATACGTCCACATCCGCCATTGCACACCCCCCGGAACACAGCGAGTATAGCCCGTGGAAAGGGAATCGCAATTTCCACCACCGGGTGAGGCTTTTGCCTTGCCGTCGCTTGTTTTGTCTGCGTCCTCTGCGATAAAGCTTTACCGTAACGAGAGCCGAAGGCGCGAGCGTACCTCCTTTCGCCCAAAGCGGCGACGATGTCTCTCTCATACGTTTTCTTTTGGGCACACCCACGGCTTATGCCGCCCTTATCCACAACCTATAGGCTTGCTACGCCGCTGACCACAAGCTATAGTCGGTTTATTCCATGGTCTCCTCTTCACACATAGAGGGGTGAAAAGGGAATCCGGTGAGAATCCGGAGCTGCCCCGCAGCGGTAAGCAGGTACGAACGCCCTAACAGAAGACACTGGTTGGACAAACCGGGAAGTCAGGGTCATTAGGTCCGAGCCTGCAGAGTCCGAATACCTGCTTTGGAAACATCGCACACGCCTCCGAGGGGAGACGAGGTGACAGCGCCCCTTTTATCCTCCGCTCTCAACCAGCGGCAGCAGCTGTCTCTTCGCAACCCATCCGAGGCCTGGGAGGAACACCCATGGCCGCCGCAGACTCCGTACACACCGCAACCCCTACCCAGATCCAGACCACCCTGGCGGACATCACCCCCGGCTTCCCCGTGCGCGAAGAGATGCCCGTCATGCACGTCCGCAAGCGCAACGGGGCGCTGGAGCCAGTTGACGTCAACAAGATCGTCCGCGCCGTCCAGCGCAGCTCGTACGGCCTCTCGCACGTCGATGCCATCCGCGTCGCCAGCAAGACCATCGGTGGCCTCTACGACGGCGCCACCACGCGCGAACTCGACACCATCTCCATCGACACCGCAGCCGCGCTCATCGCGGAAGAGCCCCAGTACTCGCGCCTCGCCGCGCGCCTCTTGCTTGCGACCATCGTCAAGGAGGTCTCCGCGCTCAACCTGCACAGCTTCTCGCAGTCCATCGCCTACGGCCACGCCGAAGGCGTCGTCGGCAAGGCCACGGCCGAGTTCGTCGCCACCCACGCCCGCAAGCTCAACCACGCCATCGATGACGAACTCTCCGACCGCTTCGAATACTTCGGCCTCCGCACGGTCTACGACCGCTATCTGCTCCGCGACCCCATCTCCCGCGCCGTTATCGAAACGCCTCAGCACTTCTTCCTGCGCGTCGCCTGCGGCCTCGCTGCTTCGCCGCATGAGGCCATCACCTTCTACCGCCTCATCGCTTCGCTCGACTACATGCCCTCGTCGCCGACTCTCTTCAACGCCGGCACCAAGCACCCGCAGATGTCCTCGTGCTATCTCCACGACAGCCCGCTCGACTCGCTCGACAGCATCTACGACACCTACAAGAACGTCGCTCTGCTCTCGAAGTTCTCCGGCGGCATCGGCCTCGCCTTCCACCGCGTGCGCAGCGAGGGCTCTCTCATTCGCGCGACCAATGGTCTGTCAAACGGCATCATCCCTTGGCTTCGCACGCTCGACAGCTCCGTCGCCGCCGTCAATCAGGGCGGCAAGCGCAAAGGCGCCTGCTGCGTCTATCTCGAGCCCTGGCACGCCGACATCGAAGCCTTCCTTGAACTCCGCGAAAATACCGGCGACGGCGCGCGCCGCACTTACAATCTCAACCTCGCCAACTGGATCCCCGACCTCTTCATGCAGCGCGTCGAAGCCGACGGCCTCTGGTCGCTCTTCGATCCGAAAGACGTCCCGCAGCTTCCCGACCTCTACGGCCCCGCATTCACCGAGGCCTACGAGAAGGCCGAGTCCGACAAGCTCTACCACCGCCAGATCAAGGCCCGCGACCTCTACTTGCGCATGATGCGTTCGCTCGCCGAAACCGGCAACGGCTGGATGACCTTCAAAGACGCCACGAACCTCAAGTGCAACCAGACCGGCGCTCCAGGCAACGTCGTGCACCTCTCCAACCTTTGCACGGAGATCACCGAAGTCAGTTCCAAGGACCAGACTGCCGTCTGCAACCTCGGCTCCATCAACCTCGCCCGCCACATCACAGTCGACGAGACCGGCGCACCCGCCTTCGACTTCATCAAGCTCGCCGAGACCGTCCGCACCGCAGTCCCCATGCTCGACCGCGTGATCGACATCAACTTCTACCCCATCGCGCAGGCAGCCAGCAGCAACGCGCAATGGCGTCCCATCGGCCTCGGCATCATGGGCCTGCAGGACGTCTTCTTCCAACTCCGTCTCCCCTTCGACAGCGCCGAAGCGCAAGCCCTCTCAACCCGCATTCAAGAGGAGATCTACTACCACGCGCTCGTCTCTTCCTGCGATCTCGCAGAAGCCAACGGCCCGCACGCCACCTTCGCCGACACACGCCTCGCCAAAGGCCACCTCCAGTTCGACCTCTGGAACATCACTCCTTCCGACACCACACGCTGGGAAGCCCTCCGCACACGCATCGCACAGCACGGGGTCCGCAACTCACTGGTCATCGCTATCGCGCCCACAGCCACCATCGCCAGCATCGTTGGCTGCTACGAGTGCATCGAGCCCCAGATCTCCAACCTCTTCAAGCGCGAAACCCTCTCCGGCGAATTCCTGCAAGTGAACCGTTATCTCATCGAAGAGCTGCAATCCCGTGGCTTATGGACAGAAGAGATGCGCATGAAGCTCAAGCTCTCCGAAGGCTCCGTGCAAAACATCGATGGCCTCCCCGACGACCTCAAGCTCCTCTACCGCACCGTCTGGGAGGTGCCCATGCGCGCTCTCATCGACATGGCCGCCGCGCGCAACGCCTACATCGATCAGTCACAATCCCTCAACCTCTTCGCCGAGTCCCCCAACATCGGCAAGCTCTCCAGCATGTACATGTACGCATGGAAGCAGGGTCTCAAGACTACCTACTACCTCCGCTCGCGCCCCGCAACAAAGATCGCAAAAACCACCGTCACCACCGCCAGCACCCGCACCAACGCCGCAGCCTCCAACGCAACCGCAGAAGCAACGACGGAAGCCGCAGCCCTGGCCTGCTCACTCGAAAACCCCGAGTCCTGCGAAGCCTGCCAATAACTCCACCTCTACTTTGGGTGCCCCATCTTCGCGACAGTTTCATCGTCGCTAAGGTGGGCATCGCGCTAGAGCGCGACCGCTCCGCACATCTCCCCACCGGCACCACCGAAAGGACCACCGCCATGTCCACCCACTCCTCCGTCGCCGCCCCCGACCACATCCTCGATCCCGGTCTCTGCCTCACGCTTCGCCCCATGCGTTTCCCAGTCTTCTACGATATGTTCCGCGACGGCATCAAAAACACCTGGACCGTCGAAGAGGTCGACTTCCAGACTGACCTCGTCGACCTAAAAACAAAAATCACTCCTGCCGAAGTCCATGTCATCCAGCGCCTCGTCGCCTTCTTTGCGACAGGCGACAGCATCGTCTCCAACAACCTCGTCCTCAACCTCTACAAGCACATCAACAGCCCGGAAGCACGCCTCTACCTCTCGCGGCAACTCTTCGAAGAGGCTGTTCACGTCCAGTTCTATCTCACACTGCTCGACAACTACGTCCCAGACCCAGAAGAGCGCAACGCCGCCTTCGCCGCCGTCGAAAACATCCCCAGCATCAGCAAGAAGGCTGACTTCTGCATGAAGTGGATGGACTCCATCCAGGAACTCGACCAGCTCACCACGCGCGAGCACCGCCGCCAGTTCTTGCTCAATCTCATCTGCTTCGCCGCGTGCATCGAAGGCCTCTTCTTCTTCGCCGCCTTCGCTTACGTCTACTTCTTCCGCTCGAAGGGCCTGCTCCACGGCCTCGCCGCTGGCACCAACTGGGTCTTCCGCGACGAGTCCTGCCACCTTGAGTTTGCCTTCGAGGTCGTCAACGTCGTCCGCGCGCAGGAGCCCGATCTCTGGGACGCAGAGCTCGAATCGCAAGTCGTCACCATGCTCCGTGAAGCAGTCGATGCCGAAGCACAGTTCGCCGAAGACCTCCTCAGCGGCGGCGTTGCCGGCCTCAGCCTTCGCGATATGCGCGAGTACCTCGGCTACGTCGCCGACTCCCGCCTCCAGCGCCTCGGCATCGCTCCCGCCTTCAACGCCAAAAATCCCTTCGCGTTCATGGACCTTCAGGACGTGCAGGAGCTCACCAACTTCTTCGAGCGCCGCGTCTCCGCCTATCAGACCGCCGTCGAAGGCGAAGTCGCCTTCACCGACGACTTCTAAACGCACGCGTGCGGGCGGCGATCAACCGCAGCCCGCGCACGCCTCCATACCTACCCGATGAACTTGATCGTAGCCGTATCCGTTCCGACCGAGACTGAAGTCAGCACCTTGCCGCTCGTGGTTTCGATGTTCATCGTATCCGCCACGGCGGGATTGCCTACCGCGCTGAACGTCGCGTTGCAGGCCAGCGCAGACGTGAACGATACCGGCGTGAACTTCGGCAGCGCTGAGATCGGTTCACCACCGTCCGGCGCTTCCATAACCCACTCGTACGAACTTCCATTGAACGTCGCTCCCGGAGGCGGAGCCAGCGTCACCGAGAAGTGCTCGCCGGTCGCCTCGTTCGCAAATGAGATCACGCCCGAAGTCTTCCCGTTGTACTGCACTGAGCAGTAAACCTGTTGCCCGGGTTTTACCGGGAAGTTGGAGATGTTCGTCTGCCAGATGTACGGCGGCGAATTCGGCTCCTCTGGCGCGAACCACTCGAACCACGCAATGTAGGTCGCAACACCGCTCGCGCTCACCTTCTGCTGAATGCCTGCCTGCAGCACATCGTTCGAAGTGAACATGCCGTCAAGTCCCAGCCACGACGACGAGTTCCAGCCGCCCTCCTGACCCTGCGCCTCACTGGGCTTGGTCACGGTCGGAATCGTCCAGTAGCCGATGATGCTCGTCCAGGATCCTTTGTTCGATCCGGCTCCGGACCACACGCCGCCCAGGTAGCTGCCGTCGGTCTGCTTCACCGGCGGTTTCTTCAGCATGTGGCTTACGCCAATCTGTGGCTCCAGCTGAGGCACAATACGTTTCGCCGCCAGCCACTTGTGCGCGAAGAACGTATTCCACGCCTTCTGAACCGCTGGCGCATCGGTTGATGTGGGTTTGCGCCAAAGTAGGCCCTGACGGGTTAGCTCGGCTTGGGTTGCGGTCTGTGGATCGAAGTCATCCGGGGGTGCAGGGTTCGAATACACACCCTTCAGGTTCGTACGCGTCAGCGTAAAGGGAAGCTTCTTCACAAACGCAGCTTCATCGGTTGCGGATGTCTGTTCAACAACGGGGACGATTGCCATGACTCTACTCCTTGTTTCCAGCCGAAGGCTGGTCTGTAGGTGGAAAGGGAAATGGTGAAGGTTCGCCCGCCGTTCGTGGCGAATCCAGGACATTGTTTGGTCGCGAAGGCGACCTGGGAGAAGGTCTTCCTCGCCGCGATCTATCGAGCACAACGTTTCAGCCGCGGGAGTCTATCTTTGAAGTGCATTTACTGCTTCTGCAGCAACAGGCCTACGCCACGCACCACGATCCGATCGGATGTATCTCCGAAGTTGACTCGCAGATCCAGCACTAGTGCTCCTTTGCTGGGATCGATCGACGTGACTGCGCTGTTCGCATAGACTGCGCCCGCCGCATTCAGGTGCGTGGGATCGTCCAGCAGCACAAGCGCGGTCGATGGAGACGTCTGCAACTGAGAGATTCGCACTTGCGTAATGTAGCTCCGCACATTGGAGTTTTGGTAGGCGATCTTAACCCCTTTGATCAGATAGCCCGCCGGAACCTCCGGCCCCATCTGTACCACCTTGTTGCCACCACCCGGCGCCGTGTCACCCACAGTCGTCGACCCGATCACCAGGCCGCTAAGCCCTGTGCCGACTCCAGAGCTCACAGCGTTGTGCGACGTCTCTACGCTCGAATCACCTGGCAAGAGAGAGAGATGATTCACCCACATAATGGTTTCCACAGTGTTTACAACTGCTTCCATGACATCTCCTATTGACGCGCATCGGGACATCGCGCGCGTCTGAAGGAGTAGTGCAGCCCGCATCAGCTTCGTTACAACATTTTTTAGTCTTTGTTTAAGGAAACTCTGAATTAACTGTCTTTGGAAGGGAGCAGGGTGTCTAGAACCCTGAACTCCCCCACGCATGACCACGCCCCACCGGCGTGGCCATACCTCTCGTACCTACGAGTGGCTCTCGCCCGAGCAGCACGAACCGCCGGCGCTCTTCGCCTTCTCATACTTCGCGAACAGTTCATCCGGCTTCAGCGTCGAATCAACGGCATAGCCCTGCTCATAGCGATCATGATGGCGCACCCACGACATGCTGAAAGCCAATCCATCTTCATCGCGTCCCTTCGGCACCAGGTCCAAAAACTGGTAAGCGCCGACCAGCGGATCAAGCCCGCGCGCAAAGCTGGAGTAAGTATGAAACACCTGGCCTGCCGCGTCCTTCGCAAACACACTGAGGCCTGGTCCCTCTTCGCTCGGGAACGCGTCCTTCGTGTAGTTGTAATATGCCTTGCCGCTCGCCCGTTCCTTCGGAGTAAACGACACGTGATAGTCATAGTTGAAATCGCTTCCGAACGACGACACCCATGGAACCTTCCAACCCATCCGCGTCTTGAACAATTCAATCTCCGCAATCGGAGCGCGCGAAATCACCGCAAGCGTTACATCGCGATTGGCCAGGTGTATCGCAGGCCCATCGAAATGGTCCACCATGAACGAGCAGCTTGGGCAACCCTGCTCCCAACCCGGTCCGAACATGAAGTGATACACAATCAGCTGGCTGCGGCCATCAAACAGATCGCCCAGCGTCACCTTGCCCTTCGCCGAATCGAACGCATACGGCTTCTCGACTTTCTCCCACGGCAACGTGCGACGCTGCTTGCTCAACTCATCGCGTAGACGTGTGAACTCCTTCTCCTTGTTCAGAAGCTCGCTGCGCGCCGCAAGCCACTCGGCATGCGAAACAACGTTCGGTTGGACTGCATCAATCGTGCTGCTGGCCATGGCGATCCTCCTTGGATGTTGTCGTAGCGGTTGGATGGTGTAAGGCGTTCTTCACGCCGAGCTTGGTCATTACGGTTACCGCCAGGCCACCCGTTGAGGTGACGCCACCGGCAATCAGTGCTGCGGTTGCGAAACACACTGGACACATAGCATCTACCTCATTCGCAACGCTCGTCTATCGCGCAGCCTCAGCATGGCTGCGAACGCGTTCGTTCATCGAACTCCAGCCATTCGGCATCTCCATCTTGTGCTGGTCGGTCATCATCCCGAGCGCCATATGCCGAAAGCTGATCAACGTCCCGCCGTCCGCCTCGCTCAAACGCCACTGCACATTCGACACCATCGGAAACGAAGCAAAGATCGGCCCCACAAACTCCAGCAGCGTAGGTCGCTTGATCGCCTGCACATGGCCCCAAAGGTGCCCGTTATCGTCGCCCAGGTCGCGATACCAACGCCCACCCGGCCACGGTTCGATCTTCAGGCTCAACGACCTGCCCTCGGTCGTCTCATTCCCCGGCCCCAGCTGCTCCAGCAGCGCGGCGAAGGTCACATCCATCGGCGCGTTCACGTGGATCTCCTGCTTCAACGTGAACGTCATCTCTTCGAGCGTCGGTACAGTTGGAATCATCGCCTCTCCTTTTGCCTCTTGGGTTTCTGCTTCGTCTCTGCGGGGCTCACATTGATTGCACCCTGCCTAACCATCTCCTCCGCGCGCTCCTTCACGCGTAACAACTGATGCTGCCAGTACCGCTCAAACGTCGCTGCCCACTCATGCAGCGGGCGTATCGCGTCGGCATTGGTGCGGTAGAGCTTCTGTCGGCCCTCGCAGCGCATCCTCACCAGCCCTACATCGTGCAGCACGCGCAGGTGTTTGGAGACCGAAGGCTGCGGAACGCCAAGCGCCTCCACAATCTCTCCCACGGGCCGTTCTGCATGGGCGAGAAAGATCAATATCTCCCGTCGCCTGGGTTCAGCAACTGCATTGAAGGCGTCCGAAGTGGTGCTAGCTCTAGCCATGGGCGAAACGTTACATTCCGGTATGGGAATATGTCAAGCACTTTTTGCTCACCGCAATCCAGCCCTTCATCGAACCCCATCTGGGCCGAAGGCCTGGCTTCAAAGCCATAACAATCAGAGCGCTGAATGCGCGACATATGGTGCAACAACGACACCCGAAGTAGATATGCTCTAACGCCACATCGGGGTCGAGCTTGGATGGCCTGCTCAGATACTATTTCGTCAACATATCCACCGTGCGATGCCCCGTCGACTGAAAGTAGTCCCGATAAGGTGCTCCAAATACTTTTTACAGTGCGCAAAAGGACGAAAAATCTGTTGCTTAGTATATGTAATAGGTATTGCTATCTAAGCTGTATCTGAAAGGTCTGCTTCGATGACGTACTGCAAACGCTCTTATCGTCTTCACCTGCCGGCACTCGCTTGCGCCGCAGTCATGCTCACCAGCGCGCAATTTATCCACGCCGAGGGCAATTCGGGTGCCACTGCGGAAGAGCTAAGGGCCGACTACCCGATCACCAAGGTTGGCATCGCGGCACTCAAGTTCGACTACAACCGGATCACTCAGCAAGGAGTCACGCTAACCGTCCGCATCCCCGGTATCTACGCCGATGTAGCGAATACGCCGCAAGCAATCGTCAATACAAATGTCACCGACGGCCAGGCACAACAGGCGAAAGGCTTCCTCACGTCTCTCAGTCGCACGAACCAGGCGCGCAACCTGAATGTGAACGACCAAGTTTTTGTGACGAAGATGGACGTACGTAACGACGAGGTTCGCTTTGAGCTTATAACCGCCAACATCACCACCCTCGGAGACGGCACTGGCACAAGATACCGCGCAGAATTGAACATACGCATCCCAGGACTTTCTTCGATGCCAGCAGCAGATGCTAAGAAGATCATCGACGGCGTAATCGCGGACAAGGCAACTGCCGCAGACGCAGATACCAAGACGATCAAGATTGGTATGTCCACCGACGAGGTAAAGAAGTCTCTCGGTAGCCCAGACAAGATTGTGGATCTTGGAGAGAAGCAAATCTATATCTATAAAGACATGCGCGTGGTCTTCAAAGACGCGCAAGTTGCGGACGTGCAGTAGAGCCACCGGTCGGAACGGCTATGCCTATCGGACGTGCTAGAGAGGCCTTGCATCAAGCAAGGCCTCTTCATCTGAGCCCCAGAAACTACGAACTCCTCCAGCTTGACACTGCACGTAAAATTAAGGATGTACCCAAGCACCCCGCTGCGCGAGGTTGGAATTGGCGCTTGTGGCTAAAGATTGAGCTCCTCGGCTTGTGGTGAAGTCGAGTGTCAGGGAAAGGGGTTCAATATTCAAACCCTTTCTTGGTGCGCTTGAGGCATACCAACACTGAGCCTGGAACTGCCACCTATCGCACGCGACGCAAGCCTGCCGGTGTATGGACGGCAACTTATCCATTTTCCTTCTCCTACACGGAGAAACGCCTAATGCGATATCGAAGCTATCATTCGAGCTTTTGGAATAAGTGCTGTGGGAATAAACTGTCCCGTTATGGGTTTTACATCGATAACGATCCGTGGTTGCGCGGAATAAAGAAAGGCAGACGATATTGAAAGTAGGCTATGTTTTGTTGCTTTTAAGCGCGGCGGTACTTGCTGCGCCTGTTTATGCACAACAAACGGGCGGTTCTATCCAGGCGCCACTTACGCCGGAGCAGCAGGCCGCGCTCAAGCCGTTGCAACTGATGTGCGAGGGGCTGGCGAAGAAGGATCCCAAGCTGATTCAGGACCAATTGCTTCCCGGCGGCATGGCGACCCAGATTCGGGAGGGGAAACCGGTGCAGGAGCGCTTCGATGTCTTCGAGGCACGGCTTCAGCAGGTATTTGCATCCACCCACAGTCAGTTTGAGGAGACCCTGTACCACCCCGTAGTTAGCATTGATCATGACATTGCCGTGATCTGGGCACCGTATGTGCTTACCGTGGATGGCAAGATGGATCATTGCGGCACCAACGTCTTTACGATGTATCGCCAGAACGGCAAGTGGCTGGTCTCAAATGTGGCCGACACCGGACGCCATGACGCCTGTCCGAGCAATTGAGGTTCGTCTTGCCGTCTCCGCACTTTCCCAACCCGCCCCACATCTTCCAACTCTCGCCGATGCATACTAAAGCGCAAACTAAGGGCTATACAAAGCTAACTTCAATCGGCTGCGGAGCTTACCTCTAAAACCAGGAGGGGTTCCGTAGCCCTAACTCGACGAGAATGACAATTTAGGCTCCATATGCTCACTTTCCTGCACCAAATTTGATACTCTTCTCGCCATGCGATCCCGTGCACTTATGCTTGCTTTGGCGCTCTCGTCGTCCTTCGTCTTCGCTCAATCTTTCACCCCAGTTCGCGAGCAGAAGAACCTCTCGCCCGAAGCCATCGCCAAGCTGCACACGCTGGAAACTCTGAATGCGCTCCCCGGCGGAACCTGGCGCTTCCACGCCGGCGACATCCCGCACGGCGAATCGCTCACCCTCGACGACTCCAGCTGGCAGCAGGTCGCCACACCGGAGCCGCGCCACTCCGTCAAAGCGCCCAAGGACGCCGTCTGGTACCGCCGCACTGTCGAGGTCCCCAAAACGCTCAACGGCTACGATCTAACCGGCTCTACCATTTGGTTTCAGTTCAATGCCGACGCCAACGGCCCGATGCCGCAGATCATCTACTTCAACGGCCGCCGCGTAGCTCTTGGTGACGATCTCGAACCGATTGTCCTCTTCCAGCCAGCTAAGCCCGGCGACAAAATCCTCGTCGCTGTCAAGCTGCTGCACACCGTCGACGACAAGAGCTTTCGCGGCGTCAGCATGAAGATCACCCCCGGAACAGCAGCCCTCAGCGCGGATAAACCGGCCCGGCCGAACCCCGATGACATCCGCATCGAGAGCCTCACCGCAGCGAACCTGCTGCCCGTGCTGCCTACGCCGCGCAAGGATCTTCTGCCGACCGTGGAGTCCGCCATCGCCGCCATTGACACGAAGGCGCTCGCAGCAGGGAATCAGCAGGCTTTCGACGCCTCGCTCCTCAAGGCGCAGCAACTGCTTGACCCGCTGCACGCTGTGCTCGCAACCGCAAAGATCGACCTCGTCGGCAACTCGCACATCGACGCCGCTTGGCTCTGGCCGCGCAGCGAAACCATCGACGCCGTCAAGCGCACCTTCACCACAGCGCTGCAACTCATGAACGAGTACCCGGATTACACCTACACGCAGTCCGCAGCACAGTACTCCGAGTGGATGGCCGACAAGTATCCCGCGCTCAACGAGCAGATTGCACAGCGCGTCAAGGAAGGCCGCTGGGAGATCGTCGGCGGCATGTGGGTCGAGCCTGACCTAAACCTGCCCGGCGGTGAATCGCTCGTACGCCAGATCCTCGTCGGTCAGCGCAGCTTCCAGAAGCTCTACGGTGTCACCGCCCGCATCGGCTGGAACCCCGACAGCTTCGGCTACAACTGGCAGCTTCCGCAGATCTACAAGCGCAGCGGCATGGATTACTTCGTCACCCAGAAGATGCACTGGAACGATACCAACCAGCTGCCCTTCCGTCTCTTCTGGTGGGAATCGCCCGACGGCAGCAAGGTGCTCACGTACTTCCCGACGGACTACGTGCACGACAACGTGAACCCGTCGCGCATCTCGGCCGACTACGCCGAATCCGCCGAGCGCAACCCCGGCACCTTCGAGCACATGGACCTCTACGGCATCGGCGACCACGGCGGCGGCCCCACCCGCGACATGCTCGACCAGGCCGACCACTGGATCGCAGCCTCACATTCGGGTACCCCATCGTCGTCTAAGGTGGGTTCGCAGGATGCTATTCCGACCATGCGCTACAGCACCGCGCAGCACTACTTCGATGACGTGCAGACGCACCTCAACCCAGACTCTCCAACTTGGAACTACGACCGCATCGGTAAGGGCTACACCGCGCCTCCAGCCGACGCGAAGGGCGACATCGGCATCCCAACCTGGAAGGACGAGCTCTACTTCGAGTACCACCGCGGCGTCTTCACTACGCAGGCCGCCCACAAGCGCAATATGCGTAACAGCGAAACAGCCACGATCGACGCCGAAAAATACGCATCACTCGCATGGCTCGATGGTGACGCATATCCCAACGACGTCCTGACCGAAAACTGGAAGAAGATCACCTTCAACCAGTTCCACGATCTCGCCGCGGGTTCTGGCATCGCCGTCATCTATCGCGACGCGCAGAAGGACTACACAGAAGTCTTCAACGCCGATAAGCTCATCGACGACGCAGCGATGAAGACCATCGACGCCAGCATCGACACACGCGGCAAAGCTGGCGTTCCCGTCCTCGTGAACAACTCGATGGCATGGCCGCGCACGGAACTCGCAACGCTGCATGTTGAGCTTCCCGAAGCCGCCAACGCCATCACGCTCACTGACGCGAAGGGCAACATCATCCCATCACAGATCGCCAACCACATCGCCGGCACCAACCAGTTCGATGTGCTCGCCCGCGTCTCCGACGTACCCGCGCTCGGCTACACCGTGCTGCACGCTGAAAGCTCCGACAAGCAAGCCGTCAAGCCCGACACCGCAGCCCTTCGTGTCGACGACGACGGCTCTGCCTACACGCTCTCGAATGCCCACCTCAAGTTGGCAATCGACAAGGCAAACGGCTGCATCAACAGCCTCGCGGCGCAGAGCACCGAGTACATCGCTCCGCACACATGCGGCAACCAGCTTCAGACCTACGTAGACACGCCGAAGAACTACGATGCGTGGAACATCGATCCTGGCACATTCGACGCTCCCTTCACGCCCATCGACAAGGTCGATTCCATCAAGGTCCTCGAAGACGGCACGCTCCGCAAGACCATCCGCATCGAGCGCACCTGGAGCAAGTCGCACTTCACCCAGGACATCTCTCTCGACGCTGGCGCTGACGTCGTCCGCATCAGCACCAACGTCGACTGGCACGAGACACACGTTCTCCTCAAGGCAGCCTTCCCTCTGGCAGCCAGCGGGCCAAAGGCCACCTACGAGATCCCCTATGGTGCAATCACGCGTGCCACAACCCACGACAACTCCTGGCAGAAGGCGCAGTTCGAGGTCCCCGCACAGCGTTGGGCCGACCTCGGCAACGACCACCAGGGCGTCTCCATCATCAACGAAAGCAAGTACGGCTACGACGCCCTCGGCAACGTTCTGCGCCTCACCCTGCTGCGCTCGCCCATCTGGCCCGATCCCGACGCCGACCGTGGCCCGCAACACTTCGTATACGAGATCTACCCGCACGCCGGCACGTGGCAGGCAGCGCAAACCGTTCATCGCGGCTACGAGCTAAACACGCCGCTCATCACCGAGCAGGTCTTCTCGCACACCGGCACGCTGCCCGCAACGCACAGCTTCGCCGCCGTCGATAACCCCAACGTGATCCTCTCCGCCGTCAAAAAGGCCGAGGACATCAACGCTCTCATCTTCCGCATGTATGAGTCTGCGGGGCAGGGAACCGAAGCCCACCTTCACATCCCCGCCGGTGCCGAGTACGCCATCGAAACCAATCTGATGGAGACCCCGCTGCCTAACGCGCAGCACATTCCTATCAGCGGCGACACTATCACCCTCCCAATCAACCCTTGGGAGATTCGTACCCTCGAAGTCGTCTACCCGAAGAAATAATTACTTCTTCGGACACCGCACGCCTTCCAGCACACCATTGAGCGTAGTCTGCGCATCGCGCAGCGCGCCCTTGGTGCGTTGCAGGCGGCTCATCATCAAAGCGCCTTCCAATATTGCGATCATCGTATTTGCTAGCTGCCGCGGCTTTACCTCGCTGCGAATATCTCCCGCGCGCATTCCTGCAATCACCATCTTTGCTAGCCGGTCCTGCCAGCTATTCAGCGCTTCAAGCGCCATCTCGCGCAGCCGCGGATTTCCATCATCTGCATCGATTGCAGTATTCATTAGTGGGCAGCCGCCTTCGATCGCCGAAGGCGTCGTCACAAACGTCTCCACCGCGCGCTTCAGCTTGTCGACTGCATTCGGAATCCCTTCCAGATGCTCCGTTCGAATCCTCACGCTCCGCGAAAGAGCATACTGAAAGGCTTCAACCGCTAGCTCTTCTTTATTCGCAAAGTGCCGGTAGATTCCGCCCTTCTCCAACCCGGTGGCGTCCATCAGCTCTTGAATTGAACAAGCTGAATACCCACGCCGATTGAAAATCGGCGCCGCCTGCTCCAGAATGAACTGCCGCGTGGCCTCGCCTTTGCTCATTCCAGCTTCGACCTGTCTCATCGCTAAAACCTCGCGTTTCACAGCATACCGAAAAAAAGACGCATCGGTCTCTTTTCTCCTTCATCTGATTCAAAAGAGACCAAGTGGTTTCTTTTATCGCTGCGCTCCAGGATCAGAGGTCGCATCATGGCAACAGCCGTCGCCACTCCCGAAATCGTCCGCGCTCCCGTAGCCCGCAAGCTCATCAATCCATGGGTCATCGCCCTCACCGTCACGTTGGCCACTTTCATGGAGCTACTCGATACCTCCATCGCCAACGTCTCGCTCCCATACATAGCCGGTGGGCTCGGCCGCTCCTACGACGAAGTCACCTGGATACTCACTACCTACCTCGTCGCTAACGCCGTCATTCTGCCCATGTCTGCGTGGCTCTCCCGCGTCTTTGGCCGCAAGAACTACTACATGGGTTGCGTGGCCCTCTTCACTCTCACATCTTTGTTCTGCGGCATCGCACCATCGCTTGGCATTATGTTGATGGCACGCGTCTTGCAGGGCATCGGTGGTGGCGGCCTCGCCCCAGTGGAGCAGGCCATCCTGGTCGATACCTTCCCCGCGGAAAAGCGCGCCTCTGCCTTCGCTCTCTATACTGTTGCCATAGTCACCGCACCGGCCATCGGCCCTGTCCTCGGCGGCTGGATCACCGACAACTTCAACTGGCGCTGGGTCTTCCTCATCAACATCCCCATCGGACTCGTCTCGCTCTTCTTCACCAACCGCTACGTCTCTGATCCGCCTTCGTTCGCAGAAGAGCGCAAGACCGTTCGCAAGCCCAGTACCGACGGCAAACCCGGCAAGCTCAATATCGACGCACTAGGCATCGCCCTCATCGCCGTCGGCTCCGGCGCGCTGGAAATCCTCCTGGATCGTGGCCAGATCGACGACTGGTTCGGCTCCCCCTTCATCTGCTGGATGTTCGTCATCGCTATCGCTTGTCTCGGCTTTGCCGTGTGGTGGGAGCTCCACGTCCCTGATCCTGTCATCGACTTCCGCATGTTGAAGACGCGCAACTTCGCCATCGCGAACCTCTACTACTTCATCTTCGGCCTCGGCCTCTTCGCGTCGACCACCATGATCCCGCAGATCCTGCAAACACTCTATGGCTACCGCGCCATCGACGCCGGCCTCGTCCTTGGGCCCGGAGCCTTCGTCATCACCCTGCTTGCTCCCGTCGGCGCGCAGCTCGTTCAGCGCAAAATCGTCCATCCGCGCGTGCTTCTCTTCGGAGCGCTTATCACCGTCGGCATCTCCATGATCCACTACAGCCACTTCAACCTGGCCACGGACTACAACCACTACGCTCTCGCCCGCGGCCTGCAGGGTCTTGGCTACGCGTTCTTCTTTGTACCGCTCTCGGTAGTCACCTACTCGCAGCTCAAGCCCAACGAGAACAACAAGGCCTCGTCGCTCACCAACTTCTTCCGCAACTGGGGCGGCAGCTTCGGCATCGCCTTCGCCACCACCATGGCCGACCGCCGCCAGAACTTCCACCAGGAGCGCGTTGGCGCCGCCAGCACCTCAACCTCCCTCCAACTCCAGAGCAACATCCACCAGCTCGCCACCTACCTCCAGCAGCATGGCTACTCTGCCGCCGACTCCACCTACGCCGCCACCACCCGCATCTACGCCCAGCTCCAGGCCCAGACCCAGCTCCTCGCCTTCATGGACGTCTTCCACTGGCTCGGCGTCATCACCCTCATCGTAGCCCCGCTCGTCTGGCTCACCAGCAACTTCAAAGTCGGCGGCAAAGCTCCCGAAGCTCACTAAGCCTCAACACTCCATGGCTTCCATCGTCCCCTTGGCGTTATATTGGCGGACCTTAGCGTCTTGGCGTTGTCCTCATCCCCGCACCAACGCAACGCCCACCATACTTTGCTCTAATGGACTCGTGCCACCACGAGTCCTCATCACCCGCGCCCCACACCAGGCCTCGGCCCTAGCCGAAGCCGTGCGCGCCGTCGGCTTCGAACCCATCCTCATCCCCACAATCGAGATCGCCCCACCCACGTCCTTCGGCACTCTAGACGCGTCCCTCGCCGACCTCTCCAGCTACCACTGGCTCATCTTCACCAGCTCCAATGCCGTCGAGTCTTTCTTCCACCGGCAGCAAGAAAACTCAAAACTCAAAACTCGAAACTCGAAACTGGACACACAAAAAGCTGTTTCGTCTAAGCCTCCGATACTGCCCGGCGAAGACGAGAACCAGGTACCCCAAGGCTTCAGCCTTGGGTCTCATCACGAGCAGGAAAGGAAAGGGGCTTTAGCCCCGGAGGTCGTCCAGCTGCCTGCGAACCTCCGTATCGCCGCCATCGGCCCCGCCACCGCGCGCGCTCTTGAACCATTCGGTATAAAACCCGAGCTCGTTCCTCCTCAAGCCATCGCCGAATCCCTTGCGACGGCCCTCACCCCTCACGCTCGCCATCCTGACGGAACCCCTACTCGCTTCCTAGTCCCTGCTTCCGAGTCCGCCCGCAACATCCTCTCCGACACCCTCATCGCCGCCGGAGCCGAGGTCACCGTTGCCCCTGTCTATCGCAACAGCATCCCGGCAGACTCCATTCCAGCGATCAGCGAACTCTTCTCGCACCCCGCCAGCTACCCAGACGCCATCACCTTCACCAGCGGGTCAACGGTCACGAACCTACTCGCCCTGCTCGAAGCCGCCAACCTCACCCTCCCACCTGAGCCCCTGCGCATCTCCATCGGCCCTATTACGTCAGCGGTCCTGCGTGATCACGGCCTTTCACCCCACGCAGAAGCCGAGCAGGCCACCATACCCGCTCTTGTGGAAAAACTGTCTCTTGCACTTACTCACATTAAGTCTCAGTCTTAAATCAAACAATTGGTTGAACTTGCCGACCGAACCCTACTGTGAGCTCCAGGTCTTATCCACAGCATTGCATAGTGTCTCGATCCCGCACTCCGCGCACTTCGGCTTCCGCGCTATGCACACCTGCCGTCCATGATGAATCAACTCATGGCTGAACTGGATCCACCTATCCTGCGGCAGAATCTTGACTAAGTCCTGTTCTACCTTCACCGGCTCGTCATGCTTAGTCAGTTCCAGCCGCTTGCTCAGCCGCAGCACGTGGGTATCCACCACCACGCCAGCCGCGATCCCAAACCAGCTCCCCAGCACCACATTCGCCGTCTTCCGAGCGACACCCGGCAATTGAATCAGTTCAGGTATTGTTTCCGGTACTTTACCTCCAAACTGTTCAACTAAAACCTTAGCCGCACCCTGGATGTTCTTCGCCTTGGATTTGTAAAACCCAGTGCTCCGGACGATCTCCTCGATCTCCGGCAGCGACGCCGCAGCCAGCGCCTTCGGCGTCGGATACATCTTGAACAGCGTCGGCGTCACCTTGTTCACATTCACATCCGTAGTCTGTGCCGAAAGCGCCGTAGCAATCACCAGCTCAAACGCATTCTTATGCGTCAACGCGCACACCACATTTGGGTACAGCCTTCGCAGGCCA
>CAJCIM010000162.1 GCA_903970395.1 Acidobacteriaceae bacterium
CCGCACCAGCGCCCTCACCGGCGAAGGCCTCGACGCCCTCCGCGCTGCGATCCTCTCCCAGCTGAACGCCGCCGGCTCACTCGCCGACTCCGGCCTGCTCAACAACCTGCGCCAGCAACAGTCCGTCACCGACACCCTCACTGCGCTCCACGCCGCAGCCGAAGCCAACGCCGCAGGCCTGCCTCACGAGCTCATCCTGCTCGACCTGCACGTCGCCCTCCGCGCACTCGACTCCCTCACCGGCGCCACCACCACCGACGACATCCTCGCCCGCATCTTCTCCACCTTCTGCATCGGTAAGTGAGCCTCACTGCATACTCAACGTCATGTTCGAACTAGCATGAAAGATATGAGATCTGCATCCACCCTAATTGAAACACTGCCACCCGGCACCACTGAAGAAGTGGCTGGGCCTGCAGAGACACCTGTACAGCAAACCCATCGGTTACCGTCCCTTGACGTGCTGCGCGGCTTTGCCCTGCTTGGCATCCTGATGATCAACGTTGAGGCCTTTGCCGGGCCGGAGGGACTCTGGGGCATTCCTGTGGGCCTTCCCATGCCTGCTTTTACAGGCTGGCATTCAGGGTTGGATTACGTCATTGTCGTGCTGAAGTGGATGTTCATCGAAGGCAAGATGCGCAGCATGTTTTCCATGCTCTTTGGCGCGGGTGTGGTCCTGCTGACAGAACGGCTTGAGAGGCGTTCCAGCGCGGCTCGTTCAGCAATGATCTATTACCGGCGGAATCTCTGGCTTTTGGTCTTTGGTCTTTGTCACGGTTTTCTTCTCTGGTTCGGTGACATCCTCGTCGACTACTCGGTGATGGCGCTCGTCGTTCTATATCCGCTGCGGCGGCTTGGGACCCGCACACTCCTGATCCTTGGCTTGACCGTCTGGCTCGTGGGAGGGACCTTCGGCAGTACCCGTGTCTTTGATGTAGCCAATACCCTGCACGCAGACGCGGAGCTTACTGCGGCCAAAGCTGCTGGGCCATCCGCCACCGCAGCACAGCGTGCTCTGCTTCAAGCCGCAGAAGACCAGCGACGGGCGAGCGGCGGCATGATGCAGGAGACCCTTCGCCAGGGACGGCTCGGTTTTCTGGCAGGTTTGCCGGGAAGAATAGCGACGGAACGAACCATTCTCAATTTGAAGTTTGGGTCCTTCTGGATACTTGAGTGGCTCGGCGCCATGATCACCGGCATGGGGCTTTATAAGTCTGGGTTCCTGATCAACAAACGCCCCGTGCAGGAGTATCTCCGTCTGGCGATCGCAGGTTATGCAATCGCGCTTCCGCTGGTTCTGGTCGGTCTCTGGAACCTCTATAAGGCAGGTCTTACCAATGCTGCCTTCGCTCGTTGGATAGCGATTCCCTACACCACAGAGGTCATGGCAGGAACGCTCGCAAATGCTTCGATCCTGCTGCTGATAGTGCGCATCGGAAGGCTGCGACGCACCATTCGCGCAGTTGCAGCCGTGGGTCGCACGGCCTTCAGCAACTACATCCTGACGACCCTACTTTGCCAGTCTCTCTTCGCGTGGGGCCCCTGGAAGTTATACGGCAGGCTCGAGTATTACCAGTGGTACGTTATCGTGGCTGGCGTATGGATCATCAACCTGCTGGCCAGTTACCTGTGGCTCCGCGTCTTTGCCTTTGGTCCACTGGAATGGCTCTGGCGGTCACTTACCTACTGGAAACGCCAGCCGATTCTGCTGGAAGAAATTCAAAACTGAGCAACCCAAACGCTGCGTCGGCTCTCACCGCACACTCAGCGCCATGATCTTCTGCTCCGCATCCCGAATCGGCCCCGCATGCAGATCGGGCCGCGTCGCCCGTGCGCTCTGCAGACCCACCATATACGCTGCTCTCGCTTCATCGCGCCGCCCCAGCAGCGGCAGCGCCGCCGTCAGCTTCGCGAGTGGGGGAACCTCCGGGTTCAGCCGGTAGTCATGCCGCGTCCAAACCATGTACCCGTCGTACAGGTGATGCGGCTCGTCCCAGGTCGCAGAGGTCGTCCGCGCCACATGCGCCAGCTGCAGCGCCATCACCGCCAGCAGCCCAGCCACCATCGCCAGCCTGCCGCGATAGCCCTTAGGCAAAGGTTTGAGCATGCGCAGCTGAAACTCCCCGAAAATTCCTCGCACTCACTCTAAAACATCTTCGCAACCAGCCATCGCCATTGCGTCCAATAAACGAACATCTCCCTTGGACCCGTTTCCTGATTGCACTCGCTCGCGATACCCTTAAGATCAGCGCTTACATTTACCTGTCCACGCCGTTGAAACCCTTCAATTGAGACTAAGCATGCACTCGACGCTCCCCCGCCGCGCCCTCCGCCTATCCGTCTGCCTGTCCCTGCCGCTGTTCCTCGCCGCGTCTGCTGTCGCCGAACGCGCACCCGGCGCTCAGCCCGGCCCCGGTGTAGCCCAGTCGCCAGCGAAGGCCATCTCCGGAGCTGCAGTCAGCGGAACCGTGCAGGACCCCACCGCCGCCATCGTCCCCGGCGCCACTGTCCAGCTTCTGCGCCACGACGGCACTCTCATCAGCTCCACCACCACCGACAACGACGGCCACTTCCAGTTCCCGCAGCCCGCCGCCGGCGACTACACCCTCACCGTCGCACTGCCCGGCTTCGCCTCCATCACCAAACCGCTGCACGTCGGCAGCGGCGCACCCGTGCCGCTCGCCCTCACCATGGACCTCGCCAGCGTCGCCACCAACATCAACGTCTCCGCCAACCAGGACGCGCCCACCACCGACCCGGCCTCCAACCAGGACGCAGCCACCGTCTCCGCCGACGACATGAAGAACCTCCCCATCTTCGACGCGGACATCGTCGCCACACTCACCGCCTTCCTCTCCACTGACGCCGCCGGCGAAGGCGGCCCCACCCTCATCATCGACGGAGTCGAGTCCAAGACCGTCGGCATCTCACCCTCCGCCATCGAGCGCGTCAGCGTCAACCAGGACCCCTACTCCGCGCAGTACCGCCAGCCCGGCCGCGGACAGGTCGAGATCATCACCAAGTCCGCTGCAGACCAGTTCCACGGCGCCTTCACCTTCACCTTCCGCGACGCGATCTTCGAGGCCACCAACTTCTTCGCCAAGGTCAAACCGCCCTCACAGCGCCGCATCTACGAGGGTTACTTCACCGGCCCCACCGGCATCAAGAACACGCCCTTCCTCTTCTCCATCACCCGCCGCGAGCAGAACAACTTCTCCACCGTCGACGCGATCCCGTCCCTCAATCTCCCTGCCGTCAACGTGCCTGTCCCCACCCGATCCACGAACCTCACCATGAAGGTCAGCCACCAGTTCAGCGACCGCAACTCCGCCTTCCTGCTCTACCGCTTCTATAACGCCTCCAACATCGACCAGAACGTCGGCGGCCAGACCCTGCAATCCGCCGGGTACAACAGCTACAACTTCGACATGGACCTTACCTTCCATGACGATCTGATCCTCAGTGCCAGCAAGCTCAACCAGTTCAACATCCTCTTCGAACGCAACCTCGACCGCACCACCGACAACGCGCAACCGCAGCCAGGCCTCACCTGCATCGGCCCGCAGGTCGTCATCCAGGGCGTTGCCGACGCCTGCAGCGCGCAGGCCTCCGTCTACAACACGGAGAACAACCCCAACCTCTCCGACATCTTCAGCTGGACGCTCTCCACCCACATTCCGCAGCAGCTCAAGTTCGGCATCCAGCTTCCCAACCTCGGCCGCCGCATCCTTGAAGACGGGACCAACCGCCAGGGCACCTACACCTTCAACAACCTCGCCGCCTTCCAGGCCAACGCGCCCTCATCGCTCACCATTCAGCAGGGCCAGTCGCGCTTTGAGACCCTCTACGCGCAGCCCGGCATCTTCATCCTCGACCAGATCCAGCTCACCCCGCGCCTTACACTTACCCCCGGCCTGCGCTACGAGTTCCAGAACGCGCTCTCCGGCACCAAAGACGCCTTCCAGCCGCGCTTCTCCGCTGCGTACGCACTCGATCAGGAGCATGGCCTCGTCGTCCGTACCGGTGCCGGCATCTACTACCGCCACGTCGGCGTCAACATCGGCCAGCAGCTTGCGCGCTATCAGAACGCCGCCGAGCGCAGCCTCGTCATCTCGAACCCCTGCTATCCCGACCCCAACGCCACCGGCTGCACCCCGCTCTCCGCGCAGCCGCCGAGCCTCTTCATCTTCGCGCCCGGCCTGAAGTCGCCCGTGCAGGCCTACTTCGGCATGAGCGTCGAGCGCCAGGTCACCAAGACCGCCACCGTCACCGTCGGGTACAACGGCTACCGCGGCTGGCACGCCCTGCGCACACTCGACATCAACGCGCCGCTGCCGCCCTACCCGGACACTGTCCGTCCCAACCCGAATTTCTCGCAGATCAACGAGCAGGACTCTGGCGGCTATCAAAAGTCCGACGACCTCTCCGTCAGCTTCCGCGGCCGCATCCACGACGTCTTCGCCGGCTTCCTACAGTACGACTATCAGCACGCCGACTCCGACACCCAGTGGTCTACCTTCCAGCCCGAAGACCAGTACAACCCCAACGCAGAGTGGTCCCGCACCAACTACGACCAGCGGCAGCGCCTCTCTATGTTCGGCACCCTCTATCCCGACAAGCCCGTCACCCTCGGCATCGGCTTCTACGACTACACCGCGCCACCCTACACCATCACCGACGGCACGGATCGCTTCGACCCCGGCCTCTACAACGCACGCCCCGACGGCGTCCCACGCAACAGCCTCAACGGTGGCGACTCCCAGGACCTGCAGCTCCGCCTCGGCTACACCTACAAGTTCGCGCCGCTCCAACACAGCCACGCCTCCGACGCTGCCACAAAATCCGAGTCGCCGGACACGCCGCAGTCCATCGCCTTCTCCGTCTCCAGCTTCAACACCCTCAATCGCCCCAACTTCGAGGGCTACGACAGCGTCCAGGGCTCGCAGGACTTCATGCAGCCCACCGCTGCCAACCCACCCCGCCGCTTGCAACTCTCCGCCGCCTACAACTTCTAACCTCATTGGCTTCTGGGTACCCCGACCATTCATGGTCGGGTCTCATAACCACAAGAGAAGAGCTGGGGCTTCAGCCCTGGCAGGTATTGTGATCTCACCCCAGGCTCCCGTGGCGAAACTTCGCGCCTTCCTTGGCGCACGTCGCGGGAGCCTTTAGCTTTCCTTCGACGCACAACATCTTCACACCCAACATCCACAATCCCTGCTACCCTTACCAGCACACGGGCCCACATCACATCGCGAAGGAGAACCACCATGGGAATTCTGGAAGAAGCAGCCGGAGCATTCGCCGCAGTCGAAGCTGAAAAGAAACTCAACCCCGAAGGCGGAGTCCTCGCCGAAGGCGCAGCCGCCGTTGCCGGCTTCGGTGGTGTAGAAGCCATCGAAAACCTTCTCGAAAAGAAAGAAGAAACCCCGCAAAGCTAGCGGACGCGACCCAGCAAAACGAACTCCTCATTCGAAAACACCAAAGGGTGTGGCGAGCCGATGCTCTCCACACCCTTTGGTGTTTTGCTCCTTAAGGAGCCTCTGATCCAGTATCTTTGCTGGGCTATGGGAACAGAGAGACTGCCTCAAGCCGTTCGCGAGGCACGCAGGCGCATGGGCTGGAGCTGCCAGTAAGTAAGAGAGCGCCACAGCCACTCGACGGGTCCGAACTCAAAGGCGCTAAGCCATAGCGGACTCACGATGAGGTTGACCGCCCATACCCCGAAGACAACGTAGACACCCTGGTAGTACTCGAGCTGGCCGTAGAGTTTCCAGGGACCAAAGCAAAAGATCCACTGACACAGAAGACTGGTGAGCAGGTAGTTGCTTAGGGCCGTCTGTCCCACCGCGGCAAAGGGCCGCAGCAACACGCGGAAGGCCCCGCTCTTGTGCAGCATCAGCACCGTCGCGGCAATGGCTATGCTTCCTGCCTCCGCTGCAAGACTCTTCGTTGGATAGATCCACTTGTTCATCGCGACGAGGGAGAAGCCTGCGGCGTACGCCCTCAGCAGGGTCACGATCGTCATCGGAATCGAGATCAGGTATCCGATGACCGCCGTCCATAGATACGTGCCGAAGGGCAACTCCGCCGACAGAAAACCGTACTTGAAGAGCGCCATGCCGACCAGCATCGCTCCTCCAGTATTGATGCATCCGCCTTGGGCGAAGGCCTTGGTGCCGTTTCTCCAGTAATCAGCCCCTTCATTCTGCACGAAGGCGAGATACCCAGCGGTCATGTCCTTGGTCTCCCTCTGGGCTTCGGCGGAGTCGACCTTTACAGGCTCGTTCATCGCGTTCCACTGCTGCTGCGTCTTCTTTTGGGCAGCTGTCAGCGGTCTTCCGGCCTGCTCATCGGCCATCACCTGTGCCGCACGCGGTGCCAGGGCCAACGCGTCAGAGCCACGATAGTGGTAGACGCCGGCAATCGCCGTACCACCGACCCAGATGAGCGAGCCTGCGATCAACAGGGTCTTGGGTCTCAAGTTGCGGCAGGGATATAGGAATAGCAGTGCAGACAAACCGTAATTCAGCAGGATGTCGCCTTCCCACAGCAGGGTTCCATGCAGGAAGCCGAGCACCACCAGCCACATATTCCGGCGCAGGAAGGTATCGGCAGATTTGTCCGCTCCGCCACGCCGCTCCGCGCGCTGCGTGAAGAGAACTACCCCGGCCCCGAACAGCATGGAGAAGAGCCCACGCATCTTGTTTTCGATGAACGCCCACTTGAGCAGAAGAACGATCAGGTTGAGGTGGGCATGGGCACCGGTCAGGGCTGGCCCAATCGGAACATCGTGCAGGAACTCAGGTCCTCTGAAGCTTTCGATATTGACCATGAGAATCCCCAGCAGCGCGACTCCGCGCACCGCGTCGATGCTCGAGATGCGTTCCGCCCGTCTGACGGGCGCTATTGCACGCGGTGGCCCCGCCACTTCTTCATTGCTGCCGGAAAGACGCTGTGTATCCAAAACCAGCGTCGGAGACGTCGTATATGCCATGCCGAACCTATCTTGATGTCTGAGTTGGGAGATCTACGAAAAAGCTGACAGGGTGAAGGCCCTGAGCAAGCCTGCAATCGCAAAGCGCAGATCCTGTACTTCTGTTGATCTCCGTGAATAACAACCACCGGCAGACTTTATTCCCGGCTTTCATCTCACCCCATCACCCGCGGCGACCAAATACCCTCAATTGGCAGTGCAAATCTGCCATCGCGCGCACGCAGTAGCCGCGCTCTCTACGTCCAGATATCGACCAGGAAGATCGTGTACGGGTCTTCCGCCACCTGCGCCAGCGTCGCACGAAACGCCGGCACGCTCATGCCGAGCGAGGCCGCGGCATCCGCAACCGCCTGCTCTGCGCTCGCCTGGTGCGGCGGATCATCCAGCCACGACACCAGCGCCGCAACCTCCTGCGCACCGCGCAACGAGTACTTGAACAGCTTCTTCGTGTCGTCGCCGAAGTAGATCCACAACAGCGCCTGGCTCACGCAATCCACCACGTAGTTCAGATCGAAGTTCGTGCGGATCGTCAGGTCAATCGGGTCCGAGTACGCCAGCCCCGTGATCGTATTCACAGCCTCGTCCTTGAACCGCTCCGCATTCGACGTCATCACCGACTGCAGCTTCTCCAGATCAAGCTGCTTGCTGTCCTTGTCATCGGCGAGGTTCAACTTCGGCACCTGCGTCACAATCCGTCGCGCAAACGTAAACAACGTCGTCGTCGGAAATGCCCCCAGAAAAAACGCCAGCGGAATCGTCACCGGCACCGTCAGCACCGTGTCCCCCGCGCCGAAGTGCGTCTTGCTCAGCGCCCACGCAAACGGAATCGCAATCAATATCCGGAACACGTAGTAGTACACATCGCTCGTCGTAAAGTCCCGCCGACGCAACCGGTCCAGTTCATCCGAGATCACCCACATAAACGCCCCACCCAGCGCCGCCGCAACCAGCGAGCGATACGTGTCATCCGGCGAACGCACCGACCACCCCTTCAGCACACCGGCAATCCACCACGCCGTCGCAAACGTCACCGCCGCCAGCATCAACACAGGAGCCAGATAGTATCGCCGCCCATACCACGTCACAAAATCTCTCTGGAACGCCCGCATGTACTGCGTCTGTGTCTCGTCCGTAAAGGTTGGGCCATCCGGATCTTCCGCATACTCCGGCGGAAACTCCGTCATCGCCGCCGACCCGCGCCGAAACTGAATGTAGTAGTGCACCACCGCATCCCCCGCCAGCGCGCCATAGATGCGGTCACGACGAAACATCCACTGCCGCGTAAGAAACCGTAGGATCGGATACAGCACAATCGCCACCGCCACCAGGCAAAGCACCCACACGTACACGCAGTCGCTCAACAACGGAATGCGCACGCAGTCCTTCGCCACTGCGCTGCACGGCTGCGCAGTCTTAGGATCGGCCTTCGTCTGCGGCTGTGGCTGCTGTTGAACCACCGTCGGTGGAGGACACGCCGGACACTTCGGGCACGGATGAAGCTTACGCACGCAAGGCGCCGGCTTTGCAGCCGCGTCACCCTGTGCAGCCGCAGCAACGCCGCTCATCATCAGCGACAGCGCAACCATCCCAGCCATCGCACACCGCTTCCACGCGTCAGCTCGTCGAGCACCCACGCGGACATCGCTCATCCCAAAACGCATCATCGCCGTCTCGCAGCGCAAAAAATTGAACTCCGCTGACCCGAAACTCTTTGGATGGTCTGAATCCTACTAAGAAACAGCCCTGGACGCCGCAACATTCGCCACAAAAATCGCCCGCTATCTCCCACCCCGTGACCTTACTCTGCGCAACATGGCTCACATCCCGAACTCTGCGTGAAAGCTTTTGCCTTTCTAATCCCTAATCCCTACTTTCATGGAATACTGCTCTCCAACCACCATGGAAGACTTCTTTCTGCTGCTGCTCCTCGCCTCCTTCATCTGGCTCGCCGTCCGCGTCAGCACACTCAGCACGCGCATCAAGCACCTCGAAGACCAGCAAGACCGCCTCCCGGCACCACCACAGCCACAAACAGCCTCTGCACCGCCGCGCCCCGCAGCCATCGTCCGACCACCAGCCCCAGCTCCCTACCGAGCCCCCTACATCCCACCACCACCCTTCGAAAAACCCGCACCACCACGCCCTGCACCCGCACCACCCACCTTCACCGAAGCCGCACCGCGCGAGCCCAAACCGCACGTCTCGCTCGAAGCCCGCCTCGGCCAGAACTGGCTCAACAAGCTCGGCATTACCGCTCTGGTCATCGGCCTGGCGCTGGGCCTCGGCAAGATCGTCACCACACTCGGCCCTCTCGGCAAGGACGCCATCGGCTTCACCCTCGCCATCGCCATCCTCGCACTCGGCATCTTCCTCGAACGCAAACCCGCCTACAAACTCTTCGCACGAGTCCTCATCGGCGGCGGCTGGGCACTCACCTTCTTCCTCAGCTTCGCGCTCTACCACGTCACTCTGCTGCAGGTGCTCCACTCCGAAGCCGCCGACCTCATCCTGATGTTCTTCGTCGCCGCAGGGATGGTTATCCACTCGCTGCGTTACCACTCGCAGACCGTCACCACCTTCGCCTTCCTGCTCGCGTTCGTCACCGTCGGCCTCAGCGAAGTCACGCTTTTCTCTCTAGTCGCCGGAGCCATCCTCACCGCCGCCCTCGCCCTCATCGTCTACCGCGAACGCTGGTACGCCCTCGGCCTTGCCGGCCTCATCGGCGTCTATCTCAACCACTACCTCTGGCTGCAACGAGCCCTCCCCGACGGCGGCATCGCCTACCTCCACCAGCACGGCCACCCGTTCCCCGAGTTTCTCCCCAGCGCACTCCTGCTCCTCGCCTACTGGCTCATCTTCCGCCTCATCTACGTCCTGCGCCCACCACTAGCGATCTCGGAAAACCCGCAGCACGATCTCGAGCAAACCCTCGCCACACTCGCCGCGTTGCTTAACTCCGCTGGCCTCCTCGGCCTGCTCAAATATCAGTCTAGCCACCCCGAGTGGGCTTTCTACGGCCTCATCGCCCTCGGCCTCGTCGAACTGGCACTCTCCCTCATCGCCCGCGGCGGCCTCAAACCCGACGCCGATACCCAACCCAACCGCATCGCCTTCATCACGCTCTCCACACTTGCAAGTCTCTTCCTTCTCGCCGCCATCCCCTTCCACTTCCACGGCAGCAGCTGGCCACTCTTCTGGCTCCTCGAAGCCGAAGCCTTCTACCTCACCGGCATCCGCATCCCCGAACGCATCTTCCGCCGCCTCGGCATCCTCGCCAGCCTCTTCACCGGGGCATGGCTGGCCTTTGCCATGCTCGGTGTTGTTTTGTCCTCAGCGTTTCTCGGCATCGGCACAACGGAGACACCCAGCAGCCTGCGAGCTCTTCCTACGCTGCTCGCTGCAGCAGCCGTCCTCTACTTCAACGCCGAGTTCACCACGCGCAGATGGCATTTCATCACCGAGCAATCCTTCGATCGCATCGCACTCATCGTAGGAGGCTGGTTCGCCACTGCACTTATTGCGCTGCTCTGCTGGTACAAACTCGAACCCGTCAGCATAGCCGTCGCCTGGGCTCTCCTCGGACTCACGCTCTTCGAACTCGGCTACCTCGTCCGAAGCGCACACCTGCGCCATCAGGGCTACGCTCTACTCGCAGCAGCTTTCATCCGCATCTTCTTCGCGAACCTCAACCTCACCGGCCACACCAGCCTCTACACGGTCCTCCCACTCATCGCCGCCTTCGCCTGGGTCTACGAACGCACGCAATCCCTTCCCACAGATGTGTCATCTCGACCGGAGCGCAGCGCAGCGGAGAGACCTGCGTCTGGTACCCGCCTCGATCTCATCCTCGGCGCACTCTTCGCCTGGTGCAGCCTCATTGCCGCCGGCACGCTCCTCTACTTCGAGCTCCACCCCTCATGGGTCATCCTCGCGTGGACGCTCCTCGCCTTCGCACTCCTCGCACTGGCCTGCGCCCTCAAGCGAACCATCTTCATCGCACAATCACTCGTAGTCCTTCTAGCGATCGCACTCCGCGGCATCTTCTACCACCTCTTCTCGCCAACCCCACTGGCCGAAACCTTCGCAACCTCACGCCCCTTCACCATCGGCGCAACCAGCGCACTGCTCCTCGCGGCACTCCCACTAGCCTTCTACCTCCGCCGCTACTTCGCCTCTTTGACTACCAAAGATGTGTCATCTCGACCGGAGGCGCAAAGCGGCGTGGCGGAGAGACCTGCATTTGAAACTGGCGATGATGTGTCATCTCGACCGGAGCGCAGCGCAGTGGAGAGACCTGCATTTCAAGCCCCGACGACACTCCTCATCCTCCTCCACCACCCCGAACAGCCATTCTTCTTCGTCCCCCTCACCCTCATCACGCTCCTCCTCTACGTCCAACTCAACGGAGGCCGCATCACCATCGGCTGGGTCGCCCTCGGCCTCATCACCTTCCTCTTCGCCCTCACCGTGAAAGAGCGCCCCTACCGCCTCAGCGGCCTCGGCCTCCTGCTCCTCGGCGTAGCCAAAGTCCTCGCATGGGACGTCTGGCACGTCTCCCCCACCGATCGCTACCTCACCCTCATCATCATGGGAGCATCCCTCCTCCTCGTCAGCTTCCTCTACTCCCGCTACCGGGAAACCCTCCTAAACTTCCTATGAGCCTTCTACTCCCTATTCCCTACTCCCTGCCTTATGAATGACTCCCGCAAACGCTGGCTGCCACTCGCACTTATCCTCCTCCTCGGCGTGCTCGCCATCGTGCACACCGAGCGCCACCACATCGCCACCCCCGCCTCGCCGCAGGCCATGCTCAATGCCGCAGCCGATGCGCAGCACGAGCTCACGCGAGTCCCTGCGCACTTCGACCCCATGTCCGACGCCGCCGAGATCGCACTCGGTACCAACCTCGCCTCGCGCTACGTCACCGAGTTCACACCCACCAACCTCACACCCGCACAACGCACCCACAACGCAGCCATCGAGACCTACCTCCAGCAGGTCGCGCTGCGCACAGCATCTCACACCCGCCGCCAGCTTCCCTGGCGCGTCCACTACATCCCCAACGCCAGCTTCGTAAACGCCTTCGCGCTCCCCGGCGGCCAGATCTTCGTCGGCCTCGGTCTGCTCAACCTCATGCACTCGGAAGACGCACTCGCCGCCGTCCTCGGCCACGAGATCGAGCACGTCGACCTACGCCACTGCGCCGAGCGTGTGCAGACCGAAGAACACCTCCGCAACCTCGGCCCCATCGGAGCCATCGTCGGCCTGCCTGTCCAGGTCTTCCTCGCCGGCTACAGCAAAGAGCAGGAGCTCGAAGCCGACCGCGACGGCGCAACCCTCGCCGTCGAAGCCGGCTACTCCCCGCTAGGCCTCCGCGACCTCTTCACCGAGTTCCAGAAGCTCGAAACCCCCTCAACCTCATCCAGCAACAACCCGATCGACGAAGCCGCAAGCCTCTCTCTCAGCACCCTCACCGGCTACTTCCAGTCGCACCCGCCCGCCTCTGCGCGCCTCCAGCAGCTCGACACTCTCATCGCCGCCAACCACTGGCCCACGCCCAAACTCCAGCCGCTGCGGCTCCCCACATAACCGCCTCTACAACGCGGCGATCTTTCCCGCAATCGTCGCCGCCTGCGTCACATACCCAATCACCTTTGAGATATCTCCCAACTGTGTGTTGATCCTCTTCACCGTCGCCGTTACCGACGTCGCCTGCGCCTCCAGCACCTGCAGCACGGCATCGTTCTCCTTGAACGCTTTGTCGATGCACTCGTAGTAGCTGTCCCGCAGTTCGACATACTGGTTCACCACGGCGTCGTGGTCCTCCTGGGTCTTGCACGCCGCCAGCATCACGGTCAGGTTCGTCTGGCAGGCAAGAAACAACTGCTTCACCGTCGTCAATGCGTCGCTCATGGTGCCTCCTTCTGTGTGCTCGCAATCCATCCCTGCACCGTCTTCAACGTGAGTGGCTCCTGCCGAATATCCATCGGCTGGTCACGCGTCACCAGGCTCACCCGCGCATCCATCTCCTTCAACGAGTCGTACATCGCCCCCGTCGCCTTGTGTGCCTCGTCCTCGCGGCGCTTGTACTCCGCGTCGATCTTCGCCAGCAGCTGCGACTCCATCGCCGCCTGCGTCTTCTCATTCGCCGCCGGAGTCAACCCAAACGGCGACAGCGCCGACACAAACGCCGCATCGCCTCCTACCTGGTGGCTCGTCACCATCATCTTCGCCACGCTCTGCGCGGCCGTCAGGTAGCCATCGTTCAGCGCGTCATACTCCGGCTCTTCCTTCTGGAAGAACGCCGCCAGCGCCGCCGTCACCGGCTCTACCTGCTTCGCGGCCTTCACCTCTTCGTGTTGCTGAATCAGCTGCATCAGCAGGTTCACGCTCTCGGTCACTGCCTTCGTCTCGGTATCGTTGCTCTTCTTCCCCGCCAGGGACACCATCTCCGCATTCAACTTCGTCGCGGCTTTCGACGAGTCGGCCGCACCCGTTGACCCCGTCATCTTCGTCAGCGCACTTGCCAGGTCAGCGATCTTCGCCGCCAGCTCGCGACGCAGCTTCAGCTGCGCACGTATCTCCTCAAGCGTCTTCGGAGCCATCGCCGGTACGCCCTGCAGCACAGCCTGCGCGTCGAACGTATCTTCCGTCCCGCCAACCACCGTATCCAGCGTCTGGTAGTATGCCGCAAGCGTCGCCGCCGTTGTCGTCATCTGCTTGGCGGCAGCCACCGCATCGTCCTGCGTCTTGCAGCCACTCACGCCAGCCAGCAGCACCGCAACCAGCGCCAGCCTCGCGCCGCAACCTCGTCGTAAACCCTCTCGAAATCCGAGCATCGCTCCTCCTGCACTTCCGTGCTGGTAGTTGGGCCCGATTGTCGTGTGCGGGCACTATATGCCCTCCACGCCGCAGGAGCAACCGAATACTTCCGCAGCGCGTGATAAAACGTACCCATGCGCCCCCAACATCTTCTGCCGCTGCTCGCCAGCCTTTGTGTCGCTCTACCGACGCACGCCCAATCCGGCAACCAGTCAGGACCCGCGCGCGAAGCCGCCGCCGGCCCCACGCCAACCGTCTCCGCCAAGACCGCCAGCATGAAGCACCTCCCCGGCTTCCTCCCACTGCACTGGGACGCCAAGACCGGCCACATCTTCCTTGAGATCCACCTCGACGCCTCCGGCCACTCGCCCGACATCCTCTACACCACCTCGCTGCCCTACGGCACTGGCTCCAACGACCTCGGCCTCGACCGCGGCAAAACCTCCCGCGGCATTCTCGTCCACTTTGAGCGCGTCGGCCCCAAGGTCCTCATGGTCGAACCCAACCAGATGTTCCGCTCCGGCATCGACGACCCCATCGTCTCGCGCCCCGTCACCGAGTCCTTCCCCGCCTCCATCCTCTACGGCTTCACCGTCGCCGCTGAAGAAGGCGACTCGATCCTCGTCGACGCCACCGACTTCGTCCTGCGCGACAACTTTGCCGTCGCCGAAACCATCACCCGTCTCAAACAGGGCACCTACAAGGTCGACGCCACTCGTTCCGCCATTGACCTCGACAACACCAAAGCCTTCCCTGAAAACTCTGAAGTCGAAGCCGTCCTGACCCTCACCACCGACGGCGTCCCTGGCCGCTGGGTCCGTGACACCGCACCCGACCCACGCTCCTTTACCATCCACGAGCGCACCAGCTTCGTGCAGCTCCCCAAGCTCGACGGCACCTTCGTCCCACGCCGCTACAACCCCCGCGCCGGTTACTTCGACTTCGCCTATCGCGAATACAACGTCCCGCTCGGCGACGACATGACGCAGCGCTTCATCGAGCGCCACCGCCTCATCAAAAAAGACCCCAACTGCAAGACCTCCTGCGAGCCCATCAAGCCCATCCAGTACTACGTCGATAACGGAGCTCCCGAACCCATCCGCGGAGCGCTACTTGAAGGCGCGCGTTGGTGGGACCAGGCCTTCCAGGCCGCGGGCTGGGCTCCCGGCACCTTCAAGGTCGACATCCTCCCCGCCGACGCCGACCCCATGGACGTCCGCTACAACATCATCCAGTGGGTACACCGCTACACCCGCGGCTGGAGCTACGGCGCCACCATCACCGACCCCCGCACCGGCGAGATCCTCAAAGGCAACGTCACCCTCGGCTCCCTCCGCGGCCGCCAGGACTACATGATCGCCGAATCGCTGCTGTCCCCCTACAAGAATCTGGGTGCCCCATCTTCGCCGACGGCTTCATCGTCGGCGAAGGTGGGTTCGCAAGACCCCATGCTACAACTCGTCCTGCAGCGCATCCGCCAGCTAGCCGCGCACGAAACCGGCCACACCATCGGTCTCGCGCACAACTTCGCCGCCTCCACCTGGCCCAGGAACGACCACACCGTCACCATGTCCGTCATGGAGTACCCACACCCCTGGGTCACGCTCGACGCCAACGGCAAGGTCGACATCTCCCACGCTTACCCCGCAGGCATCGGCATCTGGGACAAGACCTCCATCAACTACGGCTACCGCGAGTTCGACAAGAACGGCAAGCCAGTAGAAGACGAGGCCGCCCTCAACAAGATCCTCGCCGACTCCGACAAGACCGGCATGGTCTTCCTCACCGATGAGGACGCCCGCCCCTTCAGCTCCGCCAGCCCCATCGACCACCTTTGGGACAACGGCGCCGATCCCGCCGACGAACTCGACCGCGGCCTCACCGTCCGCGCAGCGGCTCTGAAGAACTTCGGCGAGAACGCCATCAAGCCCGGCGAACCGCTCTCCAAAATCTCCGACGTCCTCGTCCCGCTCTATCTCTTCCACCGCTACCAGGCCGAAGCCACCATCAAGGAGATCGGCGGCCTCGACTACCGCTACAACATCCGCGGCGACGGCCAGAAGCTCCCCGAAATCGTCGCGCCTGCAGAACAGAAGAAGGCACTCACCGCCGTCCTAAAAACCCTCTCACCCGAAACCCTCACCCTGCCCGAGTCCATCCTCAAGGTCATCCCGCCCAACCCGCCCGGCTACCCGCACAACCTGGAGTCCTTCCCCTCGCACACCGCGATGACCTTCGACCCCATCGCCACCGCCGAGGCCGCCTCCGACCTCACCCTGCAGGTGCTGCTCGATCCGGCCCGTGCCTCCCGCCTGATCGAGTACCACATGCGCGTCCCCGCCAGCCCCTCGCTTCGCTCCGTCCTCGAAGCCCTCTCGAGAACTACTGCCGAACGCCCCGAAGGCGGCCACTCGCTCTCCTCCGAGGTCGAGCGCGCTGTCGAGTTCCGCGGCCTTGAGGCCATGCTCGCCCTCAGCGTGAACCAGGAGGCCAGCAGCCAGGCACGCGCCATCGCCCTCTCCCACGTTCAAGACCTGCTTATCCAGTGGACCTCCGACGGTTCAGTGACAGACACTGCCGAAGTCATTCATCGCAAGGCTATGATTGCCCGCATCAACGAGTACAACCGCGACCCCGCGAAGTTCACCCCCGCAAAGCCTATCGAAGCACCGCCGGGTATGCCCATCGGCGATGACGGAGAAGACTTCGATTTTTCCAAATAGACGGCCACCTCCGATAACAACGAGAACGGCTACCCAATCTATGCGGGTAGCCGTTTTCCTTGGGAAAGAGCCGACGCCAAGGTGCCACAAACGTCCCGCGGAAATCACTTTCCCTCGAGGAAATTGGAAAGGGTCGGAATAGAGACCTTGGTATTGCTTGGTGGTTACTGAGGTCACTTTTACGTAATGCGAGCTAAAAGCTGACGCCAGATTCGTTCATTTCGTCAAAAATTGAGCAACCCTACAGCAAAATTGCAAGAGAAACCACTTTTTTTGCAATCTAGATCGAGCCTTTTGGCGTCCTAGATACAGATCAAGTACGAAAGGCGTAGAGAGATTAGCTACCCTTGCCAGACACCTTTTTCATGGCAAGCGAAGCGAACAAGCCTTTCGCATCTTCAAAGATTCTAGACCCAGGAGCCATAACCATCATGCACTCTTATGCCACAGGAGCTTTCGCCCCAGCGCGCGTTTCTTCTTTCCGCCCTTCTCTCACCAGCAGCTATGTAAGTAATATTTCGTTCGCCAATGCACGCCCCAAGGTTGCTCCTGCACCCCAGAGCGACCAGGCCTCCGACCTGCTCCCCCGCGACATCAGCTCCAGGTTCGGCCTGCGCCTGCGCGAGCTTCGCCGTGCTCACAATATGACCCAGCTTCGCATGGCTGTCGACTTCGGCATTGATCGCAGCTTTATCTCTGACGTTGAGCGCGGTCGCAAGTCCATCTCCCTGCACATGCTCGAAGTGATTGCCCTCGGCATGAAGGTCAGCCTGTCGGATCTTTTCCGCGGCCTGTAGGGATCGTCCGAGCCGCACGCGCTCGATCCGTGCGGCAGTTTGCACCCTAAGCGGAGGGAATAAAGCGGTTACCTTTCCCCCTTGCCCTGACTGCCAGTTGGCCGCAACAGCGGGATTCCAAAGCACTTGCATCGCATATATGAGCGCGGCATCTACAACATCGATGGGGCTAACTCCCATTGAGGACGTCGCATGAAGCCGCGCATCGCTATTCCGATCCCTACCAGCACGGATCTCGCCTACAACCAGCGTTCCTGGCATCAGTATCAAAGTGCCATTCAACGTGCGGGCGGCGAGCCTGTCGAAGTCCCGTTGATACTGACCTCTGCCGAGCTTCGCGACCTGATCGCGAGCGTTGAAGGGGTGCTGCTTCCTGGCTCGCCCGCAGACATCGACCCCGCCCGCTATGGCGCCGAGGTTGACCCGGCGAGCTGCCCGTCCGACCCCGCTCGTGAGCGCACGGACTTCATCCTGCTCGACGACGCCATTCAGCACGGCAAGCCCGTGCTGGGCATCTGCTTTGGTGTGCAGTCGATGAACACCTGGCGCGGGGGCTCGTTGGTGCAGGATTTGACACCGCTGCCTGTCAATCACTCGGCTGGTGCCAGCGTCGCGGTTGCGCACACGGCGCTTATCGCCAAGGCGTCGCTTCTTGGCTCGTTGGTCGACCCCGCCGAAGCCTCAGAGATCGATAGCTTCCTGCGACTACCGATCAACACCAGCCATCACCAGGCGGTTTCGGCTCCAGGTGATGGTTTGCGCATTGCGGCTCGCTGCCCGGATGACGGGGTGATCGAAGCCGTGGAACTCGACCCAACCATGTTCCACGTGGAACATTCTCGCTCGCAGTTCCTGCTGGGTGTCCAGTGGCACCCGGAGCGTAGTTACGACCTCAGCGCTACAAGCCGCAACCTCTTTGCGAAACTCGTTACAGAATCGGCGCTTCCACGGAAGTAAAGGCGCGGCCTGGCTCTCGCTACAATGGTCTAGCGCATGCCGACCCTCCCTCTATCCCGTCTCAAGTCTTTACTCGCCCCCTATCTGGGGTCAGCCGAAATTTCCGGTGATCTGTACCCACAACTTTCCAGCTATCTCGATCTATTAGTGAAATGGAACGCGAAGACGAACCTCACGGCGATCCGCGATCCCGAGCAGATGGTGGTTCGTCACTTTGGCGAAAGCTTGTTCTGCGGCTCGCATCTCACGACGCGCATCGTTGCGGACGCA
>CAJCIM010000163.1 GCA_903970395.1 Acidobacteriaceae bacterium
TGGAACTGCTTCAGGGTCAGATCAGAGTTATTCCAATAACCCTGGCATTTACCACCGCCCGCGAGCCAGATTTCGCCAATCCGCCCTTCCGTGAGGGCAAAGTGGTCCTCGGGGTCAACGATCTTTAGATCAAGGCCGGGCAGTGGCAAGTGCCAGGGGTATTGGAATAATCCAGAGCTGACGCTGAAGCAGTTCCGCGCGCGGCTGGTAGATGACACGCCCTACCTCGATGGCTTTTTGCGCACCGGCGACATGGGATTCTTCCACGGCGGCGAACTGTTTGTTTGCGGCCGGCTGAAGGACATGATCATCCTGCGCGGACAGAACTACTATCCGCACGACATTGAGAGCGTCGTTGAGAAGTCCTCCAGCCTCATCCGTCACAACTGTGTTGCTGCGTTTCAGATCCATGAAGACAACGAGCCCGCGCTTGCGATCGTTGCCGAGATCAAGAATCCCAAGGTTCTCCCGGACGCACGCAAGATCGCAGCCGCGGTGCGCAACTACCTGAATGTTGAAGTTGCCATGATCGCGCTGATTGCGCCCCGAGCCGTGCCCCGCACCAGCTCCGGCAAGATCATGCGCCACAAGACCAAGCAGATGTGGCTCGAAGATCAGTTCACTGTTCTCTCTCAGTTCTCGCGGGAGAAGGATGCCGGGGCTTCCACAGCCGCCTCCGAGATTCAGTCATCCTTCGACGTCCTGAAGAGCCGCTACAACCTCACTGGTAACGAGTCGTACAACCTCGTCGAAGCCGGCCTCGACTCCCTCGATCTCGTTGTCTTCATGCACGAGCTCAAGGAGCTTTTGAAGGACAAAGGCGCCGAGATGCTCGCACGCCAGGTCGATATCGGCGTCATCCAGCGCGTCAGCGTCGCCGAGCTGTTCCAGCTTGCGGAACAGTTGGAGAGCGCGCCGGGAGAAGCGTTGGTGCAACTGCGTCATGCCCTTACGGCCTTCCGCGACGAGCAGCGCATCGCGGAAAAGCAGATGATGTTCGACGACAAGACGCTCGTCTTCACGCCTCCGGTGCCTGAGCCGCTACCCAGTACACCGGTCCTGAATCACGTCCTGCTTACGGGCGGCACCGGCTTCATCGGGCCGTTCCTCATGAAGAGCCTGCTGGAACAGACCAGCGCAACCATCCACGTTCTCGTCAGGGCTTCCGACGAAGAACAGGGCAGGCAGCGGCTCCGCGCGGCGATGGAATCGATGGGCCCCAGCAGCCCCTCGCTCATGCAGATGTTTGAGGACCGCATCATTCCTGTATGCGGCGATCTTGGGCAGAAGAACCTCGGCCTCAGCGATGAGACGTGGAGTTTCCTGGCGAGTGAGATCGACACCGTCTTCCACAACGGCGCCACGGTGAACTACCTCTTCAACTACGACCGTATGCGTGACGCCAACGTCATGGGCACGAACGAAGTTCTGCGGCTGTCCTTCGAAGGCCGCACCAAGGAGTTCAACTACGTCTCCACGACCTTCGTCTTCGGCTGGGCCGTCAAGAGCGTCCTCTGGGAGACCGACTTCAACGAGGACATGGAGCTTCTCGACTTCGGTTACAGCCAGACCAAATGGGTCGCAGAGCAGGTGGTCGCCGATGCGCGAAGCAAGGGACTCTCCACACGCATCTTCCGGCCCGCTCTGGTCAGCCCTTCAGTCAGCGGCGGAGGCAACAACTTCGACATCGCCGTTCGCCTCGTCGCCTTCATGGTGAACCACGGCATCGGCGTCGACACCCTCAATCAGGTCAGCTTCGTACCTGCTGACGTTGTCGCGAACAACATCGTCGCTATCTCCACCTCGCCCGATACCGCGAACAAAACCTACCACGTAGTCCGGGACGATTACTCCAACATGCTGGACATCACCGAACTCATCACCAAGTCGACCGGGCGGCAGTTCCAGATCTTCCGCCTCCCTGACTTCGTTCCCGAGCTGATTCGTAGATGCCGGAAGGAAGACCTTCTCTTCCCTCTGCTGGACTTCCTCGTAGGCTCCGTGGACAACATATCCTCGATGGAGTTCAAGCGCTACGACAACTCCTCGTATCAAGCGGCCCGCGACGCCTCGGCATGGGGCAAAGCGGATCCGACGCTCGAAGATACCGTCAACGGAATCCTGAAGTTCATGCACCGCAAGGGGATTATCTCCGTTGCGCCGCGTGAACTCGCCGATCCTGTCACCGTCGTCTAAACGGCTGGCCGGCACATCGCAGAAATCTGCTACTGTTTTTTGAACTGCAGCTTTTCTGTGATGCGCTGGCCGCTCGCCAACGTGCCTGTAGTGGTCAGAGTCATCTGCTGTCCATCGCCGGAGACCACCCACCGGTCTTTCTGGGCTACCTGGTCGTCTCGCCGGTAGATCGCATCCACCGTGTGGGCATCAATCAGTTGCAACTGCACGGTATCGTTGCGGGAGTTTCTCAGGTCATACGGCTTTCCATCAAAGTGAGCTGTGTAGCTATACTCGCCCGAAAACCGCACTCCATCGTTTCCATCCGCTTCGATCTTCAGCACCAGCCCTTGCCGCAGACGCGTCTTGCTCAGGTCCTCGACCCACTCGCCTGCAAACGGATCGTTCGCGGCCTTCACGCCTGCGCCCCGCGTCCAGACGGTGATCTGATCGGCATGACCACGGCTAACTGCTGTGACTGTCAGCTCTTTCTCATCGTTCGAGAGCCTGTCGCGAATCGTCGCTACAACCGACCCATTCTTCTTCTCCGTCACTTCAACCTGTCTCTTATTGATCCGGCGTAACTCGACTTGATCGAATGCCGGGTTAGACGGCACAGCCGTATCGTGTCCGTTCATCTTCGCTGTGAAGTCCAGGTGAGTCTCGCCTGACATAACGACACGCACGCTGTCATGGGAAGACTGGATAGTGAGTTTATCGGGTGGATCCAGCGAACACTGTGCACTGACGAGAGTCCATGAGCCAACGCGAGGTTCTGCGGCTCCAGCCTGCAGCGCCGCTACCGATACGAGCAGCGCGCATGTACGAATTGATCCACTGAAACCCATCAAAGCTCCCATCAATGTAGCAGATGCAAACCGTCGCGCCGGTATGACATCATAGGCCTCATGTATGTGCGCCGTCTCTGGGGTGCCGGGGTAGTTCTAGCCACCGTCGTTGCGCTTCTTCCATTCTCGTATCACTCCGAGCGCCATCTCGAGACGGCCACCCGCGTCGAGGGCAGCCAGGCGGAAACCGTCGCGCAGGAGCTGTCCACTCGCTTCCACTCACCCTTCGTAGACCGCGTGGTCCTGGTCGTTCAAGGCCTCCCTCCCGCGAACTCCGAGGAAGGCGAGCAGGCGTTGGAGACCATCGTCGCTGGGCTAAAAGACGCGCCCGGCGTATCTGCGGTTGTCTCCTATCTCGAGCTGCGCGATCCAATCTTTGTAGGCAAGGGAGGCGGGACCTTTGTTCTCGTTGGACTCGCGGCGACCGACGGTCCCGTGGAGTCCGTCGTTCCGCAGTTACACGAGAGGGCCAAATCTCTTGAGGCCCAGCTGCGAGGCCGTTACCCAGCCGTAAAGCTTGAACTCACCGGTGAGATTCCGTTGAACTTCGACATCCGCAAGGCCAGTGCTGCTGACGTGCAACGCGGCGAAACTCTGGTCATTCCCGCGACTCTGATCCTTCTGCTGTTGGCCTTCGGCAGCATCGTCGCCGCCATAATCCCTCTCGCCGTGGGCCAGCTTGCCATCGCGACAACTCTGGCGATCGCTGGCTTCCTCGCTCATCGCTGGCACCTGTCCATTCTGGTTCAAAACCTCGCCACCATGCTCGGCTTGGGCCTGGGCATCGACTACACGCTCCTCATGGTCAGCCGCTTCCGCGAATACATCGCCGTCGGCCACGACGGAGCGACAGCCTCGGCCATGGCCGCACGGCAGGCGGGCCGTACCCTCCTGATCTCGGCGTCCACCGTGGCCATCGGATTTCTCGCCCTCCTGACCGTCCCCATCAGCGAGATCCGCTCCATCGGCGTCGCAGGATTTCTCGTGGCAGGCATGAGCGTCCTGCTGGCAAACACTATTGTCCCCGCGGTGCTTGGATTACTCGGCCCACGGATCAACGCTGGTCGTCTGCCGTTCACTCCCCGCCTCGATGCCGAGTGCGCGGCCCGGACAGGTGATCGCTGGCGAAAGTGGGGAAGGCTGATCGTCGCCCGACCCTGGCTTGCTATTGTTCTGGCCGGCACGCCATTGCTCCTGCTTGCTTGGCAGGCAAGGCTGCTGGATACCAGCCTCCCCAAAGGCGATTGGCTTCCGCAAGCAGCGGAGTCGGTGCACGCTCTTCACACCCTCGAGCGGATGGACCGCGCCGGCGTGGTCCAGTCGATGCGCGTGATCGTCGAACTGCCAACCGGCTCCATCGCGCAGTCTGATGAGGACTGGAACACCCTCGATCAGCTCTCAAAGCGTCTCGCAAACGACCCACGCTGCGACCGCGTGATCTCCATCACGACGATCGCAGCGGGCAACCGGTCGGCCCTTAGTGATCTCTCGCGTGAGACACGCCGCACGTTCCTGAGCAGCGACGGGCGCGCAGCGTTGATCGAGGTGCTGCCAAAGACCGCGGTCTCCCTTCGCGAGCAAGTCGACTGGGTCCGAGAGCTACGCAAGACCGGCGCCGTAGCCCTCACCGGGGTCCCTGGCGCCACGCTCGCCATTGGCGGCATCCCGGCGCTCAACGCCGACTATCAGACGATAGTCGCCGACCGCTTTGTCTCCGTCACAACGCTGGTTGTGGTGGGTACGCTCCTCGCGCTTCTCGTCGGCTTCCATTCCCTCTTTGCCGCCGTAAAGGCCATCGTCCTGAACCTGCTCTCCGTGGCTGCGTCCTTCGGAGCACTGGTCATCGTCTTCCAGTACGGCCACGGAAGTGGTCTCCTCGGCGTCCACGGAGGAACGAGCAGCGTGTTTCCGCTTGTCCCCATCGTCACCTTCGCCATCGTCTTCGGACTCAGCATGGACTACGAAGTCTTCCTCGTCGCACGCGTTCTTGAGGCAAGGCGGAGCGGCATGAGCGAGATGGAGGCCATTCCGGAGGGCCTCGCCCGGACCGCGGGCCTGATTACCAGCGCCGCCGCGATCATGATCGCCGTCTTCGTAGCCTTCACCTTCGGCGATTTTCTCGTCGTCAAGATGATCGGATTTACGCTGGCAGTGGCTGTGTTGATCGACGCGACCCTGGTCCGCATGGTGATCGGCCCGGCGCTCCTGCGCATCGCAGGCGATTGGAACTGGTGGCCCGGTGGGCTCTCCACGTCACGCAGCTTGCCCATGATGGAGCGCCACGAATAACTCTGGCCGCCTCTCCCTCAGGAGTGGTCCTTCAGCTAAGCTGGAATCCATCATGCAGGCAGAGTCATTGGCATCAGGATCGCTCGCCCAGATCGGTATTCTCATACCGGCCTGGAAGCCCGAAGCAGACTTGCTTCCACTCATCGCGGCGCTCCAGACGCACGGCTTCGGCGCTATCGCTGTCGTCGACGATGGTAGCGGAGCCGAGTTCGCGGGCCTCTTCACAGCGATCCAAACCGAAGCCGGCGCGCATCTGACGCGCCATGCGGTCAACCTCGGCAAGGGCCGAGCGCTCAAGACCGGCTTCAACTACATCCTCACCGAGCTCCCCCAACTGCGAGCCATCGTCACTGCTGATGCCGACGGCCAGCACACGGTCCCGGACATCGTCGCCGTTGCAAACGCCATCTGCGCCGCACCGCAGCGCGTAGTCCTCGGCGTGCGGACCTTCGCGAAAGATGTCCCACTGCGCAGCAGAGTAGGCAACATCCTCACGCGCAACATCTTTCGACTCGTCACCGGCGCAAAGCTGGAGGACACGCAGACAGGCCTGCGCGCGATCCCCATCACCCGCCTGTCCGAACTTCTCGTGCTGGACGGCGAGCGATACGAGTACGAGATGACGATGCTCGCTTACCTCTGTAGGCACGGCGAACGTCCCTTGCAGGTGCCCATCGCAACCGTCTACATCGACGGCAACCGTTCCTCGCACTTCGATCCCATCCGCGACTCCATGCGGATCTACTTCGTCCTCGCGCGCTTTTACTTCTCTTCGCTCATCGCCGCCGGAATCGACTTCGCGGTCTTCTCCATTACCTTCGCTGCCACGCACAATGTACTGCTAAGCGTCGCCGTCGGCCGCCTCAGTTCGCTGGTGAACTTCGCGCTCAACAAGAAATTTGTCTTCAACAGTCGCGGCTCGGTCGCCGCCGCGATCACCCGTTACTACCTCCTGGCGGTCGCGATAGCAGGGATCAGTTACGTCTTGATCCGCGCCGCCGTCGGCTATCTTGACTGGAACGTCTTCGCCGCCAAAGCGATCATCGACGCGTTGCTGAGCCTGGTCAGCTTCTCCGCGCAACGCACCTTTGTCTTCCGCCGTTCCAAAATGGGATAACCTGCAACGCTGCTGCCTGCTGGGCTGTCTTCTGTGTGTTGTGCTCCCAAATGAGCCGCAAACGGCTCTCGCGCGCCAAGCTTTGGTAGTCCTATGACGGTCTCCTCCGTCGGAAAAATTACAGACGCACAAAATTAATCACAATCCGCTTCTCGAAAACCACCATCACCGTGTACGCTGGGTCAGCTTCCTAAGGCTCACTTCGTCTTCTTCTGTTCGGGTTCCGAGAACTCCTCGTAATCCGCGCTTGCACGATTTGCGCCCCGGAGAGCGGTAACCCCATTTTGAGTAACCTCGGGAACCTGGGCCATGTACCCGCAAGCAGGCGACCGTTGAGGAGTGTGCGTCGTGAAGGTTCAAATCGGCCGTAGTTTCCTGATTGCGTGTCTGCTCGCTGGCGTGGCTGCTTCCACTGCTCATGCCACTCAGGTCACCCTCACCGGCGACGCGCACGTCAGCTCCGCCCGTCCGTCGACCAACTTCGGCACGCTGGCCAACCTTGACGTAGGCAACGGCTATACCTCGCTGCTGCAGTTCGACCTCTCGTCGCTGCCTGCGGGCACCACGGCCAACCAGGTCTCGCACGCCTCGCTGACGCTCTTCGTCAACCGCATCAACACGCCCGGCGCGGTCACACTCTCCTCGGTCACCTCCGCATGGTCCGAGTCCGTCGTCACCTTCGCAACCATCCCCAGCCTCGGCGGTGCCATCACCACCTTCACCCCCGGCGCCTCAGGCACCTACGTCACCTTCGATGTCACCGCGACCGTGCAGGGATGGGTCACCACCCCCGCCACCAACTTCGGCCTCGCGCTCACCTCCGCATCCGGCAACGTGCTCTTTGACTCCAAGGAGAACGACGAGACCGGCCACGCCGCCACGCTCGACATCACCATCACCTCGCAGGGAGCAACCGGAGCGGCAGGTGCGACTGGCGCAACCGGCGCACAGGGTATTCCAGGTATCCAGGGCATTCAAGGTGTCACAGGCGCAACCGGTGCACAAGGAGTCCAGGGCATCACGGGTGCAACCGGAGCTACCGGTGCGCAGGGCATTCAAGGCGTGACTGGCTCAACTGGAGCCACAGGCGCAACCGGCGCACAAGGTATCCAGGGCATTCAAGGTGTAACCGGCGCCACCGGTGTCACCGGCGTTACTGGTGCTACCGGCGCCACTGGCTTCACCGGCGCCACGGGCTCTACCGGTGCAACCGGAGCAACAGGTGTCACCGGCGCAACCGGCGCCACCGGTGTGACCGGCTCCACGGGTGCGACCGGAGCTACGGGAATCAACTACCAGGGTACTTGGAGCAATAGCACGATCTACCCGATCAACTCAGCGGTCACCTTTAATGGCACGAGCTACATCGCGATCGCGGCAAGCTTCAACGTTACACCCGGCAGTGACCCGACCGTGTGGTCGATACTAGCTGCCGCCGGAAGCACCGGAGCCACTGGCGCAACCGGTGCACAAGGCATCCAGGGTGTTCAGGGCATCCAGGGTGTCATTGGAGCCACTGGTGCCACAGGTGCTCAAGGTATCCAGGGCATTCAAGGCGCCACCGGCGCAACTGGCGTTACAGGAAACACGGGCGCGACGGGTGCTACAGGCCTTACGGGCGCGACCGGCGTCACCGGAGCCACCGGCGTTACGGGTGTGACAGGAAACACGGGAGCAACGGGAGCCACGGGTACCACCGGCCTTACGGGTGCGACCGGAGCCACGGGCGTCACTGGCGCGACCGGCGTTACGGGTGTGACAGGAGCAACAGGAGCAACAGGAGCAACCGGCGCCACCGGCCTTACGGGTGCGACCGGCGCCACCGGCGCCACGGGCGTTACTGGCGCGACCGGCGTTACGGGTGTGACAGGAAACACGGGAGCAACAGGAGCCACTGGCGCCACGGGCGTTACTGGCGCGACCGGCGCCACGGGTGTCACTGGAGCTGTAGGCAACACTGGAGCCACCGGCACAACTGGTGCGACAGGTTCCACCGGTGGCAGCAACAATACGGCGACCTTCACCTCCTGCTCCGGTGCCTGCGGCAGCGGCCCCTTGGTAGCCAATGAACTCATCGCCTACCAGGGTGGAACGACCAACGTACAACTGGCGCTTATCAGCGCACAGAACGGAGTCGTCGGCGTCGCAACGGATGTCACCGGTACGACAGTCACCGGTCAGCTCTCCGGCGTGGTCAACTGCCAGTTCTCCGACGACACCACGACGGTGACGGCTGGCCACTACGTGCAGGTCAGTCTCGACCGCAACGGCTACTGCCGCGACGCGGGTGCAACCTACCCGACCAGCGGCCAGGTCATCGGTGTCGCGCTCCAGTCATCGGCGACCGTCAATCAGGTGCTTTCCATCTATCTCTACGGAGCTGAGGTGCGCGCCTCCTCTTCCGGCGGCGGTGGCACTACACTCTCCGCCGGAACGTCGGCCGGGGAACTCTACGTCACTGGCGCGGGCGGCGCTGTGCCGACCACGCCGGTAGTGACCCTGCCCGCCAGCGCAGAACCCGCGCACACCGGCGACGTCACCAACACGGCGGGCTCCCTGGCGCTGACCATCGGCAACGGTGCTGTCACCGGGACGAAGATCGCAGCGGCAACCATCACCGGCAGCAACATCGCGACCGGTACCATTGGCGTCTCCAACCTCGACACCACGGGTACCGCCTCAGCCACCACGTTCCTCAGTGGCACCGGCGCGTGGGCCACGCCCGCCGCTTCGGTGTCGGCCGGCGCGCAATTCTATACGCTCAATACCGCGAATGGCTTCTCCGGAGACCCAAGCCCAACCCAATTCGACATGAATGGCGTAAGCAGCGCTTCTGGAGCCTTGGGTACGGACGGTGGGAGCACGGCTAACTTCACGGTCTCCCCGTCGGCGTGCACCCTGACGACGCTGAATGCAGCGATGAAAAACTACGGCCCCGGTCCGGCAGCGGACACCGTCACGGTCGCTGTCTTCCACAACGGAACGTCCGTCCTGTCATGTCCCCTGACAGGGACTGCAGCGGCAGGCAATACACAGAGCTGCACCATGACCGGTTCGATTGCGGTCGCTAAAGGCGATACGCTCTATTGGCAGATTACGGAGACGAATGGCAACCCATTCTATGCAATCAGCGCAACCACGGCTTGCCAGTAACCTCGCGTCGTCCTGAACTGCAGAGAGATATACAGTTCACGACGACGGAGGAGAGAAACGGCTGACAGAGGGCGGTTGACTAGAGTGCGGAGAAGAGTGATGAAACAAGCGACAGGAAGGCACATTGCGAAACGGACTTGGATGGCTGGTTTGGGCCTGCTGCTCTGCGTCTCGGCTGCGGCGCAGACAGCATCGACCGGGAACGCTGGTGCTGTTGCGGCAGCTCACCCGCACGTTGTTGTGCCATTGTCTTCAGGGTCATGCCCGGTCGTTCATTATGGTGAATGGATATCGATTGACTGGAACCCGGGCTTCGACCACGCTGCCATGGTCACTACCTTGCGGCGCTTTATGTTGACGTTCGCGGCTCTTGACACCGATGGAGTCGCAATCCGCTCGCGCAAGGCCTTCATATTGGGCAACGGTTCTACAGGGGCGATACGTTTCACTCCTTCGGTCAACGGCTTCTTCCACGCAGAGTTTGCAATCAATCGAAATTACGTTCCCCTCGGCGAATACCACCTCATCGCCGCCGCCGCCGCCCCTCAGATGGATCCCGAATTCACGGGTGAGCGGCCAACGATGACCGTTTCTCCAGTCCGGGAGCACTTCTGTATCACCGTCGCTGCGGCCTCCGCTTCGGGGTCTTAACAGGTGTTGTGATCTGTAAATAGCTTAAAAACCGACCGAAACAAGACAAGAACCGCTTCGGATTGAGTGATGGATGTAAGGCTTGGTTTTCCCAGAGCCGTTGCGCAAATTCCGGACCGATGTCCGCTCTTGCAGCGTAAGAGGCACGTGAGAGGTGCCGCAACAGCCTACGGGCAATAGGAGTGGTGATGGCAGAACCTTATCTCGGCGAAGTACGAATGTTTGCGGGCAACTTCGCAATCAATGGATGGCAGATGTGCAACGGACAACTGTTGTCGATCTCGCAGAACACGGCTCTATTTTCTATCCTCGGCACTACTTACGGTGGCAACGGAACGACGACCTTCGGGCTGCCTGATTTCCGTGGCCGTGCACCGATCCACCAGGGCCAAGGCCCCGGTCTTCCTACGTACACGGTTGGCGAGTCCAGTGGCAGTCCGAATACAAGCATCCTGCTTTCCAATTTGCCCGCGCATAATCACACCACTTTCGCCAATGCAGCCTCGCCTGGCCTCAATGTCCTGGGCACCACCGCAGCTTCCGGTGCCTCGACACCGTCAGGCAACTACCTTGCCGGTTCTATTACCGGTGTCTCCGGTACCCACGGTGCTGGCACCGCGTACGCCACCGTAAATACCGGCTTGGCAGCACTCAATGCAGGTTCGATCACGGCCACCCCGGGCGGTGTTACAGGCAACGCTGGCAGCAGCATTCCTCTCAGCACCCAGTCACCGTTCCTCGCCGTTACATTCCTGATCGCCATGACCGGCATCTTCCCGTCGCGCAACTAAAACCTGTACCAACTTGCACACGAGTACAAGAACAGCAATGACCGAACACCTCACATGGCGGCAAGCAGCAGCGGAGGATACTCCGCTGCTCTTTGAGCTGTTCTGCTCCAACAAGGGCGAGGAACTTGCCCCTCTCGGACTGACCACGGAACAGCTTGGGCCTCTGCTGCAGATGCAGTTCAACGCTCGCCATATGTCGTATGGGTCAACCTTTCCCCATGCACTCGACATGATTTTGTGTCTCGAGGATGGCACGCCGGTCGGACGCCATCTTATCGACCGGCAGACGGACTGCTACCGCTCCATCGATCTGGCCGTGCTGCCCCAGCACCGCAACCGCGGCATCGGCGGTTGGGCCGTCCGCCAGATCCAGCAGCTCGCGCAGGTAGAGGGCGTGGCCATGCGCCTTCGCGTCATTACACAGGACCGCGCCGTCCATCTCTATCAGCGTCTCGGCTTCGAGAAGATCGCGAGCGACGAATTCTCCTTTGAGATGGAATGGCGTCCCTCCGGCATGGCCGGTCGCAAGCCCGCACCACAAAAGCCGGAGGCGCAAATCGCGCTATTGGATGGTCGCCAGATCGATCGCCCCTTCGTCCTTGATACCATTCTGACTTTTGTTCAAGAGATCGGGCTCACGGTGGATCTGCGCCCTATACCCGAGGGTTTTTTGCCGGGCATACGCATGGTTCGTGGCGGTCTTCACGTCGATCTCGACACGCTGCTGTATCCGGGGGACCTGCTCCACGAGGCCGGCCACCTGGCGGTGATGCCCCCTGACCGGCGCTATGCGGACTCGCCCGCACCCACCACCGACGGCAGCGAAGAGATGGCAGCGATAGCGTGGTCCTATGCCGCTGCGCTGCACCTCGGTCTTCCGCCGGAGGTCGTCTTTCACGAGCACGGATACAAGGGCCAGGCGCAGTCTCTCATCGCGCGCTATCAAGGCGGCGATCAACCCGGCGTCCCCATGCTGTGGTGGATGGATCTGACGACCCGTCCGATCGACGGCCAGCCCTCGGCTTATCCCCGCATGACGCGCTGGCTGCGCGCAAATACGTCGCCAGAGCCGTCCACTTCCATCAGCGGGCTCGCTGGTCAAGAGCAAGCCGAAGAGGTACACGCATGATCGGGCCGTTCCAACATCGTCTCTCGCGCCGGCGTCTCTCCGTCGCGCAGCAAATCGCAGGCTCTTTGTCTCTTATGACCCAAGCATCGTCCCAACCCATAAGCTCCTCCGAAGACGCCAGCGAGCTTGACACGCCCTCTATAATAGAGATAGCGAACCATCCGATGGAGCCGATTCAAGACGCCGCGCTCTCGGTGGCTAAGCCGAATCGAAACAAGAGTTTGTCTTTTAGGTCCACCGCTAAGCCCTTTGCGCTGAGGATCTTGGGTCAAAAAGTACCGGAGGGGAAGCCCTGGGTATCGGCAGCGATGCTGCTGCTGTGCTCCACGGCCGCGTACTCACAAGGCATCCTGACGGTAACGCCAGGCGCGACGGCGAGCACAATAGCAGGCACAGGCACCCTCGGTTACAGCGTCGACGGCGGCGCGGCGAGCTCTGCGACGGTAGCGCAGCCCGGAGCGGTGGCGTACGACAAGAGCGGCAACCTGTACGTCGCAGATACGAACAACCACGTCGTCCGCGAGATCACTCCGAGCGGTACGATCACCACCATCGCAGGCACCGGAGCGGAAGGCTTCTCCGGCGATGGTGGCACGGCGACGGCAGCGCAGCTGGACACGCCCACCGGCGTAGCCGTGGACGCGAGCGGCAACATCTATATCGCAGACTCGCACAACCACCGCATTCGTAAAGTCTTTGGCGGCACGATTACCACCGTCGCCGGAACCGGAACACCCGGCTTCGCAGGCGACGGCGGCGCAGCCAGCGCCGCGCAGCTCGCTCTGCCCACCGGAGTAGCAGTCGATACGAGCGGCAACGTCTACATCGCCGACACCAACAACCACCGCATCCGCGAGATTCAGGTCTCCGGCTTCGGTAGCGGCAACATCAGCACTATCGCTGGCGACGGCGAAGAGCTCTACGCAGGCGATGGCGGCGCAGCGACAGCTGCAGCTCTGGACTCGCCGACCGGCGTTGCGGTCAGCAGCACAGGCAGCATCTACGTCGCCGACCGCCTGAACCAGCGCATCCGCGTCTTCACGGTTGGCGGCAACATCGGCACGGTCGCCGGCAGCGGCGGCGTCAGCTTCTCGGGCGGCTTCTCTGGCGACGGCGCAAGTGCTGCAGCGGCGCAGCTCGCTCGTCCCAGCGGCGTCAGCATCGACGCCAGCGGCAACGTCTACGTCGCTGACTCGGACAACCAGCGCATCCGCAAGCTGGTCAACGGCGGCGCGATCGCCACCGTCGTCGGCACCGGCGCGCAGGGCTTCGGCGTCGATGGAGGAGCCTCGACCAGCGCCATCCTCAACGCACCGAAGTCGGTCGCTCCCGACGCCTCGGGCAACCTGGTCCTTGCCGACACGCTCGACCAGCGCATCCGCAAGTCGTCGCTGCCGCTGCTCACCTTCACCAACGATGGTGTCGGCATCGCCAGCACGCCGCAGAGTGTGACGCTGGCCAACACCGGCAGCGCGGCCATCGCGGTTGCCTCCATCAGCTTTACCGGCAGCTTTACGACAGCATCGGGTGGCACATGCACGGCCACGCCGATCAGCCTCGCTCCCGGAGCAAGCTGCACGCAGAACGTCGCCTTCCTGCCGACCGCGCCCGGAGCCACCAGCGGCTCGGTGGTCTTCGGCGGCGCAGGCACCGTCCCGCAGACAATCCTGCTGGCGGGCACAGGCACACAGTCCGGAACGACGACGACGCTGACTACCAACGTTCCCACCGCTCTCACCGGTCAGGCCATCACCTTCACCGCCACGGTCAAGCCCAGCGGCCTCGGAGCACCCAGCGGCAACGTTGCCTTCTACAACGGCGGCATCCTGATCGGCTCCTCGCCTGTCTCCGGCGGCAGCGCTTCGATCTCAACCGCGGCGCTGCTTACTGGCACGGACGCAATCTCGGCCGTCTACAGCGGCGATGCCAACTTCACCACCAGCTCTTCGGCGACCCTCCCGCAGCTGGTCGAAGACTTCCAGTTGGCCGTCTCCGGCGTCTCCGTCCTGTCGGTCGTGCCGGGAACGTCGGCGACCTTCTCCGGCGTGCTGCAGTCGCTCGACGGACCCTTCAGCTTCCCGATCGCGCTCTCCCTCACCGGGCTGCCGCCGGGAGCCACCGCGACCTTCACGCCGCCATCGATCAATCTCGGCTCCGGCCCTGCGACAGCGACCTTGACCGTTCAGACCGCCGCGACAGCTTCGGTTCACTCTCCGGCGTTGTTCGGTGGCGGCACGATCTCGCTCGCTCTGCTGCTGTTGCCATTCACCTTCAGCCGTAAGCTGCGCCGCCGCGCTGGCAGGATGAAGTTCCTGCTCTCGTTGGCCATGCTGGGTGCCCTCGGTGGTCTCGCCACACTCACCGGCTGCGGCTCAGCCAGCGGACTGCTAGGCCAGCCGGCGCAGACCTACACGATCAACCTCATCGGCACCGCAACGGGTGCTAACGGAGCCGTCCTACAGCACACCACCTCTGTTACGCTCACCGTGCAATGAGCGGACAGCAGAGCCAAATACCTTCAAGGAGTTTGCCGCAAGTGTCACGTCTCTTGATATCCAGCGCATCGATCCTTCTCGCCATGTGTGCGGGCACCCTGCACGCGCAGGAGTCGGCCGCGCCCAAGATAGACCTGGCCCTGACTTACACCGCCCAGCGCACCCTCAAAGCCAACACCACCCAGAGCGTCTGGCTCCAAGGCGGTTCCGTGCAACTGGGTGCAGAGATCTGGCGAGGCTTCGGCCTCGGCACCGATTTCACCGGCCAGCACATCGCCTCGGTCGGCTCCAGCGGTGTGCCGTTCTCCGAACTGACGGCCACCTTCGGCCCTAGATACCGCTGGCACAATGGGCACCGCGTCTCACTGTACGGACAGGCACTGGTCGGCGAAGCCAACGCCTTCAAGACCACCCTGCCGGGCACTACTGCCGCTCAGAACAGCTCCAACAGCCTTGCCCTCAACCTCGGTGGCGGGCTCGACTATAGCCTTTCAAAGCACTTCGCGGTCCGCGCCGTCGACGTCGAATGGGTTCGAACTCAGTTCGCAAACAGCACGGATAACGTTCAGAACTATGCTCGATTCGGCGCTGGGGCTGTGGTCAAATTCGGAAGATAGATCCCAGCTCTAAGTAATGGTGTCGGATATAGAACGAGTTATGGATGCCCTGTGCCGGGCGAAGCTTCAAGCAATGCGGGAGCTTCTGGCAGCAGAGCATGGATGTAACCGGCGTTAACAGTGCAATGGTGGAATTCTATATTGTTTAGTAGGGTCGCGAATGCGGCGTCGATGACCGGCTGTGGTGGGCGTTGCTGTATTCGCTGTTTTACATTACCGTCTCCGCGAGACAGTTTGGCATAGGCGACGATCTGGTCCCAGCCTGCTGGAGGCGCGAAGCTGACCGGAGCTGATGTGGCCTGCATCTTCTTGTAGGGCCAGAAAGCCCAGCCAATGGCATTCTGGTCGAGCAACTCGCGGAAGTGCATCACCCAGGTGTCGGTGTTTTCTCCTGATTCGCCGAGCCAGATCGGCACATGATACTTGGTACGGTAGTCGATGAACGGTTGCAGCGTTGTTTGATTTACTCCAGTCCAATACTTATGGAGTTGATAAATAGTATTGCTGTCGAAAGGCGGCCCGAACACGGAGAAGTCGCCGTCCCACTCTGCGCCGCCGAGGATGAGAATGTGGTGTCTATCCACAGTGCGAATGGCAGCAGCGATGCGTTTGTAGAGTGGTTCGAGTTCTGGGTGCAGCACCTCATAGCCAGGATAGTTAGGGATCGGCTCATTGAGTAAGTCGTAACCGAGAACTGTGGTGGACTTGCGATAGTGGCGTGCGAGGCGAAGCCACAGATCGATGGTCTGCTGCTGCGCACCGGGGTCACGAAGAAGCCAGGGATACCCATGGCCATCGTCAATGTTGGTGCCGGTCTGCCCGCCGGGCGCGGCGTGTAGATCGAGGATGACGTAAAGACCGGCCTCGTGGCTCCATTGCACAACACGATCAAGCAAACGGAACCCCTCTGCATCGTCGGATTGGAAGAGCTGCCAATGTAGGGGAACGCGGATCGAGTTGTAGCCCTGCGCACGGATGAAGCGAATGTCATCCTGACTGATATACCGCTCGCGGTACGTGTGCCAGAACTGATCGGCTCGGGTAGGCCCCAGGAGCTCCGTGACATAAGACTGGATCTCTTTGGGAGACTGCGGACCTCCGTCGAAGCTCCACATATAACCTTCTGGCACGAGCCAGTTACCGAGATTGGTGCCTTTTAGTTGGAGAGGCTCATCTTTCCCATCGAGAACTTCAGTGCCCCGGGTATGCGCATATTGACCACTGGCTGCTGTCGTCGCGGCGACGCATAGAAGTGATGTGACGAAGAGACACGTGCGTATCATGGCAATCATCAATATGAATCTCCGGGCAAAGTTCGCGCACAATAGGTCTTAGCGACATTGTTGAGTGTAAAAGGCCACCCTCACGGATGGCCTTTCTGGAATTCAGATGCTCGCAACGCTATTAGAAGAAGAAGCGCGTTGAGGCTTGCATTGTACGGTTGGGTTGTGTGCCAGTGATTTTACCAAAGCCCGAAGAGGTAGCGAAGGTCGCCGCGGTGCCGACCTCGGTGACGGTGAGTGAGCCGCTTGGCGAGGTGAAGTTGGTGTGGTTGATGACGTTGAAGGCGTCGACACGGAATTGGAATTTGAGCCGTTCGATGATCTTGAAGTCCTTCGAGACGGATGCGTCAAAATCCACTTCGCCAGGAGCCCGGTTCGAGTCACGCGAGACATTCCCGAATCCTGTAGGGGTGATCTGGGTTCTCATTCCATTGATAGTGTTGAAGACCGGTCCTGAGGCCGTCAGTGGGAAGTTCGGGTCGGTCTGCGGAGAGTCGAAGTATTGAAGCGCGGGTCCGTTTTTGGTCGGATTCGCGAGTTTCAGGAGCTGGGGATTTCCGTTCGGGCGCTGGGATGCACCGGGGATCTCGCCGCTCTGGGTGATGTTGATGGGTAGTCCTGTGTGTCCAACGTATACGGGCGATATA
>CAJCIM010000164.1 GCA_903970395.1 Acidobacteriaceae bacterium
CGTAGCTGGCAACGCGCGGCTGGCGATATGGTTGGACATAGTAACTACGAGTCAGCAAGCGTGCGACCGTCAGTAACGGTCGATCGTATGCCTGAGGCAGTAACGAAAGAGTGCAAATGTGAACAGGAGAGAAATAGCATACGTGCTGTTATTTTCAAAATGGTTTCAAAGGCGATTTCCTGTTGGAGGAATCGTAACTGCTTGAAAACGGCCGTCTAAAGCCGAATGAAATTTTGTGTTGAGTTTCTCCGGATGCACCCTTCATGAATGGCGAAAGAGACGACAAGCACGGGTAAAATCACATCCAGATTTTGGAAGGGAGTGGGATGACGTTACTTGATTTATGTTCGTATTTGGGGCTGGGAGCTGCGGGAGCGGCTACGCTGAATCTGCTGTTGGGGATGCTAATCTCTTTGCGTTATAGCCCAGTACGCTGCTGGCCTTACCGGAGGGTGAATGTGTTTGCCCTGCATCAGTGGACGGCCTACCTGGCGGTCGCACTGACGCTGGCGCATCCGGTGGTGTTGCTGTTTCAGTCGACGCGGCAGTTTACTGTGGTGGACTTGCTGTGGCCAGTGCACTCGCCGCTGCAGCCGACGCTGAATACAGTGGGGGCGTTGGCGGCGTACCTGGTGGTGCTAATTATTGGTTCATCGCTGCTGCGGCTGCAGATTGGGCGGCCGGTTTGGAGGAGGCTGCACTATGCGGCGTTTCCGATGATGGTGCTGCTGTTTGTGCACAGCATTCTGACGGATCCCGAGTTGAAGGATGGGCATCCTGACCTCCTGGATGGAGGGAAGGTCTTTCTGGAGATTGCCTGCCTGGTGAGCGTGGCGGCTGTGATCGCGCGGGTGTGGCTGCATGGGCGGGGCTTACGGACTGCGAAGAGCGCTGCGGAGATTTCGTAGAGTCTTTTTAGGGCGCGGCTCCGTCTGAGACGACATAGCGATAAAGCCGCTGTGGGATACGCTGGGTTGGAGTAAACTCGCGCCATTGCGCAGGGATACCTTCTCTGCAGAGGATTCTGTTGTGATAAACGCCGATCGTAGGTTATTCATCTTTCGTGCCGCTGTGGCAGGTGCGGTTGTTTTCGCGAGTCTTATCAATGTGCACGCGGTACGGGCGCAGAATGTTCCGGCGACGTACGGAGCGATGCACTGGCGCGAGATTGGGCCGATGCGTGCCGGCAGGACTCGTGCGCTGGCTGGTGTGGCGAGCGAGCCGAGCACGTTCTACTTTGGCGGCGTGAACGGCGGTGTCTGGAAGACTACCGATGGCGGCGCGACGTGGCTGAGTATCTGGGACAAGGAGCCGTCAGGCTCGATTGGCGCGATTGCGGTGTCCGACTCCAATCCGAATATTGTGTATGTAGGTAGCGGCGAGGGTTTGCAACGGCCCGACCTTTCGACAGGCGATGGTGTCTATAAGTCGACCGACGCGGGCAAGACCTGGACGCACCTGCCAGACCTTCGCGATGGGCAGCAGATCGGGCAGATCGCGATCGATCCGAAGAACCCGGAGAAGGTTTTTGTTGCGGTGACGGGGCATCCGTATGGCCCGAACAAGGATCGTGGTCTATATCGCACGCTGGACGGCGGTAAGACGTGGAAGAACGTACTGTACATCGACGACATAACGGGCGCGTCGGATGTGGAGATCGACCCGAGCAATCCGCAGATTGTTTACGCGGGAATGTGGCAGCGACAGGAGGGCCCCTGGGAGAACGGCGCGTTCATCGGCGATCACGGAGGGATGTTCCGGTCGACGGATGGTGGCGAGACCTTTACCAAGGTGACCGGCGGTGGGCTGCCGGATGACCAGCTGCAGGTGAACATCGCTATTGCGCCGTCGGACTCGAAGCGGATTTACGCTGAGGTGGCGCGGGTACGCGGCGGTGTGCTCCTGATGCGCTCGGATGATGGCGGCGAAACTTGGGTTCATGCTCCAGAGAATGACACGCGACCTGAAGCTCGCATTGGTGGCGGCGATGTACCGGTGCCGCGGGTCGACCCGAAGGATCCGAACACGATCATCGTCGCGAGCGTGGTGACTTGGCGGTCGAAGGATGCGGGCAAGACGTGGTTCGGTCTGCGCGGGTCGCCGGGTGGGGACGACTATCAGAACGTCTTCATCAATCCGAACGACACGAAGATCATTGCGCTGGCGAGCGATCAGGGTGTGATCATAACCATGAATGGTGGACAGAGCTGGACGCAGTGGTACAACCAGGCGACGGCGCAGATGTACCACGCGACGACGGACAATGCGTTCCCGTATCGAGTTTGCGGTGGCCAGCAGGACTCAGGTAGCGCGTGTGTGGCGAGTCGCAGCAATGATGGACGCATCACATTTCATGACTGGCATCCGGCAGGGATTGAAGAGTACGGTTATGCAGCGCCCGATCCCTTAGACCCGGACATTGTGTACGGTGGCAAAGTGACCAAGTATAACCGGCGGACAGGGCAGGTGCAGAATGTGGAGCCGCAGGCGACACGTGGATATCGCACGGTACGAACCGAGCCGCTGCAGTTTTCGCCGGTTGATCCGCACAAGCTGTACTTTGCGACAAATTTCCTGTGGCTGACCGAGAATGGCGGCTTGGACTGGAAGAAGGTAAGTCCGGACCTGAGCCGCGAGACATATGAACTGCCAGAGGTCATTGGCAGCTATAAAGATTCTCCTGCGGCCAAGCCAACACGCCGTGGAGTGATCTACTCGCTCGGACTATCGCCTCTGGATGGAAACCGGTTGTGGGCGGGCACTGACGATGGGTTGATCTGGACGACTACGGATGGAGGTGCGAACTGGTCGAACGTGACACCGCCGGAGATGAAGCCGTTTTGGAAGGTGTTCAATATGGACGCCGGACACTTCGACGCCCAGACGGACTATGCGGCGGTGAACACGCTACGGCTGGATGATATGCGGCCTCATCTCTTCCGCACGCATGACGGAGGCAAGACGTGGAAGGAGATTGACAACGGGATTCCCGACGGTGCGGCGACGAGCGCGATTCGTGAAGATCCGAAGCGCAAAGGCCTGCTGTACGCGGGAAGCGAGACGCAGGTGTATGTGTCGTTCGATGATGGCGACCACTGGCACAGCCTGCGACTCGATATGCCAGCGGTGTCGGTTCGCGATCTTGAGGTGAAGGACGACGACCTGATCGCTGCGACGCATGGACGTGGGTACATGATTTTGGATGACGTGACTCCTCTGCGGCAGTACAGCGAGAAGCTGACGGCGGAGAACGCGCATCTGTACACGCCGCAGGTGGCTATGCGGATTCGCAATGATATGAACCCGCCGACGCCGTGGCCGCCGGAGATGGCGACAGGTGAGAATCCACCGAATGGTGCGGTGATCGACTACTACCTTGGACCGAAGTTTGCCGGTGTGGTGACGCTGGAGATTGACGATAGCAAGGGTGAGACCGTGGCGAAGTTTGCGAGCACCGATCCAGTGCCGCCGCTTGATCCACGATATCCGGATCCGACGCTTTGGGCACGCATGCCGAGGGTGGTGGAGACAGCGCCTGGGCATCATCGTTTTCTGTGGGACATGCACTATGCAGAGGTTCCGGGAATGTCGACCGGGCCGGATGCAGAGCAGGCGGTGCCGCATGATACGCCTGCGGTGTCGTCGTCTCCGTGGGTAGTGCCGGGTTCATACACTGTGAAGATGACTGCATCGGGCAAGACTATGTCAGCTCCTCTGACAGTCGTCATGGATCCGAGGGTAAAGACACCGGTCACCGACCTACAGAAGCAGTTCATGATCTCGAAGGCGATGTACGACGAGATGATGCAGGCGACGACTGCGATCCATGAAGCAACGATGTTGCGTAAACAGATGGAGGCAGACGGCTACAAGGGGCCGAGCGGCGAATCGAGCGAACTAGAAAGCAAGTTGGAGAAGATCATCGGCGTAGAGCGCGGTGAGGAGCGCGGTGGCGGACGACGCGGGCCCGGAGGGCCGCAGGCACCGACAATTGGGTCGGTTCGTATGCAACTGGCGCGGCTGGAGAATGAGATCCAGAACGCGGACGTGGCGCCGACGACCACACAGGTGGAGGCTGCCGATGAGATGGGCAAGCCGCTTGCCGGATTGCTGGAGCAGTGGAACGAGGTGAAGAGGAGCGACCTGAAAAGCCTCAACCAGATGCTGCAGGAGAGGGGCCTGCCGATGCTGTCGCTAAACACGAACGTGATCGACCACGATGTCGAAGACCAGATCGAATTCGGCGATGAGGACGAGCCATAGCC
>CAJCIM010000165.1 GCA_903970395.1 Acidobacteriaceae bacterium
ATACCGAAGCCGAAATCGAGCGAGCCATCGCTCCGCTGCACAAACGAATCGCGGACCTCGAAGCCCAGCTCGCCGCCATCAAGCAATAAGGGAGCAACGCCCTCAGCGCCGCTCCCTCACTCCACGTCTCCATCGCTTAGAACGATTCCCGTTTTAGTGTAGTCCGACCTTGCAGTGCTTGAACCAGGCGCTGGCATTATCGGGAGTGATGAGCGGAAGAGCTTCAGCGATGGAGTTGTCGAGAGCTTCTTTGGTGCGTGGCTTGGCTGTGCGCAGCAACTGTTTGAGCTTTGCCCATGCCTTTTCGATAGGGTTCAGGTCGGGCGAATAAGGTGGCAGATAAAGCAGCTCGGCGCCGGCCTGTTCGATGAGCCTGCGCACACCGTCGACTTTGTGCGAACTCAAGTTGTCCATCACCACGACATCGCCTGGGCGCAACATGGGACATAATACCTTTTCGACGTAAACTAGGAAGATGTCCCCATCGGTGGCGGCTTCGATGGTCATCGTCGCTATCATTCCGCGCAGGCTCATCGCTCCCAGAATGGTCATGACTTTCCAGTGGCCCCCTGGCGTGGCCTCAGCAATGCGCTGGCCTCCAAGAGAACGAGCATAGAGCCTCGTCATCGAAGTGGTCACACCGCTCTCGTCGAGAAAGACTAACTTCTCCGCCGCGACCGCTCCGATCTTGAAGAGGGACTCTGCGCGGCGTTGGAGATTGGCTTGGCTGTCACGCTCGGCGGCGTGGAGCGACTTTTTTTCAATCGCAGGCCAAGCTTTCGCAGCAAATACCAAACTCGTCCCCGGCTCAGCTCAACCGATGCCTCTTGCTGCAGCTTGGCAGATAGTTCCGCTAAGGTTAGGTCAGGCTGAGCTCGCACCCAGGCAATGACCTGCTGCTGTGTCTGGACTCCGACCTTGGGCTTGCGCCCAGGCTGGTGAGCCACCCGCTCGGCTTGTCCGGTCCGATTCCGTTGCGCAGAAATCTTCTTCGCCCAACCCACACTCACAACAAAACGTTCCGCCAACTCTGCCAACGTTCCATCGCCTGCATCGTACGCAGACAGAACTTTCCGACGCAGGTCGTCCCCATACGCTTTCCCCATATCGACTTCGCCACAGAAAATCGCCAAAATCAGTCTACATCATTTCGGGAATCGCTCTAGAACGTAATCCGTCCGCCGAACTGGAAGATCCGGTTCGGCGCTGCGGACGTGATCTTGGCGAAGTTTCCCGACGACAACGTCGCCGTCGGGTTATTCAGGCTGACCAGGTTGAACGCGTTCGTCGCCTCGGCGCGGAACTCGAACCCGGTGCCATGCGGCAGCGCAAAGTCGCGTTCCACCGCCATGTCGATATCGCGGAAGCCCGGTCCAACCAGATAGTCACGCGGCACATTGCCGTCTGCGCCACCCGGTCCAATGCCTCCCGCCACACCAGGACCGTTCGGCACGAATGCAGCCGAGCCATTCACCGTCGTATTGAACCAACCTGAGTTGGCCTCCACAAAACGGCTCCGATGGCCGCCAAGCTGGATCTGGCTCTTCGTCACACCCGGCGCAAGGTTCGGACGATCGTTGTTATAGCTATCCAGATTCTTGTCCGAACCCGTCGTGATGTTGAACGGCGTACCGCTGTTGAAGAACGAGATCCCCGAAACCTTCCAGCCGTTCGCGAGGTTCTTCACCAGCAGACTATCGCCGCGGTAATAGTCGATCTTGTACACCGCTGAGATCGACGACGCATTCCGCTTATCGTTGTCCGAAGGGCCACGCTCTTCGTTCAGCGCGCTGAAGTTCTGCGCCGTCGCAATTCCGATCGCACTCGAGTTCGCGCTCCACAACGAGTGGCTCCAGACGTAGTAGCCATTCAGTAGCAGGTGGCTGGTCAACGCCTTGTGCGCCGAAACCTGCAGCGAGTTGTAGTTTGCCGTCTGTCCCGACGTGATCAGAATCACCTGTCCCAGCGCGCCATTATCGTTGTACGGGCGTCGCGCCGTAATGCTCGTCTGCGTCGACGTCGCCCCCGGCGCATACACCGGATTATTGCCGTCGATACCGTCAGGCACATGCCGCACGAAGTTGCCTACATACGACGTCTGCAGGCTGATTCCCCAGGGCATCTGCTGCTCCACGGCCGCATTCAGCTGATAAGCCACCGGCCACTTGTAGCCCGGCTGTATCGACTCCACCGCCGCTGCCGGAAGAAAACGGGGCGACGTTGGATTGTAGGTGTACGGGAACGGATCGCCAGTGGGGAACGACGCTGGATTGCCATACACATTGGTCAGCGAGGTGATCGAGCTGAAGGTCTGGCGTATTGCAAATGGTTGAGCATTGCCAGGCTGGTTCCACTCGTTGCCCGAAACGCTGCCAAAGAACATACCCGCACCCGCACGGAACGCAGTCTTTCCATTGCCAAACGGATCGAATACAAGGCCCACACGCGGAGACACATGGTCATGCGAGGTCTCCGCGACGCCACGAGGAATCCCCGCATCACCCGGGAACACCACACCCAGCGGAGCCGAGGGCACCTTGGTCGACTGCTGCCCCGGGACAAAGGCGTCGGTCAGGTTGGTCGACTCCACCGGCGCCTGCTCGATGTCATACCGCAGGCCCAGGTTCGCCGTCAGCTGTGGAGTGATCTTCCAAGCGTCCTGTACGAAACCCGCTCCGAAGAAGTAGCTCGTCACGGTGTGATAGGGCGTGTCCTGCTCCATTGACGCTACCAGGCCAGCTACAAAATCCGCCATCGGGCTGTTCTTAGTTGAAGTCGGCCCCGATGTCTGGAAGTTGAAGATGCCGAAGTTGTATAGGTTGCCCGCCACGGCGTCCTTCTCCAGCGAGAACTCGCCTCCAACATTCAGCGCATGGTGGCCGAGGGTCAGCGTAAACACATCGCGGATACCGTAGAAGCTCGTATCGCTCACCGGCCCTGCCAGCGAACCGCCGGCGGTGAACCCAGAAGAAACCACAAGCTCCGGATAAGCCTTCGGTCCCTGAATGTTGAAGTTCGATCCGAACGAGCTTAGATCGGTAGCCGGCAGGTTCACGCGCCCGCCCGCGACGCGTGTCAGCGTAAGCCAGATTTGGTTGGCCTTCGTCGCGCTGATCGTATGTACGTCGCTGACATTCAAATCCTGCTGCCGCGCGTTCGACTGGTTGATCATGTACGGAATGTTGCCGCCGCCATAGGCGCCACTCACCGTCTTGATCGTGAAGTAGCTTCCAAACAGGTGGTCTTTGTCGCCGATCTGCTGGTCGTACTTGCCCAGATACTCATCTTCCGTCGTTGGGGTCGTATAGTTGCCCGTGTAGCCCTCCAAATACGTCCCAGCTCTTTGTCCCGTCGCAGCGTTGGCAGTCACATTCACATTCGTATTCGGCAGAGGCACCAGCTTCGCCATTAGGTTTGCGGCGGTCGGGTCTAGTGACGCCTGCGGAATGCACCCAGGTGTAGCAGTTTGGCAATTCACCGAGGTGTTTGTACCCGTCCAGACCGCCGTCGTTCCCGGCTTGTCAGGCAGAATCGGCGACTGCGTAAAGTCACCCTGCCGCTCCAGTGCCGTCGGCACAATGCCGCCGGTCAGCAGTTGTCCGCTGGTCTGCCGCAGGCCACCATAGCTGAAAAAGAAGAACGCCTTGTCTTTCTTGATCGGACCGCCCACCGTCACGCCAAACTGGTTGCGGTGCAAGGGCAGGTTTAGCTTCGTCGAAGGATTCTGCGCGCCTGTCGGCACCCACGAATACGCATTCAAATCGGTATTACGGATGAACTCGAACGCCGAGCCATGGAAGTGATTCGTGCCCGACTTCGTCACCGCAGTAACCACCGCGCCCGACATGCGGCCGTACTGCGCCGCGAAGTTGCTGGTCTCCACACGGAACTCTTCCAGCGCATCGGGATTCGGCAATGCGTTTCCGTAGTTGCGAATGCCGGTCATATTGAAGCCGCCATCCAGGTAGAAGCTCACCATCGGTACGCCACCGTCGACGCCGCCATTCACAATCACCTGCGTCGAAGGAACACCCACCACGAAGTTCGGCGTTCCATTCGGATTCGTCTGCGAGCTCGCGCTGTTGCTCTGAATACCCGGCGTAAGCGAAAGCTCCGTATACGCATTGCGATTCACCAGCGGCAGGTTATTAATCTCCTCTGGAGAGATTGTGCGTCCCAGAGTCTCGCTGGTTGTGTTCACCAGCGGCGGGGCCGTTGTCACCGTAATCACCTCGCTCACCTCACCAATCGCCAACGCAACTGGCAACGCCTGTGTCTGATCGACCGTGATCTCGAGGTTCTGCTGCACGAATTTCTTGAACCCCTGCGCCGTCACCTCAACCGTGTAGTTGCCCACCGGAAGATACTGCAGGTTGTACGCACCTGCCGCGTCGCTCACGCCTGTGCGCGAGTAACCCGTAGCAATGTTGGTCGCCTTCACCGTTGCGTTTGGAACCACGGCACCCTGACCATCGGCCACCGTTCCCGCAATCGCGCCCGTAATCTGCTGCGCCATGGCGTCGCGCCCACACAGCAACACAACAGCGACAAACGCTCCGGCGAGTACCCAGCGGGTCTTTCTCATCAGGCGCTCTCGCGCAGCCCCAAAACTGCACTTCACCGCTTCCACCTGGTCCCTGTTCGATTTTGGATTCATCTGTGCCCGCTGCCTCCGTGGAACCCTGGGTTCCGCAATTTGTTTGAGCTTCGTTTTTTGTAGTTTTTAGAAGCCACAGAAAAATACTCGCCCACCTCCTCACCCGTCAAGGAGAATGTTGCGGAGGTTTCGCACCTCACAACCCGCACCACGGAACTGCCTCCGTTTCACCACCGCATAGCAAACAAACAGGGCCAAACTGATGAAACAAGCGTTTATCTTCACCCTACTGTTTTTCGGAAATTCACCCGCGCCGTTGCTGAATTTCTGTAGACACACCGACGCATGCAGCAGATCGCCGCCGATTCAGCACTCCGACAGAGTTTCTCCCCACAAGCACCTGTTGCAGCTCCGTACTTAAGCCACTTGCCCGCCTAACCTATTGGCAGATACTTAAACGGCCGTATCCCGGAGCTCTTCCAGAAGTACGCTAGGATGATCACACTCGCCAGCGTCGCATACGCGCACCACACAGACGTTCCTGCATACCGCTTCACCGCCATCACCACCAGCAGGATCAGCAGGTTCGCCGCGCCGAACGCCACCATCACCGGCACCTTTGACATAAACAGCGAGCCGCACGTCGCAATCACATGTAACGCCGCCACCCACGTTCGGTTCGTCGCATAGTTCACATACACTATGCTGTTCCGCACCACCGAAACCTGCAACGGATACGCCGTCAACCCCCACAGCATGTACAGCGTCAGCAATCCGCCGAGCACCACCAGCGGCATCATCGCTCTGCGTCGCGCGCGTGTCTCTTCAAACAACATCACGCTCAACGGCATCAGAAAAGGCAGTAGCCCCTGCGCATACAGCACAAACGCTGCTCCCATGTTGTGCGTAAACTGCGGCGAGAAGTATCCATCCAGCCCCAGCCAACCCTCTGTGAACTGGCGCAGCGGGAACAGCGCTGGCAGCGAAGCAAACAGCAGCTCTCGCCGATGCTTCACCTTGGTCAGTGTCACCACACCCAACACACCGCTGCCAACAAAATTTGCTGTCGCCGAAAAGCACATCGCCGTCTCCCCGCCTGGATTCAGCCGATGATACCGCAGCGCTCTCCCACTCTCCGTCGCTTACGTTACTCTGCGTACAATCGCAGATACACCGCCATGCCCGACAGCAACAACACTGCCGCTACAGCCAGCGACAACGTCCACACCCCCACCGGCTGCCTCGTCACCAGCGACGTCCACACACTCCACCCCACACTCATCGTCAGCCATACAGCCAGCCCCACGGCGACACAAAGACTCAGCACCACCGCAAAGATCTGTGCACGCCGCAGAGGCCGCCGCACCTGCTCCATCGCTGCCTGCCGCTTGCGCAGCTGCGCCCTCCACCACACCAGCTCTGCAGAGGGCAACACAGGCGCAGCCCGCTTGCGATCATCCTGCATCGCCAGCGTAAAGCTCGCCACCGCGCGGCACTCGGCGCAACTCTCCACATGCTCACGAAGCTCCGCCGCACACGCCGCAGGCCAATGCCCCAACGCCAGCATCGCACGCACCTCGTCTCTGCGCGAACACACCAGTACACTCATCGCGCCTCTCCCTTCGTCAGCAGAGCGGCGACCTTCTTCCGAGCCCGAAACAGCAGCAGCCGCACGCTCGTCGACCCCAGCCCCATCACCTCGGCAATCTCACTATGCGAGTAGCCCTCCGCGTACGCCAGCCACAACATCTGTCGCTCACGCACACTCATCTGTGCCATCGCCGCGCCCAGCCACGCCTGCGCGTCCACCTGTGCGCTGCTCTCCGCGGTCGCAAATGCCTCCTGCGGCATTTCCTCAATCGAGCTCATCGGCCTGCGCCTCCAGTGGTCCTTCAGAAGGTTCGTTGCGATGCGAAACAAATATCGCCGCGCCTCCACCTCTCCATCCACCGTTACCTCAGCGCCCAGAAACCGCACAAAACTCTCCTGTGTCAGGTCGTCGGCCAGCACTGCATCCTGCGACGCGCGCGCCAGGTACGCCCATAGCGGCCGCGCTGCACGTTCATAGAAGCCCGCGAACACCTCGCTATTCATGCGAAGTTCGGCGTGCGAGCGGAGTCCGGCAGCATCGCCGCCGGACCTCAACGCTTGCAGTAGCTGGCTCTCGGTCATCTCGTCCCTCGCTCCGCCGTCCTTGCGCATCGGTCACGGCTCACAGCCGCTCCCGCATGTTGGCATTCAACACGCCATCATCGGGCATCAGGCCCAGTCGCTTGGCCACAACCCACGTCATGCCTGCCGAAAGAATAAACCCCAGCCCTGGCATCAGCAGCAACATACCCAGCACCAGCATCGCGTTATGCTCCTGCGCGCTACGTACCGCATTCTTTAGCAGGATGAGGCCAACTCCTAGCATCACCAACACCGCACCCACCTGCACCGACGTCAACACCCGCGACACCACATTTGGCAGCCGCTTCTGATCAAACTCCGTCGCAATCGGCGCCGCCTCCAGAAACCGTTTGCCTGCCTCGGTGCCCATATACGTCAGCAACTCCTGGCTCGACCCAAACTTCTCAATCAGCTGCCCATGCACCGAGCTTTGTATCCCGAAGATCTTCCCCCACCGCCGGTTCTCCAACACCAGCTTCAGCAGCCAGAACACCGCCAGCAGAAACGCCGCAAACGCCACCACCGGAGCCACATCGTTCGCAATGCCCTCCAACTCCGAACGCTCTTCCCGCCGCGGCTCCACAAACCCCGTCTTCGGCGTCATCACCTGGTACCGCTGCTGCCCGTCTTCTCTCAAATCCGAGAACAAGTAATAGCCCGGATTCCGCGCCACCTCCGGATGCTCGGTCAAAAACTGCGCTAGGTCAGGATTGTTCTTCTGCACATACTCCGCATCGCTCAACAGCGAAGGATCCACCGCCACCACCTTCGCCAGCGTCGGACTCACCCGCACCAGCTCCAGCAGCTTCTGCTGCGTCATCCCCTGGCTCATCGTCGAAACAGCAGGAGCAATCTGCACCTTAGCCGCGCTGTCAGCAACATGCCTCTGCGCGCCCGCAACACTCACCACACTCGCCAGCACCAACCCACTCAACCAAACCCGCATCTTCGGCATACGCATCGCTCTCCCGGCTCATCGCCCTTGGAAATGTCCTATGCCATAACAACGAACCACCCACCCGATTAGTTAACAACGCCCCCTTTTACCTCCAGACCTCCAGCTGCATAGGCATAGTTGGCCTTTCATGCGTGGTCTTCGGATGACGATGGCCTGAAGGCAACAGTTGAGCGAAGGGTCACTCAGCCGGAAAGGCGACAATTCGGCCGGGCGGCGAGAAGCCCGTTTACCTAAGCCTCTGCCGCCAGCCTTAGCTGTATCACGCGCATGACGATCGTCAAAACGTCAGCTTCTTATTTCGCCTGCGCCAGCCCCGCAACAACTGCGGCAACTTTATCGAGTATTTGGTTCCAGCCCTCCAGTTGACCGCTATTTTTCGCGCTCTCCATAGGTTCATTTCCAGTGTGGGTAAGCTTCGTTTGGCCGTTTCCGAGATCCTCAAAGATGGTCACGTCGTAAGCACCGTCTATGGCCTCATGTTCTATTCCTAATTGCGCAGGGTCAATCTTGTTTCCCTTCGAGTCCGAAAAGTACATAGAGGAAACGATCTTCTCGTGCAGAACAATCTCGTGGTATTCAATCGCATTCCAGAACTCCTGCCCATCCGGCGTCTTCATGCAGCAGAGAGATTTCCTCCAACGCGGACGTCCATCTGACAAACCGGCGCAGTAAAGCCCTTCGGTCCCCACCACTGCATCACATACTTCGGTTCTGTCCAAGCCTTCCAAACCAGCTCGCGTGGGGCATCAAAAACTCTTGTGACAACCATCCGCTCAACTTCGCTACCCGTGTCTTTTGCCATCTCTGACCTCCTCTTTCTTCATTTGATTTACGACCACTTCCAACTTGTCGAAGCTCTCATCCCAGAATCGGCGATAGCTAAACGCCCAGTCACTCACTGTCTTGATCGCCTCTGGCCTAAGCGTGCACACACTCTCTCGTCCACGCTTCGTCTTGATCACAATCCGCGCCCGCACCAGGTAAGCAATATGTTTTGAAATCATCTGCTGTGAGAGTGCAAACGGTTCCGTCAATCTGTGCACAGAGGCAGGCCCATGCGAGAGTCGTTCGATCATCGCCCGCCGAGTTGGGTCAGACAAAGCCGCAAATGTTGTACCCAGATTATCCACAACCGAACGGTAGTGGATAATTCAATCGATGTCAACTATAAATTTTGCGATTTTTCTAATTTCTGTTCCCTGATCTCTGTACCTGACACCTGCGCTGATTGCTACTCTGCGCAGCAGGGGCGAGCCGGCAAGGGTTATGGCGCTGGCATCAGGGACAGGAGGAATGCGGATTGTCTCTGGAACCTTGTCGGTGTCTCACGCCCTGACATTTCCTCCCGCATCTCCCGCTACAATCGCCAACAGAGGAACCAATGTCGAAATCGCGTCGAGAATTCCTGACTCAAAGCACCCTCACCCTACTCGCCTCCGCCTCAGCACTCGCCCAAACCCCCAACACCCCACCCACTCCCGGCGCTCCACCAGCCTTCGGCACCTC
>CAJCIM010000166.1 GCA_903970395.1 Acidobacteriaceae bacterium
CCGGCCTTCAGCCCGGCGCGGTCCAGCGCCTGCTCCAGTGTCTCGCACGTCAGCACGCCGAACGCATGGGGCACGCCCGTCTCCTGCTGGCTCTGCCCAATGCCGCGCGAGACCTCGTTGTAGATCGCCTCATAGTGAGCCGTCTCGCCGCGCAGCAGCACGCCCAGCGTGATCACGCCCGCAAAGCGCTTCGTCTCCGCCAGAGTCCGAGCCGCGGAAGGAATCTCCCACGCCCCCGGCACGCGCACAATCTCAATGTCATCACGCTTGCAGCCTGACCGCAGCAGCGCATCGAGCGACCCCTGCAGCAGACGGTCGGTGATCACCGCATTCCACCGCGCCACCACAATCGCAAATTTCTTCCCAGCAGCAGAAAGGTCACCCTCAATCGCCACCGGCTTGCCATGAAACGGATTCTCCGACTCCCAGAACCCCAGCTCCGCGCCACCGTTCAGGGTCAGCGTAAACAACCGCGAGTTCCAGCGCGTCGCCGCAACCTCACCCACCGTGTTGCCGCCATGCTTCGCCACCCAGGCCTTCACCGCCGAGTGCACAGCCTCCAGCTGCGTCACCTCAACCAACAACGTCGGCACCGCCGGCGCGCGGCCAGTCACAAACTCCAGGTTTCCCAGAGGCGCAAGAAACGCCGCGCCCTTGCCGGTACCGTCATCCCAACCCTTGCCGTTCTCAAACCCCAGCGCGCCAAACAACTCGTTCAGCTGCGCCCACGTCTCTTCCGTGGCGACTTGCGCCACTGCTGTCAGTCCCTTAATCATTCATCCATTGTATCGCCAGCCCACCGCGCCTACGCCGAACGCTTATGCGCATCCACATACGCTCGCAGCACCGCATTCATCCGCGTCAGATGCCCCTTGCCATGCTCGCGTTTCGACCAGGCCCAGCGCAATATATCGCACTTCCCCATAGTCCTCTCGATCATCAATCCGCTCCACCAGAGGGGAGTTGAAGATCGATGCGCCGGTATTGAACGAAAGCCCGTGCTTAATTGGTTCGTCCGATCTTTGCTCATCGTCCCATTCAAACTGCGGATCATTCTCAGCCAACGAACACCTCTGTCGTGGCTACAAATGTGTACACAATCAACAGACTCTGAATAGAACTCTACGCGTAGTCCTCCGCCACCGTCGCGTCGCTGCCCTCACCCGCCTTCGACGCCCGCAGCAGAGCCGTCAGCACCACACTCACCGCCAGGTTTAGCACCAGAGCCGGCACCGCCGCATACATCGCATACGTCCCGCCAAACAAATGCAACGGATACACCGAGCTCTTCAGCCCCAGCGACCACGCCATCCACGTCCCGCAGTACATCCCCGCTGCCCAGCCGCACAGCAGAGCCCACGGATTGAACCACCGGCTAAACGCCCCAATCACCACCGCAGGAAACAGCTGCGTCATCCACACGCCGCCCAGCAGCTGCATCTCGATCGCATACGTCGTCGGCAGCTTCAGCACAAACCACAGCGCGCCAAACTTCACCGCTAAACTCACAAGCTTCGCCACCGTGGACTCCTGCTTGTTCGTCAGCGGAGTCCGCACAAACCCGCCCAGCAGGTTCCGCGTAAACAGGTTCGCCGCCGCAATCGACATGATCGCCGCAGGCACCAGCGCACCCACCGCAATCGCAGCCAGGCAGAACCCCGCCACGCTCTCAGGAAACATCTTCAAAAACAGCAGCGGCACCGACGCCTGCGGGTCCTTCGTCTGCACGCCAGCCGCCAGCGCAATGTATCCCAGCAGCGCAATCAGCCCCAGCAGAAAGCTGTACGCCGGCAACAGCGCCGCGTTCCGCCGCACCACGTTGGCGTCCTTCGCGCTCAGCACCGCCGTCGCCGTATGCGGATACAGCATCAGCGCTATCGCGCTGCCAATCGCCAGCGTCGAGTACCCCAAATACTGCTGTGGCTTCAGAAAGATCGACCCCGCAGGCTTATGCGTCGCCAGCTGCGCGCTCGCGACAGAAAAGATATGCGCATACCCGCCCAGCTTGATCGGTAGATAAATGACCGCCACGAACACCATGACATACAGCATCACGTCCTTCACCACCGCAATCACCGCCGGCGCGCGCAGACCGCTCGAGTACGTATACGTCGCCAGAATCACAAACGCGATGATCAGCGGCAACTCGCCCGTCAGCCCCATCGCCGCGAACACCACCTTCATTCCCACCAGCTGCAGCGCAATGTACGGCATCAGCGCCAGAATCCCCGTCAGCGCAATCGCCAGCGCCAGCCAGCGGTTGCCATAGCGTCCGCGCACAAAATCCGCCAGCGTCACATAACCCTTGCGCTGACACACCCGCCACAGCCGCGGCATAACCACCATCATGTACGGATACGCAATCACCGCATACGGCAGTGCAAACATGCCCATCGCACCGCCGCCATACAGCGCCGCCGGCACCGCAATCACCGTGTACGCGGTGTACAGGTCGCCGCCCATCAGGAACCACGTAATCCAAGTCCCAAAACTACGCCCGCCCAGCCCCCACTCATCCAACGAGTGCAACCCCGCCACCGGCCGCCGCCACCGCGCAGCCCAGAAGCCAGCGAGAGTTACAAAGAGAAAAAATACTCCAAAGACGATGAGAGCTGTCCAATGCACAGTCATGATTACTTGCCAGTGTACCGCCTGCTCTCACGCAAGCATCGGCATAAGACGGGAAACCCCTACGGCTTTTAGGAACACTCCCCACGAATTCCCGTTGACGTCCCTTGACACCGACAGTAGTATTCTCGCTCCGATACAAACTATTCACAGGTGTCGGGCTGTCTTCATGCACCGCTCTCTTATCCAGGTCGAGACTTAGGAGCCCACCATGAAAGCCATCGCCTCAACTCTCGGCGCGCGCCCTCTCCTGCGCGCCGTCGCCTTCCTTTTCTCATCCGTCGTAACTGTGATCGTGTTCGCCGGACCATCGTCCGCTAACGCGCAAACCATCCCCACCGACCCAAAGCCCACCTGTACCGTCACCTCCACCCAGTTCAAGGGATGGTTCGTCTCCGGCTCGCCCGCTCTCAACGGGGCCGTAAACCCAGCCAATAGCATTACGTTCCCCAACTCACCCAACTGTAGCTTCTACCAGTGGTCCAAGCAGATGTTCCTCTGGCTCACCTCGCCGGCCCCGGCCACCTACGGCGGCGGCAACGTCCGCGTCATGGACTCGCCAGTCTTTTATGACGTCTCGCCGGAATCGAACGGCAAGCGGACGTTCATCCCGCATACCCCTGGCTTCATCCGCACCTTCCAGGTGCGCGCGGCGCAGGTCGGCCCACACGGTCTTCCCGTCGTCGTCTCCACCAGCGGCCGCCTGGTCGAGTTCAAACCTGCCGCCCCCACCGCCAGGCCCCTGATCAAAAACTCCACAGGCGTGCTCGTACCGCTGACCAGCGTATCTCGCGACGTCAACCGCAAGCTCGTACTTAAGGACAACGCGGGCAAGCTCATCACGCCCGCCATCCGCCCTGAGCTGCTCCGCCCAATGAATGTGGTCATCAAAAGCGAACCCGCGACACTCTTCAAGATCGGTGGCATCCCTATCCTGATCGACTCCACAGGGAACGTCATCGAAACCGAAGAGGGACAGGCCGGCGGCAACGGCGTCCTTCTCTCCCAGGGCAAGTCGCTGGTCTACTACGTCACCATGGTCAACGACGTGTACGCCTACTTCGCCACGATGGTCGCGCATCAGCCCGTCGCCTCCCGCACCACCGTCTTCCCCACCACGCAAGCCTCGCTCAACCCGATCGTCACCTTCGCCGCCGCGCACGGCAAAACCTTTCCTGACCCCAGCGCCCTGGCTATTGAGGTCAAGTCTTCATGGGTCGTTGCCAGCACGCTGCCCAACAACGCCGCCGGCTACATCACCATGCAGGCGACCATCCCCACCTACAACACCTCCAGCACCACCACCTGGACGCCCAATGCCACGCCGAAGCAGAACGGCACCCTCGCCTTGGTCGGCATGCACGTCGTCGGCAGCACCGCAGGTCATGGGGAGATGATCTGGGCCACCTTCGAGCACTTCGGCAACGCACCCAACCAGGCCTACCAGTACGTCAACTCCTCCGGCGTGACCAAAACGATCGCCGCGGACACCGGCGGACCTTGGCTGTTTGCCGTAACCAACCCGCCCACAACCGGGTTCAATGCCCTCCACGCCACGTTCAATGCACCGAACATCGTCGCTGTCTCCGGCCAGACCATCAGCCCCAGCAATACCTCGCGAGTCATGGCCTGGGGCTCCACCTCCAACACAGCGCCCAACCCACTGGTCAGCGCGGCGCTGTCGAACACGGACATCATCTCCATCCACGACAGCGTCAAGGCCCTGATGCCCGCCGGCGACATCCGCAATAACTACTTCATGACCGGCGCCACCTGGACCGAAGGCGGAGCAAACCCCAGCAGTCCCTTCCCCAGCGGCAACCAGGTCGGCACCAGCCAGCTCGACAACTCCACCATGGAGACCTACCAGCAAAGCCCGAATACAACGACCATCGGCACAAACTGTCTGGATTGCCACACCAACACGGACGGCAAGGCCTTCGCCGACACCACCATCAGCCACATCTTCCCCGCGCTGCTCAACGGGCCTCTGTTTTAGATCAATGCTTTCGAAGCAAACGAAGCA
>CAJCIM010000167.1 GCA_903970395.1 Acidobacteriaceae bacterium
GGCGACCGATGTCATGGTGGCCGGCAAAATAGCGGTGATCTGCGGCTATGGCGACGTGGGCAAGGGCTCAGCCCAGTCACTCCGCGGCATGGGTGCGCGGGTGGTGGTCACGGAGATCGACCCCATCAACGCCCTCCAGGCCTCGATGGAAGGCTACGAAGTCACCACGCTCGAAGACACCCTCGGCCGCGGCGACATCTACGTCACCTGCACCGGCAACCTGGACATCATCACCTTCGAGCACATGTCGAAGATGAAGGACCAGGCCATCGTCTGCAATATCGGTCACTTCGATAACGAGATCCAGATGGCCGAGCTCGACGGCGCGAAGAACGTCACCAGACTCAACATCAAGCCGCAGGTCGATCAGTACACCTTCCCCGACGGCCACGCCATCTTCATCCTCGCCGAAGGCCGCCTGGTCAACCTCGGTTGCGCCACCGGCCATCCGAGCTTCGTCATGTCCAACAGCTTCGCCAACCAGACCCTCGCGCAGCTCGACCTCTGGGCCAACAAGGACACCTACAAGATCGGCGTCTACGTCCTGCCCAAGAAGCTCGACGAAGAGGTCGCCCGCCTGCACCTCGAGAAGATCGGCGTCAAACTCACAACCCTCTCGCAGAAGCAGGCCGACTATCTCAGCGTCCCGGTCGAAGGCCCCTACAAGAGCGACCACTACCGCTACTAGAAACAGTGAGTAGTGAGAACAAGACAAACGGCCACCGGGGAAAACCGGGTGGCCGTTCGTCTTTCTCTACTCATTACTCCTTACTCACTACTCCTTGCCTTAATCCGCATCCACCGCAATGATCGCCTGCACAGAAGGAGTCAGCACCGCCGCCGAGGGCAATGTACGCGTGTCCGCAAACGGCTTAGCCGCCAGTGGTGAGTCGATCAGCACCACCGTTCGCACCGCACCCGACGCATAGCTCACCTGCGCGCCGCTCAACAATGCACTCGACACCGAACTCGGCGTCGCTCCCGCAGGCACAACCACCACTGAATATGTTCCGGTCGGCATAGTCACATAACCGCTGTTCTCGCCCAGCTTCAGGCTGGTCGCCACAGGAGCCGTAAACGCAAGCTTCCCCGTTCCTGGCACCAGATACACATCGACGGCTCCCACGCGCGTCACCTGATCGATCAGCCGCACCGCAATCTCGCCCGCCGCTGCCGGCTGCGCCTGGTCCACATACAGTGTCTGCTGCATGTCGGCTGCGATGTTCCCCACAATCGCCGTGTACTGCCGCCCCGGAGTCAGCGTCAGATTATTCGTCGCCAGCGCCTGCCTCGTCCCAGCGCGAGTCGCCGCCAGCGTCACGCTGCCAGGCGGCATCGGCACATACGTCGTCACCATACCGAAGTCCAGGTTGTAAGCCAGCCCGCTGCCGCTCGCATAGCTGTCCACGCTGCCAGCATCCGGCGAAGCATCAATCACCCGCAGCTGCGCCATGTTCGACCCCGGCTGAAGACCCTGACAACCGGACAGCAGGGTCGCCGTCGCCACAGCCGCCAGCAGTCGCGCAACACTCCACCGGATTGGACACGCCTCAGCCATAGTCGCTTGTGCTACGTACTCTAGGGTATCGAAGTTCAGCAAGGATCGTGAGAATCCCGGCCCATCGTCTAACGACTTCCGCCTCGGGCAGCCACCGAAGGATCGCGCTCCGGAGAAAAAACAGCCTCTCGATTCGACGGACGGTGTCCAGAAGGATCGAGAGGCTAGCTCTCTCTTGCTATTTCTTAACGATACTCTCGTCTAGTCTTGAAATACATGACTTTGGTAACAAGTATGGAAAATAATCGTCAACCAAGCTGAATTTATTCACATTTTTAGGGTGTCGGCCCAAAATGGGCTGGGCGCGCGCCCAAAGGTAACCCCTCAAGACGCGCGCCCAGCTCCCACCTCTGCCTCGCAATCAGCCTTTACTTTTGCTTCGCGATGATCTGTGCCTGGATCTTGTTGTAAGTTGCCTGCGGCAGAATCCCCTTGGTCACCAGCTGGTTCTTCGCAGTGTAAGGACGGCCAGCAATGATCTTGGCCGAGTACACCTTCCCGATACCAGGCAGCGCAGCCAGTTGGTCAGCCGTCGCCGTATTGATATCCAGCAACGCTGGAGCAGCCGTCGCTGGCAATGGCATCGCGGCAAACGCAGTAGCATGCGGCTGAGCAACGGCAAACATCGCCGCAACGGACAGTGTGGTCAAAGCAAGTACACGACGAAAGGTCTTCATAGGATCGGCATTCTCCTCAAGCTGAAATGGGATTGCTGGTTGCCAAGCATACCGCTTCTTGCTCACGTGCGCATCCGCAATCGCTCAGCCGGGTGTTAGCCTTTTCGCTAAGGGAAGTCACGACCTATGCCGAAATATCTCGTCCTCGACGCCGCGCTTCGGCTCGCCGTCGTCGGAGCAAAGACGGGCGTACGAAGGGCGTAGAAGTGATCTCCGGCGCAGACGCGATGCGACAGCCCACCGTCGAAACCGTGGAGCAGTGGCTATACAAGCCGTTTCTGCTGAACGGTCAGCCGGTCGATGTCGAAACAACGGTTGTCAGCAACCCCGGCCTCAATTGCGACGGCGGCTAAACCGCGACAGCCCGCCCGCGCCCTGCTTCGATCTTGATGATCTGCCCATCGCGCATATACAGAATCCGATCGGCAATCTGCGCCGCCTCGGGATTATGCGTAATCATCAGCACCGTCTGGTTCAGCTCACGGCTGCTGGTCTGCAGCATATCCAACACCGTATCCGAGTTCTGCGTATCCAGGTTTCCCGTCGGCTCATCCGCCAGCAGGATCGCCGGCCGCGTAATCAGCGCACGCGCAATCGCCACACGCTGCTGCTCGCCACCGGATAGCTCATTCGGCCGATGGTCCAACCGCCCTTCGATCTTCAGCAGCCCCGCCAGGTGCTTTAGCAGCTCCTCATCGAACGGCTTGCCTGTCGCCGCAATATCATGCGCCAGCTCAATGTTTGCGCGCGCAGAGATCGTCGGCAGCAGGTTAAACCGCTGGAACACAAACCCGATCTGCGACCGCCGCAGGCTCGTCCGCTGCCCATCGTTCAGCCGCGAGAAGTCCTGGCCCTGGATATGCAGCGATCCATGCGTCGCGGACGTCAACCCGCCCAGCACATAAAACAGAGTCGACTTGCCCGACCCCGACGGCCCCACAATCGCGACAAACTCCCCTGCAGCGACGGTGAATGAAACGTCCCGCAGCGCTGGAACTTCAAGTTTCCCGGTGCGATAGGTCTTGCCGAGGTGTTCTGCGGCGATGATGGGCTGCGTAACTGGGGTCGATTGCATAGACCCCCTCAGTCTATCGCACCCGCATCCTCTCTTTTACGCCAGCCCATGCGCGACAAAGCCTATCTCCACCTCCGGCACTTGCAGAAAATTCACCTCCAGCCGAACGCGGATCGTCGCAAACCGGCTCGCGTCCTCCGGCTGGTGCCGCCAGCGAGTGCACAACATCGTCATCGCGCGGTGGCTCTCCTGTGTCATCTCAACCCCTGTCCCTACCAGCCCGCTGTACAGCTCATCGGCCGCAGCCAACCTTGTTGCGAACAACATCTCCACCTGCGTCGCCGACACCGCCTCACGTGACTCCATCCAGCACCCGCACTGGTCCAGCGCCTCCAGCATCACGGCCATCGCACCGAACCGCTCCTCATAGCTGAAACACCGCAGCCGCACCTCGCGGTCTACAGCCTTGGCAACCGGCACAGGTAAAGCAGCCACAGACGTACTGGCAGATATCGACATAAGGCAATCTCCTCACGGCTCGCGCACACCGCCGTCCACCTCGTTATCGGGAACCAGCTCACGCTTCGCCACATCTGTTGCAGCCTGCTACGCGGGTCATCAAAATCCGTTGCGTACACTGTTCATCAGGCATCTGCTGAAATTTGCTTCCGCAGCCCTCACCAACACCACGAAGGAGTCGTCCTCTGATACTCGGCCTCGGCACAGACCTCATCGAAATTGAGCGCATCGAGCGCAGCTACCAGCGCTTCGGTGAAGCCTTCCTAGCCCGCGTCTACACCCCCGGCGAGATCGCCTACTGTATGGCGAAGAAGAACTACGCCGAAAGCCTCGCGGCCCGCTTCGCCGCCAAGGAGGCTGGCGCCAAGGCCCTCGGCACTGGCATCAGCCGCGGCGTCCACTGGCGCGAGCTTGAAGTCCGCCGCCTACCCGGCCAGCGCCCCGAGCTTCACCTCTCCGGCCGTGCCGCCGAGATCGCTGCCCGCCTTGGCATCCGTCGCCTCTCCCTTTCGCTGTCCCACTCCCGCACCACCTCCATAGCGGTCGTGGCCGCGGAGGACTAGCTCAGGTTCGCGATAATTCCCACGCACCGCGACCCACAGCTCCCGCATCCTACATCTGCAACGCTGACGGCACGCTCCATCACACTCCTCCGGCTGATACGATGGAGCCACGCCAGCCAACTACGGTCGCCACGTGCGCCATCGTCCAGAGGGGAACCCTATGCCGAGCCAACAGGAAGTCAAGTGGTCGCAGCTCAAGATCGGCGTAATCGTCCTCATCTCGGTGACGCTGCTCTCCGTCCTGCTCTTCCTCATGACCAGCGCCTCCGGCATGAGCGTCTTCAGCCACAAGATCGTCGTACACACTTACTTTGAAAACTCCGGCGGTCTCAAGGTCGGCGCTCCTGTCGAACTCGAAGGCGTCACCATCGGCGAGGTCACGCACGTCACCGTCACCACGGATCCCGACCGCAAGCTGACCCCGGTCCTGATCAAGATGAAGATCGACCCCAAGTACCAGCCCAGCCTGCACAAGGACACCACGGCCGAGTTGGCAACAGTCGGCGTGCTCGGTGACACCGTTGTCGATCTCGACAGCAAACGCGCCACCGGCCCCGCGCTAGAAACCGGCGACGAGCTCCGCACCACAAGCTCGCCCAGCCTCAACGACGTCATCAAATCCAGCCAGGGCACCGTTCAGGATGTAGACGTCATCCTCAAGAAGCTCGATGTCATCGAAACCTCCATCATTCAAGGCAAGGGCACCGCCGGCAAGATCATCGCCGACCCCGACCTCTATAACAAGGCCGACGAGACCATCTCTCAGCTGCGCGACCTCGTCACCAGTATCAACAACGGCAAAGGCTCCGTCGGCAAGCTGCTACACGACGACGATCTCTACAACAAGCTCAACGACGCCACCACAAAGCTCGACGCCATCACCACCTCGCTTAATGAAGGCAAGGGCACCGCTGGCAAGCTGCTCAAAGACGACTCCCTCTATAACGACCTCGACTCCACGCTGAAGCACGCCAACTCGCTGCTCGCCGAAGCCGACGCCGGCAAGGGAACGCTCGGCCTGTTCACCAAGGATCCCGCCTTCGCACGCAAGCTCGACACCACCGTCACCCACCTCAACACGCTGCTCGGCGACGTCAACGCCGGCAAGGGAACACTCGGCAAGCTGGCCAAGGACGACGCAGCCTACGACAACCTCAACAGGCTGCTCAGCTCCTCCAACGATCTCGTCACTGCAGTCCGCCAGGATCCGAAAAAGTACTTAGTGATCCACCTGCGCGTCTTCTAGACGGCACAGTATCTGCGTTTCACCGCATAAACAGTGCCGTTCCACTCACAAAAACGCGTCCTTTAGCGATAGCGTATCGTCTCCTTCATAGCCTCATCCCCCGCTCTAGGAGAACCATGCGCCACTTCGTCTTTGCCGCCCTTATCGCGGCGGCCACGCCTCTGTGCATCGCTCAGACGGCCATCACGCCTGATCAGACCATCGTCCTGCCAGACAACACCTGGGACGCGCCGACGTCCGTCCCGGTCAAGCCCGCCATCTTCGACCTCTCCGCGATCGACAAGACCGTCGATCCCTGTGTCGACTTCTATCAGTACGCCTGCGGCAACTGGATCAAGAGTCACCCCATCCCATCCGACCAAGTTCGCTGGGGCCGCTTCAATGAGCTCGCCGACTACAACAACTACTCGCTCTATCAGGAGCTTCTCGCCGCGGCTCAACACCCCACATCGCCGCTGCAGAAGCAGTACGGCGACTACTTCGAGGCCTGCATGGACACGACCACGGTCGACAAGATCGGGGCCAAGGCGTTGAAGCCGCAGCTTGATGCCATCGCTCAGATCCGCTCGATCCACGACCTCGCGGAGTACAACGCGAAGCAGGACCGCCGCGGCGGTTCGGCGTTCTTCAACGTCGGCATCCAGCAGGACCAGAAGGACAGCTCGCAACAGATCGCGGGGACCGGCCAGGGCGGCCTTTCGCTGCCCGACCGTGATTATTATCTGAATCAGACGCCGCGCTACAAAAAGATCCGCGAGCAGTACATGGACCACATGCAGAAGATGTTCGTACTCCTGGGCGATACCCCGGAGCAGGCGCTGCTGGAGGCCTCGAACACCCTCTGGATCGAGACCGAACTGGCCCGCGGCTCCATGGACCGCGTCGAGATGCGCGATCCGGCCAAGCGTTATCACATCATGACCGTTGCCGAGCTCGAAAAGCTGAGCCCGGACTACAACTGGTCGCTCTACCTGAAAGACATCGACCTGCCTGCAAAGACGATCAATGTGAGCTCCCCCCAATACGTGACGACAGTTGAATACGAGTTGCAGCACGGCACGCTGACCGCCATCAAAAGCTACCTGCGCTGGCACGCCGTCCACGGCTCGGCCATGCTGCTGAGCAAGCCCTTCGAAGAGGAGAACTTCGACTTCTTCAACAAGACGCTGAATGGCCAGAAGGAAGAGCAGCCGCGCTGGAAGCGTTGCACGCGGATGACCGACCAGGCGCTCGGCGAGGCCGTCGGACAGGACTGGGTCAGGCAGAACTTCCCACCCTCGGCCAAGGACAATATGGAGAAGCTCATCAAGGCACTCGAGGCCGCTATGGCCGCCGACCTGAAGACGCTGCCCTGGATGTCCGAGGAGACCAAGGTCGAGGCGCGCAAGAAGCTGGATGCCATCACCGACAAGATCGGCTACCCCGACCACTGGAAGGACTACTCAACCATCGAGGTGAAGCGCGACGACCTGCTCGGCAACGTCACCCGCGCCGGCGGCTACGAGCGCAAGCGCAACATCGCCAAGTTCGGCAAGCCGGTGGACACCAGTGAGTGGGGCATGACGCCACCCACCGTCAATGCCTACTACAGTCCGCCGCAG
>CAJCIM010000168.1 GCA_903970395.1 Acidobacteriaceae bacterium
ACGACCAACAGCGACGTGAACAGGTAAAAATATTTCTCGACGAACCGCAAAGGCGCGGCTTTGCGGTTCGAGTTACTCGCTCACGCATCTGCAATAACTGGCATTTTTTCTCCTGGTTGAATGACCCTGAACGGAGAAGAATATTTCTGCCTGTCTGAGTAAATATCCCCGGCAGTGGGGTACCAAGTCGAAGGTCTGGACAATAAGGCAAGGAACAAAGGGCATGAGCCGCATTTAAGCTGGTGAAGTCTCGCGCGTTGGTAGTTAAAACCGATGGCTCACCTCAGATGTTCCTGTGGTATTTGCAAGGCGTCGATCTTGCAAGTCTTGACCCGTGCTACTCCTCCGAGGTACAGTGTCCGGCCTGTCTTGCTGTTTTTAAATGGGCCATAGAACGCAAGGCCCACCCTTTGAAACTGCGGCTAAGAATGGGCCGCGGGGCTATTGCGGGCCACTCGATTTTTTGGTAACTCTCGATTTTGTGGCCGGAGTTTGATTCTTCTTAGTGGACTGAAACGTCGAAGGCTCCCGTTTCGACAGTTTCTCCGTGCTTCATCTGGACCAAGATGCGGTAGTGGCCGGAGTAGGGAAAGCCATAAGGGAACTCGACTGTGTTTGAGATGGGGCTGCCAGGATCGCTCCTATCCATGCTCATATCCATACCTGGCATGGATGCAGATTTGCTGCCTTCAGAGTTGTTGGCCAGGGCAAGAGAGGCCATGGGGGCTGAGCCGTCCGGGTGAGTGTGGGCGAAGACCGTGCCGTCGGTTTTGACGAAGGCCGCGTGACCTGCCATGCCCAAGTAGGGTTGCATGTCTGTTGCAGGCTTGCCGTTGGGATCCATCAGACGAAAGCGGAAGGCGTAGGCGGCATCTGCGCTGACGGTCGAGGGTCGATCCCACACCATCACATAGCCGTCGGGAAGTCTGTAAGAGTCGCCAAGCTGGCCCTTACTAAGTGGTTGGGGGGCGGCGGCGGCATCGTCGGGGCCCAGCGCGCCGCCCTCCATGTTGGCGGGGATGGTTACGGATGAGACCAGCGTCTCAGGAAAGCCATTGGTGTGGACGACGTCGCCATAGAGCTTGTAGTTGCCAGGCGGCATGGAGGGCAAAGACATGCGGAAGTCCCCTGGTCCAGCGAGTCCGGGATGAAGATGAAAGACTGCGTCCATCTCCGGCTGGCGGATGGCGTACAGGTGCATGAGGTGGCCGTGGTCGGGCAGGAAGTCATGATTGGATCGAGAGGTGCGATTCTCGCCGCCGTCGAAGGCTAGCACGTTGAGGTCTAGTAGATTTCCCTTGAGCACCGGGTTGACGGTAAGAGGGTGGTAGACATCGAGTGAGTAGCTGGCCGCTTCCACATTCCACCAAGCGGCACCACCCCAGATAAGGAGAGCCATAACCGCCAGACTGCCGACGGTTGCGAGGTTGGCCCGGCGTCTGCGGGCTGGGGAAGGGGCTGCACCGGGTTCGAGGCGAGCATCACGGACAGCTGCGGCGACGATGCCAGCCATGCTCACGACCAGAAAGAGGCCGAGAATGACGAGGGTGAGGGCGAGACTGCGCTGCATCGTGAGCGTTGTAAGGGCGACGGCGGGAACGGGCACCGAGGCGGTCTGATTGCCGGCGTCTCCAGAGATGTCGAAGCGAACCTGCCAGGAGCCGCTGGCCATCATCCAGACGCTGCCAGTGTAGAAGGCTGGGTCGACTGCTGAAGGCTTTATCGGATCCGACGTCGGAGCATGCTTCGCCGCTTCCCCGGTGATGGGCAGGGGGGTGATCTGAATGCCGCTGACCTTGGCGCCGCTGGAACGCACCTCGACGGTAGCCACACCCGGTATGACATTAGGCATCCGGATGGTGACGAAGAGTTTATATGGGCCAGCGTCTATCTGCTCGAAAACGTCCTTGCTGCCGACGTGAGCGTGCGCCAGCTGAGGAGCGGCGAGGAGACAGAGAAGTAAGAGCGCGGCGAAACGAAGAATAGACTTCACCGTTGTACGCTCCGCATCCAGCGGCCGAAGCACACGCCGATCCACGTGCCGATCGAACCATAGATCGCGGCGCGAAGGAGGCCTGCAAAGAGGGTGAGTCCTTGGTCGGGCTGTGAGAAGTGCGGCAGCATGTACTCAGGACGAGTGCCGTAGTCGAAGTAGATCGTGCCGAAGAAGCGGTTTTCAGATGCCTTCGACATCAAAAAGTTGGCGAATGGCCACTCGACGACGGTCAGGACCGCGATGAAGACAAAGCCTGAGACGAGCCCGATCTGCCATGGTTTCCACGCACGGGTGCGCTGCCAGAGGAGATCAAGGGCGATGGCGGGTACGAAGATGAGGATGGGGAACTGAGTCGGGACCATGTGAGTGACAGGATAAAAGACAGGGCCGAGCTTTGGCTGCGCGGGGAAGAGCGGGAGGATGAGAATCTCGCCGATGCAGAAGACAATATAGACCATGGCGGCGGAGGTCGCAGCCCAGCGATGACGAGAGGCCTGCGACAAAATCGCAAAGACCAGGGGAAGTGCGATCGCCATGGCGACGTATGGGCTTACCGAGTGTAGATGATGTTGACCGGTGAACTCCAGCAGGAAGAACATCTGGCCGTCCACAATGAGGCCGCCGACGTAAAGGAAGATGCGTTGAAGTGCGCGGAATGTCATTTCGCTATGCCGGGAATCGTCGGTTGCAACGCGGTTCATTGTGGCGAGGATGAGGAATAGTACACCTACGCCAACACATCGGGTACCGAGGATCAGCAATGTGTGCGGCGGGCTTACGATCTTGACGTCCAGGCCATAGGCGGTGTGCCACCAGTTATCGAATGGCCCTGCGGTAAGCATGGCGAGGCCGCCCCAGGCGGCGATAAAGGCGCCGAGGGGAGCACAGAATCCAAGCACGTTGACTGAGGCGGTCTTGAGTTCCTCTGAGCGACCGAAGGTGCAGGACAGGATGAGGTAGCCGCAGACGATTGCAGCGAGGACTCCGCAGGCATATATGGCCATGTGTGCGGGGGTCCAGAAGGTGTCGCGGCCGATGGAGCGATGCCAAGAAACGTCCCAGGCGCCACCGATCGAGGAGGATGTGACGGCGAGTGCACCGCACCAGACGTACCAAGGGACGGTCGCGGTTTGCTCGGTTACTTGGGTGGTTGTCCGAAGGTTAGAGTACTGGGTGGGCAGAGCAGAAGAAGCCATTGTTCCCTCGCTGATTATGAATTCCTTTTTATTCAAGCAGGCTGCGGACGCAGAAGTGGTGCAGAACCTCCTTAGATCATATGTCACCCCCAATTGCTTCACGAACCGCTTGTCGAACGCTGCGCACTCCCCGGCTGCTGTCGGCACTTCGCGCAAAGCTTGCCGCGAATCCGTCGGACACATATGTGACCCCCGCCCTTCTGGAGATAGCCCCGGCAGATTCGAAACAGTGGATAATGCAGTCCGTCTGCGATCCGAGCAACGCAATACCAGTTCTTAGCCATCACAGGTCATGCGCATCTCGATCATGTCGGCAAGCTGAGAACGATACGCCGCTTCGCGTGCGCGATATGCGAGCAAATCCGCCGTGATTTCCAACCTCGACGAATAGTGGTTGGTCGTATTGACAAAGAAAAGCTTCGACTCCAGCCAAGTCAAGACTACCAAGCCGTAGCCGGTCATGCCCTTGTAGATATGCTCGACCACTTCTGGGATCTCACCGTCGTAGAGGCCGGCGTCCTGAAGCGCCAGGCCGAGGTGCGATATTTGAATACGAAATTGATAGCGTGTGAAGGGTTGGGGTGCGAAAGCCGCATTCCATAAATTTCCGCCAGCGGTCAGGAGCATCAAGGCCACGCTGGCGAGCATGTCACTGAGTTGAAGACCGAGCGAATCGCGCGAGTCTTGAAACGTCAGTTGTTCTGTCAGATGACGCTTCGCATCAATGTGGGGCGCAGAGTCCTTTGACGGGGTCGGCTTTCCGTAAACTGAACTTAACCAGTGAATGTGCCGCAGCATCTCCGGGTCTGCCGTCGCTTCTGTGAAGTCGTATCTTGCCTCGAAATGCGAATAATCTTCTCCCATGATGCCAATCAGCGGTTCTCTTCCAAAGGCACTTCACTTAATGGAAGGATCAGCGTACTCCAAGTTTCCTCCATTCGGGTGCCCTAGCTGACTGAACGAGGATGCGCCTTTGGCTTGACGGGTGTGCGGCCTCTCCATAAAGGCCGTCGAGAGACAGTCGTTGCACATTCCGCGCCTCCAACAAATGAGAGAAATACGACTGCAGATTGTCTCCCCAATGGCCATGGCAGTTTTTCAAGTGAACGCCCTTTGCATTTCTCAAAAAGAAGACTGGAGTATCGTGGGGTTCAAGACCTTCGACGTCGGGTGGGGTGGGTCGGTTGTCGAAATGCGCGCCGGGATATTTCGTCCACTTGTCGATGGTCATATCGATGTCTTCGAGCAGAATGTTCTCAATGGGTTTATCAGGCGCTCCGTCGATGCGGATGCTGTTCTCTGCGCGGCCACGAATATTGCGCAGGCGGACGTTGCGCAGCGAGCCGACGATTCCATCTTTAGTACGAGGCCACGCGGTAATGGAGATGGCCTCGCCCCAGCCCCACCAGCGCGCAGCATGGTGCTGAGCGGTCACCTCGATGTCGCGGAACTCGACGTCTTCGATGTTGCCCTGTTGCCGGTGTGTGATTGTTGGACCACGTCCGCCGGAGATCACCTTGCAGCGCTCGAAGAGGATCTTCGAGATGTCGCCGAAGGTTTCGGTGCCAATCTTGAGCCCACCATCGCGCGTCGTGACGACGCAGTCGCGGACGGAGATGTTGTGCGTTGGGCCGTAGTCGTCGCTCTGCTGACTGGCCTTGATGACGATGGAATCGTCGGCACCGACGATGTCGCAGTTGCGAATCTCGACATCGCGGCAGCGGTCCGGGTCGATGCCGTCGCAGTTGGGGACTTCGAGGAAGTTGCGGATACGCAGACCGTCAACGAGAACGCGGTCGCAACCGAGCATATGCAGTCCCCAAGTCGGGGAGTGGCCGAAGGTGATGTCGTGAATCTCAAGGTCTTTGCAGCGATGCAGCGAAAAGATACGTGGTCGAAAGGCTTTGGGCTCCCAGCGTTCGTCCTTTTCGGAAAAAGTGGTCATGAATTGCATGGCTTGCCCATCGATCATGCCGGTGCCGGTGACCTTGAGGCCGGTGGCAGATTCAGCGTTGATCAGACCGGGATGGTGGCCGTAGTCTGCGGGGTCGGGGTTGGCGAGCAGCATGGCGTCGTCGGCGAGGTGAAGCTCGACGTAGCTTGGCAGCAGTAATGCTCCTGTTAGAAAGCGTGCGCCTCCGGGGACGAGGATGCGGCCTCCGCCGCCGGCTGAGGCTGCGTCGATAGCGCGTTGCAGGGCGGCAGTATCGACGGTAATGCCGTCACCGATTGCGCCGTAGCTACGGACGTTGTAGTCAACCGGCGCGGCGAAGGACTGGCGCGGCAGGAGCGCAGCGGTGGCGAAGCCGCCGCTGAGTCCGGCGAGGAAGCGTCGTCTGGAAAGCATGAGCGGCAACCTTCCTTAGCGCGAGAGGCGAAGCAGAACGGAGGCGTGGCGCTTCAGTGTGAAGTTGGTATTGTCCATGATGGGCCCAAGATCTTTGTCCGTCCACACATCGTGTGCATGCCATCCATTGTCTGCGCCAGCTTCTTTCAGGTGCAGACTGATGCCTCGCATGTAGTTATCGTCTTCACCGAAGTTGAAGATGGCGAGGGCTCGGCTGCCATCCGCGAGCGGGCGCGCCCATATCTCGATAGGCCCTTCTACGTAGATGCGTTCGGCCTGCTTGCCGAGCGGGTCCTGATCGATTGCGATGACTTCCCTGTTCGTAAGTACTGCAGTGACCTCTGGCGTGAGCTGGCTCAAATTGTTGCCAGCGAGCAGGGGCGAGGCGAGCATCGCCCACATGCCCATATGAACGCGGTTTTCATCAAGGCTGAGTTTACCGTTGCCGACTTCGAGCATGTCAGGGTCGTTCCAGTGGCCGGGAGCCGCGTATTTGGAGAGGCCAGCCTGGGCTCGTCCGATGAAGGCCATGCGTTCGAAGGTTGGGTTGATGTCGCCAGTGGTGCGCCAGAGGTTCGCGCCGACCTCAGGACCCCATTGCCACACTGAGTCCCAACCATACTGACATAGCGAGTAAACCATCGGCCGGCCGGTTTTGACGATCGCCTGGTGCATCTTCTCGTAGGCGTCGCGCATCATCTGGTTCTGTTTGGCTTTGTCGTTGGGCGCTTCCTGATCCATGATCTTGCGGAAGCCACAGAGGTCGTACTTCAGGTAGTCGATGCCCCAGGAGGCATAGAGGTCGGCGTCCTGCTGCTCGTGCTGGTAGCTGCCCTCGAAGCCTGCACAGGTCTTGGGGCCAGGTGAGCTGTAGATGCCCAGCTTGAGTCCCTTGCTGTGCACGTAGTCGGCGAGGGCCTTCATGTCGGGGAACTTCTCGTTGGTGTGCAGCACGCCGTTGGCGTCACGCTGGCCTTCCCATGTGTCGTCGATGTTGACGTAGTTGTAGCCCGCGTCCTTCATGCCGGAGGAGACGATGAGGTCGGCGGCCTGGCGGATGTCCTTGTCGGTGACCTTGCCGGCGAACCAGTTCCAGGAGTTCCAACCCATGGGCGGTTTGGCAGCAAGGGTTGGGGCGGAGCCGGACTGGGCGAAGAGCGGAACGGATACCAGAGAGACGAGAAGGAGACGGAGACGCATCATCGACCTGCTTTGCTTGAAGTGGGTGGTGACTGGGGGTGGGGACCTCCCCCGGTGTACTTTTGGAGCTAAAGTTTTGTTTCTACGAGGCTTAGCTTTGGACTTGTGAAGGTCTGACCGCTTGGCTACGTTCCAAGCTGCTTAGCTGCGCCGCCCACCTTATTTCATACCTAAGTTAAGGATAGCAAGCCGGGAGATAAGAAGTACAAATGGTTTTGGTGGGCTATCTATATAAAAGCAAATAGGTTAGGTGGGTGCGAGTACGCAGAAGGGGTTGACAAGAATTTGGGGACGATAGAGGCCAAGACAAAAGCACATCCACTGCGTGAACGACAAGCCAGAAGAGCAAATGCAGGGGTAGAGGCAAATACAGGGGTGTCTCTATGTTTCGGTCGAGATGGCAGTTTATGGGTGTCCCCCGCCGCATATGAAGATTGTGCGGCGGGGCTCCGGCTAAGGGGGAAACACTGATCAGTTGAGTCCCCAAACGTACCCACTGGCTAAAGCCGGTTTGATCTTGCGGACTTTCTGACACGACTGGAGGTGTGACGTCCCGTTCGTACGCTGGATTGGACTTTCCCTAAAAGACAAAACGTGCTCCGATCTGAATGACACGGTTACTGTTCTGAGTACCTGTGATCTGGCCGAAGCTGCCGGAGGTTGGTGTCAGGTTAGGGCCGGAGAATACCGGACGATTGTTGACGTTGAAACCTTCAAGGCGGATCTGGAGATACGCACTTTCTGTAACGTTGAAGTTCTTAAGGATGGAAGCATCCCAGTCGTTGAGAGCGTCGTTACGCAGGTTGGAGAACTGGCTTGGGAAGGTGCGGAGGTTGTTAACAGGCTGGAAGTTATAGGCGCTGTTGCCACCCAATCCCTGTTGCGGGATGGTAGTAGAGGTGCTGCTTATGTTGTTGTTGAAAGCATTGATGTTGAAGGACGGGTAGGTCGTGCCGGGTTGTCCACCATACTCGGTGGCCTGCCGCGGGTTGTAATTGATAGCCTGTCCAGTCGGCAAGAAATTGCCCAGGGTGAGCGGGCTGCCCTGCTGGTAGAACCAGCTGGAGGCGACATTCCAGCCGCCCAACGGAAGGTCGAGCCAGCGGGGTATGGTGGCCCCAAAGTGGCGGCCGCGACCGTAGGGGAGTTGGTAGCTGACGCCGATGACAGCGTGGGTGGGGTGATCGTACTGCGAGATGCGATATTCAGGACGCGGATCGGAGTTATTCAGGAAGGTGACGGCCTCCATCAGCTTGGACCACTGATAGTTAGCGAGGATGGACAGGCCATAGCCGGTGCGATGTTCCACGTGAACATCGAGGGCGTGGAAGATAGAACTGCCTGCCGGAACGTTGTATTCCGTGATTGCGCCAAACTCGGGGTAGGTTTGCAGAAGCGTGGTGAGGTTCACGGTCTTGCTGGAATTCAGGCTGCCGCCATTGGGAATAATGCCGTAGAACGGGTTCGCGACCGAGGCGCTCAGGCCGGGGTTGCTGGCGGTGGTCTCATATTGGCGCTGGACGTAGTTGAGCGATTCGTTGATGGGGAGGCGTCGGCCCGTGCTGCCTTCGTAGAAGACCTCTCCAAGCCAGCTGCCGAAGAATTGGTGCTGGAAGCCCAGGTGCCAACGCTCGGCATATCCATTGCGGATGTTGGGGTCGAGGAAGGTGATAGCCTGGCCGGCGAAGGTAGCCAACCCAAGCGCGGAGCCGGAGGGCGGAGTAAGGCCGTTGGGAAAGGGGTTCGAGAGTGTCCCCGGTCCGTTCGCGGTTGGAGGAGCATAGGGCACGATGGGAGACTGCGTGGTCTGGCTAAAACCTTCCTGCTGAATGCTGTTGTTGAACGGGAAGATGGGAATGACGAAGATGCCGAAGCCGGCACGGATGACGGTGCTCGAACCCAGGAGGGCAGGCTTATAGGCCAGACCGATCCTAGGGCTGACCATCGTCGATGTGAAGTTCGAGAACTTCGTATTACCAGGGCTGTTGAACGTCAGGCCGCCCAAAACCTTGAAGTTAGCCAACGGCAAGGTGGAGTTGGGATTCGCTGCATAAGCAGTCGTTGCGGCTGCGCTATAAGGATTGGTCGAACTTGGATCGAAGCCGCTGACCGCAGTGCCCTCGCGCTCATTGGGTGAGAAGTCTTTATCAACGCGAATGCCAACGTTCAAAGTGAGGTTCGGAGTGGCCCGCCAGTCGTCCTGGACGAAGAGACCGAGGTAGGTCTGGTTGCCGATCGCGTGCGAGTTGTAGTCGTAGCTAGCCGAAGCAGGCAGGCCCAACAGAAAGGCTGCAGTGTCGGATCCAGTAGCGCCCCCGTTTGGATCGGTGCCAAAGGCATCCGTGAAATCGCTGTTGAAGTTGTAGAGGCCGCCGGAGTTGCCGAAGGTAAAGTTGCCCTTCTGAAACTTGCGTGCGTCGACGCCGAACTTGATGGAGTGGAGCCCGATGTTTTTGATGACGTCGGTAAAGAGGTCATAGCTGTTGAATGGCGCGGTGCCCGGAGTCTGCGTGGTGGTACCGAGATTAATAACGGAACCATTGAAGAAGAAGCGCGGGAAGATCATATGAGCGCTGGGCAGACTGGGCAGGCCAAGGGTGGTGGGGTTGAAGCCGTCTCCGTTGGTGAGTGAGGGCTGCGAGTAACGGGTGTAGTTCAGCCGCACCTCAGCGACCAATGACGGTGTGAACGTAATGATGTCGCCGGCGGAGCCACCGTAGTTGATGCGATAGAGGAAGTCGCCGAGTGAGGGGTTCGCGGCCCCGAAGACCTCGTTGATGTATTGCACGCGTTGGTTGTGCCGGCCGGTGAAGTAGAGGCGCTGCCGAGGGGAGAGGACATAATCGAGACGGCCAAGCTCATTGTTGAAGCGATCGCCGCTCTCCGCCGTGGAGTAGTAGTTGTTCTGTCCAAGGTTGTTGCCAGGTGCGTTGGGCGCAGGAAAGTAGTTCAGGGCCTTAAGAGCAACGGGATTCAAGGGCAGCGTGCCGGCGGTGATGTTGTTGTTCGGAAAGGCCGTGCGGTCGTAGATGGAATATCCCTTGGCCGCGCAGGCAGCGTTAAGTTTGCCGGAGGCGGGGTCGAAGATGGCCTGCGAGTTGTAGGGAGCTGAGGTGACGCCGGGGCACTCGGTCGCGGTGATCGTGTTGCCCTGCGTGAGCACCTGGGAAAAATCGCCAGCGCGTTCCGCGGCGGTGGGCACGCTGGTGTAGCTGCCGCCTGTGCCGGAGTCGTAGAAGCCCTCATAGCCGAAGAAGAAGAAGAGTTTGTCGTGACCATTGTAGAGCTTGGGGAGAATGACCGGGCCGCCAATGGTACCGCCAAACTGGTTCTGTCGCGAGACTGAGTTGCGGAAACCGGGAGAGCGTTTGGAGAAGTAGGGTTCAGCGTTGAGATCGTTGTCCTGATGGAACTCGGAGAGGGTGCCGTGGAATTTGTTCGTGCCCGATTTGGTGATTTGATTGGCGACTGCGCCGCCGGAGTGTCCGTAGGTGGCATCGGACTCAAAGACCTTGATGGTGACTTCGCGGGTGGCGTCGACCGGGAGCTCGTAGGCTGGGGCGTTATCGGAGGCGTTGTCGGGCGAGCCGTCCATCAGGATCTCGGAGTTCTTATTGGGAAGACCGCCGACAGAGAAGGCGGCGATGGCCGAGTTGTCGAAGGGACGGGTACCGACCGGGTTGGCGGTGGCGACGACGCCGACCGTGTATTGAGTGAAGCTCATGGGCGTGCGACCGTTGAGCGGCAGGTTTTCGACGAGCTGCGGAGGAACGACCTGTCCGAGGCTGGCGTCGGCAGTGCCGAGCAGCGGCGGTGTGGCCTCGACGGTGATGGTGGCCTGGGCTTCGCCGAGTGCAAGCGGGATATTGATGGTGGGGTGGTCTCCAGAGGCGAGGGTAAGGTCTTTCTGTTGGTAGTCTCTGAAAGAGGTCGCCTGGACGGTCAGCGAATAGGTGCCCGGCTTCAGGAATGGCAGGTTGTACTGGCCGTCTCCATTGCTGACCGCGGTGGTCTTTACACCGGTGGCAACTTCGGTCGCGATGACGGTAGCGTGGGGGACTACAGCGCCTGAGCTGTCGCTGACTGTTCCGCTGACGGTCGCGGTGGCAATCTGAGCGGCCGTTCGGACGGGGAGCACAAGGGCCGCACATACCAGCAGGAGAGATGCCGTCTTTAGAATTTTGGATTGCATGCTGATGAGACCTCCGAAAATCGTTTCAATGTGTTTGCCCTCGTTTTTCGCATCGGGAGAGAAGGGCTGTTTGAAGACGGAGCAGATTCGCCGTTCTACACCAATGTGGACAAGTGAATTTACGGTGAGGCTGAGGGGTGAGAAGTTGTAACGCTAACGTTAACGTTTATTTCGGCCAGTATTTTGTGGGTTCTGCGGACATCTGGAAGACCAGATCGCCGCCGGTTAGCAACTCAGAGTGGGTCATCCAGTACCGGGTAAAAGGGACCCCGTTGAGGGTCGCGGAACGGATGAACTTTCTTCCAGCAGGCGCGCCCGCAGCATGAATATGCAACTTGTTGCCTGAAGGCAAGGTGAGGGTGGCGTCGTCGAAGAGAGGTGTTCCGATCTGGTAGACCGAGGTGCCTGGGGTGACGGGATAAAAGCCGAGCGCGCTGAAGACATACCAGGCCGACATCTGGCCGCAGTCGTCATTGCCGGCCAGACCGGAGGGGCCATCCTTATATTGGGCCTCCATAATGTTGCGAAGCTGGAGTTGTGCCTTCCAGGCAGCGCCCGCGTTGTCATAGAGGTAGGCGATGTGATGACTGGGCTCGTTGCCTTGGTCGTAGAAGTGGCCGTCGAAGAGGGTGTCCAGCTTCTGCTCGAAGGCCGATGGGCCACCCACAAGCTGGATGAGGCCGGGAATGTCCTGCGGGACGTCGAAGGTGTACTGGAGGGGCAGACCTTCGGTGACGTAGGTGGCGGGTTTGGCAGGGTCGAAGGGAGAGATCCAAGTGCCATCGGCGTGGCGTCCGCGAGCAAAGCCGGTCACTGGGTCGATGACGTTGCGATAGTTCTGGCCGCGATGGTGGAAGAGGTCGGCGTCGTCCGTCTTGCCGAGGGACTGGGCGACCTCGCCGATTAGGAAGTCATCATAGGCATAATCGAGCGTGCGTGAGACTTGCTCGTTCTTGTGGAAGGCTTCGGGGACGGTGTCTTCGAGGGGGATGTAGCCGTACTTGAGATAGGAGTCGAGCGCACGGCGTCCACGGCCGTCGACGTACTCTGCGTGCGTGGCTGGCGATGCGGTGGCGTTATGACGCATGAGCCGGTAGGCCGCTTCCATGTCGAAGCCGCGAATGCCCTTGGCCCAGGCGTCGGCGATGACGGCGTCGGCGTGGTCGCCAGTCATCTCCGAGGTGTAGCTGTTCCACGCTGGATAGATGGGAAGAAAGCCGCCCTGCTCGCCTTTGGCGATTAGCGACTTCACCATGTCACGCTCGCGGTCAGGGTCGAGGATGGTGAGAAGCGGATGGAGCGCGCGATAGGTGTCCCACAGAGAGTAGTCGCAGTAGTAGGTGAAGCCGTTGGCGGTTTCGATCTTGCCGTTACCGCCGAAGCCGGGATAACTCCCGCTGACATCGCTGAAGATGCGCGGCAGCAGCAGGGAGTGGTACATCGCCGTGTAGAAGATGCGCTTCTTGGTAGTGTTGGCAGTGATCTGGATGCGATCTAGAAGCTGGTTCCACTCGCCCTGGGTCTGCGCAGCGATGCGATTCAGGTCCCAGTCGGGGATTTCGGCGTCGAGGTTCCTGCGCGCTTCGGCGAGGCTGGTGAAGGAGCTGCCGATGCGGGCCTCGACGGTGTCGCCGGGATGGAGGTCAAAGGATATGTAGGCACCGGGAAGTCCGGTGGAGCCGGTCTGCGTGGACGAACCCGGGTGCTGTTCGCTACCTGACCAAGTGCCTCCAAGATGAAAGGGGTGGTCGAAGCGCACGACGAAGTAGCCGTTGAAGCCCGCGAGTTTTCCATTGCCTGCGTAAAGACGGCGGACGGGATTGACGACCGTGATTTCTTTGGCCTGAGTATCGATTTGAACGGTGCCCTCGCCTTGCCTGGAGTTGCACTCAATGAGAATCCAAGCCGGGGCGGCGCGGTGGAAGCGAAAACGCATGATGCCGGAGCGCTGTGTGCCGGTGATCTCGGCATCGATGGCGTAGTCTTTCAACGTAACGGCATAACGATAGGGCGTGGCATGCTCGGAGCTGCGGTCGAATGCAGAGGCGCGAGCGTCTGGAGCGAGGCGCAGTGGGCCGCTTACCGGCATCACGGTCATGCTGCCGTAGTCCTGCGTGCAGGAGCCACTGAGAAAGTGGCTGCCGCGGAAGCCCTGAATGCGGGTGTCGGCGAAGTAGTACGGCGGAACGCACTTGATGTTGCCGGCGCGGGTCTGAGGGGTCCACTGCGTCATGGCGAAGGGTGCGCCGGTGGCAGGAAATGTCTGCCCCTCGTTTGCAGTTCCGATGGACTCATTCACCCACTGAACGGGATTACGCTGACTGACGGGGTTCTTTTGGCCCGCTAGAAGAGGACAGGCGAACGACAGGCCAGCTAGACACATCAAAAGATAGGTACGCATAAGAAACGCCAAGTGTGGGATAGCAGAAGAAGACCGCGCAAGTGATTTCGCGGTTAGGACATGGATCTCTCACTGTTAAGAGTGCCGGCCACACGAGTCGCAAGCGCTTGATCGCGGGTGATAGAATCAGCAGCGCGATCAAGGGGTTTGTTATTTATGCCGGTGCAGGAGCCAGTGACGCACGAGAAAGAGTCTGCCGACTCTGAGGCGTGCTGGGCGCTTTTGCAGCGTGTGATAGCGAGTCCGCAGCTGCGCCGCGCGGCGCGGATGCGGGAGTTTCTACAGTTCGTCGGCAAGCGTGCCCTGACCGCAGGTGGAGAACAGATCCACGAGCAGGAGATCGGCGCGGAGGTCTTTGGCCGTTCGCCGGGATACGACACCAGCATCGACAACATCGTGCGGGTAAATGCTACGGACCTGCGCAAGCGGATCGAGGAGTACTTCGCGACTGATGGGTCCCACGAGACCCTCATCTTCGAGATTCCTCGCGGTAGCTACAAACCAGTCTTTCGGCAACGAACCGTTGAGACAAAGACACTGGAGTCGCCAACGCCTGTCGAGCCACAGACTATCGAAGATGCAGTTGGAGAGACGCCACGCCGAAACAATGCCGTGCCGTTGATTGTGGCTGGATCCGTCATCGTGCTGCTTGTAATTGCGTGCGTTGTGCTTTGGGTGCAGAAGCAGGCACTGCTTCGCCCTCGTTACGCGGCAGCGAGCACGCCGGCGCTGGCTTCGTTCTGGGCAGGATTTCTCGATGCCCGGCCGAACACGGATGTGATTCTCGCAGACACGTCGTTCTCATTGATTGAAGACATCACAAAGCAGCCGATTCCACTCGACGCATATCTCAATCGCAAGTACATCAGCGAGATTCAGTCGCCGTCGCTGAGCCAGGACCGGCGAGAAGACCTCGGGCTGATTGTGCAGCGGAACTATGGCAGTCTCGGAGACTTCCATGTTGCGCAGCTCATTACTGCACTCGATCCGCTAGCAAAGAATCTTCGCCTTTACTATGCGAGAGATTACATGCCACCGCTGGTCAAGCAGGACAATATCGTTCTTATCGGCAGCCGGAAGTCGAACCCATGGGTTGATCTGTTTGCAGGGCGATTGAACTTCACCGTGGAGTACGATCCCGAAAAACTGACCTCGTACATTCAGAACCATGCTCCTGCAAGTGGTGAACAGGCGACGTACACGGCACCCCCAGCGCCTGACTCAACCAGCGGTTATAGCGTGGTCGCGTATCTGCCGAATCCAGATCAGAATGGGAAGGTCTTGATTATCGCGGGAACGGGATCGGAGGCAACAGAGGGCGCGGGAGATTTCCTTACGTCCGAGGAGTCACTCGAAAACCTGCAACGTCTTCTGCACACGAAGAAGCTGCCGTACTTCGAAGTGGTCTTGCGAACAACGCATCTGAACAGCACCCCCATGAACGCCACTGTAGTGGCATATCGGACGTATCCGGGTTTGCACTAATCCGACTTACACGCAGCAATCAGCCAGCCCGAGTGCTCGTCGCTCTGGAGCCCCGGCTTTTCATCTCCAGTGACCAACTACCCAACCGTCTTAGGGAACTGCGAGTTCCCTGCCCCATAGCATCCGGAAGCCAATACCTCGTCCCGCTCTGCATCTTTTCGACATGGGCAAATGTCAACACTGAGAGAAGGTCGCGAGCCATAACCGACGGATGGGCATACTGGAGAGCGAGGCGTGTTTGTCCTTAGAAAGTTTTAGAATTACGCTGAAATCTGGGCCAGAGGCGGCACTGATTGAATAGCAGGCTGAATCACCGATAACGTCGCTGTTCCATTCGTGACGGAACAACTCCTGATTGCGGACGACGGATATGTCCATCCGACTCCGCCTAAGCAATACGCCCTAACCCCATTCGTCATCCCGATATTGAACTATTGAGGCTGAACTGGCAGACCATCGATATTTCGGGAGGTTTCGGTGGGTTCGTCTACATCCTGAAGGCTACTCGCCAGAGAAAAAACGCGGTTTGCCAACCGCCACTTTTCTTGAGACGGCGTATTCCGCAGCGGCTTTTGGAAACGTGACATCAACGCTTCCCAACGCTGCACCACCGGGTTCTGTTCATCCAAAAGGGCTTTGTTCGCGAAGCTAAATCCCGCCTCGGCTTCAACCATCATGACCAGCCGGTCCTCGACTTGGTATATCTCCATGTTACGGATACCCGATTCGCGAATACTGGCAAGAATCTCCGGCCACACGTTACGGTGGTAGGTCAAGTACTCTTCAATCAACTCGGAGTCGTCCTGCAAATCGAGAACCATGCAAAAACGCATCTAATGCTTCTTCCTTCGCCTCAACGCCAGGCGATTCTACAGGGTGGATTCGAGCCAACGATATTATAGAAAACCTTACCTGTATCGTAATTTGTGTAGCGTCGACAGCCCCGTTGTCATTGTCAACCAATGCACTATGCCGCCCAGCGATTCTGATGAAGTTTAATCATCGCCTAAGTCTGATGCTCTTTTTCTACCCCATGCAGTCAGCTTTTCCTTGAGCATCGAATCGACAGCGCTGGCAACGAGCATGATGGCTCCGGCAGGCGCGTTTCAACTGGCATGGGCCTGGGTCATGTAAGCGCGCTCGCTCAGGGATCGTGGGCGAAACAATAGGCGTCGCCGACCACATTTCCCCAATTTCCGCATTGGTCTGCGGGTTGTGGTTCGGTGCGACAGCCAAGGTAACACCGCCGCATGTCGAGCATACATAATTTATCCACTGCCGAGTGTTTGCGCCGTTGTGGTCTGTGGAGAGGTGCCTAGAGTTCGCCGTCATTACTGGCCGACTGATACCGGAATGAGGACAGACCTCTGGAGCGATTTGGTTTCCGGTCTTCACATTTCTCGCTAGTAGGTATCAATCTTCAAATGGTGGTTCCCCAAAGACCCGATTGCAAATTGAGTCGGTTATCCCTCGCAGCCCTGCGAAGTGCGGTCGAATCTCCGTCACCCTTGGAATTATTTACGTGGGTGACTTTCGCCTTATTTTCGCTTATTCTCGTTTTCATGGCAAGTGCAGCCCGTCTCCGGTTGGAAGTAGAAGCAACGCTCGCGAACCGTGTACCCGCTGCCCTCAGCCTGAAGGTCAAACAATCACCAGAGCTGTTCCCTACTGGTATCGGGCAAATAGACCGGGCACTTGGAGGTGGTATCCCACGCGGCAGCATCACCGAAATCAGCGGAGCGGCTTCGACAGGAAAAACGTCGTTCGGCTTGGCGACCGTCGCGGCCATCACACAAACCGGGGCTGCATGTGCGTGGGTCGATGTGAGCGATTCTCTGTCCCCCGAGTCGGCCGCAGCCGCAAACGTCGTCCTCAAACGGTTGTTGTGGCTGAGAGCTACAGCAGAGCGCAAGCAAAAGGTCACAGAGAAGCCGTGGTCGCGTCTTGAGCAAGCACTAAAGGCCACAGATTTATTGCTCCAGGCTGGAGGCTTCTCGGCCGTTGTACTCGATATGAGCGACGTACTGCCACGACACACCATGCGTATCCCGTTGGCGACGTGGTATCGCTTGCGGCTTTCAGCGGAACAGGCGCGCACTGCGCTTATCTTTTTGACGCAATCACCCTGCGCTGGCAGTTGTGCAGCGTTGTCGTTGCGCTGCCAACCAGCAGAGACGGCACCTTTCAACCGTAACGGAGAGACGGCCCTCTTTGAGCAACAGAGATACGTATTGACCCGCGAGCGCAACCGAAACGAGAGTGTGCTGCACAAGAAACCGCCGATGCGTGCGGAGTGGGCAGCCGAGACGCTGTGGACGAGGGTGCGGTAATGTACGCGGTGCTGCACCCGCCCGACTTCGCGGCCCAAGCGGCAGCCCACGAGCGCCCGGGGCTGCGTAAAAGACCCTTCGCGCTGCTAGACGGCGAGCCACCGGAAGACACGGTCTTTGCCGCGAACCACGCCGCACGCTCAATTGGTGTTTTAGTGGGCATGACCCGGCTCCAAGCCGCGACCTTCCCCGGCCTCGTTTGTCTGCCTCGCGTCGTCGAACACGAAAACGCCGCGCAAGACACGCTCCACACCATCGCCTGTTCATTCTCTCCACGCATCGAGTGCGTCCAAGATCATCCGGCAACTTACGCGCTCGACGTTCGCGGGATGAATACCTTACACGGCGATGTTTCTCAGCTCGCCAATAAGTTACGGCGGCGTGTGATGGCTTCGGGCTATCTCGTAAACGTCGCAATCGCCCAGAACTACCATACGGCTTTGTGCATGGCCTATGGCCGTACCGGGATTTCCGTAGTGCCGCCCGGCTTTGAAGCAAGCGCCCTCGGGCAACTTCCTCTGTCGGTTCTAAATCTGGAGCCGAGCCACGAGGAGATATTCCACTCATGGGGCATACGCACATGCGCGGAGCTGGCCGCGATATCTGAGACGGACTTGATTGCACGCATTGGGCAAGCTGGGAAGCGCCTACACGCGCTCGCCCGTGGTGAGAGTCCGCATTTGATGTTCCCGATTGAACCGAGCTTTGAGGCCGGTTTGGTGGAGCGCATGAACCTCGACTTTCCCGTCGAGATACTGGAGTCGCTGCTGTTTTTGCTCTCCCGCATGACAGACGAGCTGTTGGAGCGGGTGCGCGCAAAGGCGCGTGCCATTTCTTCTTTGCGCGTCATACTCCATCTCGACAACGGCAAGCAACACGAGCGCATTGTCCGGCCGGCGTTGCCGCTCCAGGACACGCCAACGCTGCTCAAGCTGTTGCAACTCGATTTAGAGGCACACCCGCCAAGCGCGGCTATTCTCGGCTTGGAGCTGCACGGGCAGTCCGCGCAGCCGCACCGCGCGCAGCATGGTCTATTCCTTCCACAAGCGCCCGAGCCAGGACGCCTGGAGGTATTGCTTGCTCGTTTGCGGAAGCTGCTGGGAGAACAGCACGCAGGCTCACCCGAGCTACTCGACGATCACCGGCCCAATGCCTTCCGTGTAGTCCCGTTCGGGCCGCCTCCGCCCGCAAAGAGCGAGCCGCGGCGTTTGTCAGTGCCCACGGCCCTCCGCGTCTACCGGCCGCCACAAGCTATCGGGGTTGTATTGACCAATGGCGCGCCGTCTAGGATCTTGTGGAATGGCCTGAAGTACCTTGTGCGCGAGATAGCCGGCCCGTGGCGCGTCAGTGGGCAATGGTGGACAGAGGCGGGCTGGTGCCGTGAGGAATGGGACGTGCGCCTCGCAATCGACACAGCGGAGTGCGTATGCCGCATTGCGTTTGATCCCCGGTCCCGATGCTGGTATGTGCAAGGCACCTATGACTGATTACGTCGAGCTGCACGCCCGGTCCGCCTTCAGTTTTCTTGAAGGTAGTTCCCTGCCCGAATCTCTCATGCAACGAGCTGCCGAGTTCGAGATGCACGCAATGGCGCTCATGGATCGCAACGGCGTGTACGGCGCACCACGGTTTCACATGGCCGGACAGAAACAGGGAATCCGGGCGCATATCGGTGCAGAGATAGCCGTGAGCGACATGGGACAACGTTTGCGGCCTGCTGTGTATCTACCGCACTCGCATCCGGCCGAACCCATCCGTCTGCCGATACTCGCAGAGTCTCGCGTGGGCTATCAAAACCTCTGCCGACTGATTACCCGGTTCAAACTCCGCGAGAACACCAAGGCCGAGGGCGCTGCGCTTGCAAGTGACTTTGAAGAGTACAGCGAAGGGCTGGTGTGCCTCACAGGCGGCAGCGAAGGCCCGCTCGCCGCCGCTCTTGCTGAGGGTGGCTACGACGCTGCACAGAAGGTCATAGAGCGTCTAGTGAACATCTTTGGGCATCGCGGCGTCTACGTCGAGATACAACGTCACTTTGACCGCGAGGAAGAGCACCGGAATAGAGCCGCTATCCGCATCGCTCGAACACTCAACCTTCCATTGTTGGCGACGGGCGGGGTCAACTATGCGACGCCACACGAGCGCGAAGTCTTGGATGTCTTTACGTGCATCCGTCATCATAAAACGCTCGACATTGCCGGACGCTTACTAACATCGAACGCCGAGCGGCATCTCCGGCACTCGCGAGAGATGCAAAAGCTGTTCTATGACTACCCGGACGCAATAGCCAACACGGGCGAGTTGTCATCACGATTGACATTCGAGCTAACCGGGTTGGGCTATGAGTTCCCTGCCTATCCCGTGCCCGATGGCGAGAACATGGATTCATTCCTTCGCAAGCGCACAGAGGAAGGCATACGAAGCCGCTATCTGCCCAAGAATGATCCTTGTCTTTTCGCAAAGGCAAAGCAACAAGCGGAGCGAGAGCTGAAGCTCATCGCGCAATTGGGACTCGCCGGTTACTTCCTCATCGTTTGGGACATTGTCCGGTTCTGTAAAGCGAACGGGATCTTGATTCAGGGTCGTGGTTCGGCAGCGAATAGCGTTGTCTGCTATGCCCTCGAAATCACTATTGTTGACTCCGTCGGCCTGGAATTGCTCTTTGAGCGCTTCCTATCCGAAGAGCGCGGCGAGTGGCCCGATATAGACCTCGACTTGCCGAGCGAAACGGACCGCGAACGGGCGATCCAGTTCGTCTATCAACGTTACGGCGAACTAGGTGCGGCCATGACAGCAAACGTCACGACGTACCGCAGCCGGTCCGCGTCCCGTGAGGCCGGGAAAGCCCTTGGCTTCGACAAAGAGACAGCGGGGCGGCTGGCTGGGCTGGTGAGTGCGTGGGAATGGAAGGGGCCGAGCGACACACTAGGCAACGCCTTCAAGGCCGCTGGCTTCGACATGCGAAACCCGCGTATCGCGAAGTACCTGGAGATGTGCGAACGGATACAGAAGATGCCGCGCAATCTTAGTCAGCACTCGGGCGGTATGGTCATATGCCAAGGGCACCTTGATTCGGTTGTGCCCGTTGAACGCGCTTCTATGGCCGGCCGGACGGTTGTGCAGTGGGACAAAGATGACTGTTCCGACATGAAGATTATCAAGGTCGATTTACTCGGTTTGGGGATGCTCGCCGTACTCAAAGACGTTGCACAGCTTGTCCCGCAACACTACGGCGTGTCACTAGACTACGCACAGATCCCACAGGACGAAGCCGTTTACGAGAGCATCCAACGTGCGGACACGGTGGGGTTGTTTCAGATTGAAAGCCGCGCTCAAATGTCTGCGCTTCCGCGCACCAAGCCAAAATGCTTTGCCGATCTATCCATGCAAGTCGCCATCATTCGACCGGGGCCGGTCACAGGAAAGTTTGTAAACCCATATATAGCGCGTCGGCTCGGCAAGGAACCTATAACGTATTTGCATCCGTCATTCGAGCCATTCCTTCGCCGCACGCTCGGCGTGCCGCTATTCCAAGAACAAGTGATGAAGATTGGAATGGTCGCCGCGAATCTGACTGGAGGCGAGGCCGAGGAATTGCGTAAGACGATGGGCGGCAAACGGTCAGAGGCAACGCTTACTGGCTTGAAAACTCGACTGCACGAAGGCATGACAGCGAACGGTTTCGACACCGCACAGCAAGCGGAGGTCATGCGGGTACTCGCCACAGTGAAAGAGTTTATGTTCCCCGAGTCGCACGCACACAGCTTCGCGTCCATCGCGTATTCGAGCGCATACGCGCGGCATCATTACTTGGCGGCGTACACATGCGCCCTCTTCAACAATCAGCCGATGGGGTTTTATTCGCCGGCCACGATAGCCAATGACGCCAAACTGCACGGCTTGAAGATCCTGCCCGTCGATGTGCAGCGTTCGGAATGGTTCTGCACCCTCGAAGAATTGAAACCCGATGAGCGCGCCCGACATGCAGGGCTGTTCGCCGTTCGCATGGGCTTCTGTTACGTAAAGGGATTACGTCGCGAGACTGGCGACACCATCGCCGAGTCAAGAATGGATGGCCCGTTCACCTCCGAGTACGACCTCCAGCGCCGCGTCCCATCAATACGACGGGCAGAGCTAACGCTTTTAGCGAAGGCTGGCGCGTTCAATTGGACGGGAGAAAAACACCACAGACGCGCGGCGATGTGGCGTGCCGAACGTGCCGGGCAAACCGTCGGGCCGCTCTTTGAGAACATTCCGGATGAGCACGAGTCTGCGGTGTCGCCTCTTCGACCGATGACGGCAGACGAGCGTCTCGTGGCAGATTACGGTACAACGGGACTGACGTTGGGGCCGCACCCGATGGCGTACCAACGAGCGGCGATGAACCGTGCAGGGATTGTCCCGGCTGCTCACCTACGCACGCTACCGGATGGTATATCCGTACGCATTGCCGGAGCTGTCATCGCACGCCAACGCCCCGGCACGGCCGAAGGTTTTATCTTCCTTAGCCTGGAGGATGAAACAGGCATTTCTAACGCCATCATTCGCCCGAACCTTTATGAGCAAAACCGAGTCGCCGTGACACGCGGAAAGGTCTTGCGTATCGACGGCACACTCCAGAATCAAGACGGGGTCGTATCTGTGAAGGCATCTGCGGTGGGCGTGCTAGACCTCGGTGCAATCGACATACGCTCGCATGATTTTCATTGAACAGCAGTCAAAGCCAACCCGCCGCCCTCTATGGGAGCGTCTTCTAAGGTTTGTTCGTGCCTATCGCTGTCACTGCTGTACGCACCGATTTGTTGTCTTCAGAAGCTAATACCGGGTGCAGGAAACGTCGAACGCGAGTCCTGCTATCGCAGGGTGGGTTACGGTTATTTGGCCGGCCGCTTTTGCCGAGACATAGACGCCCGTAGCTATTGCGGCGGATGAGTTCGTAGCCGTGAGGCTGCAATGCCCTATCGCTGTCATTCCTGCAAGCCTCACAATATCCGAGGTCGCTGCGGTCGTAGTGAGCGAGCCAACGATGAGGGCTTGAAAGCCTGTGAGTATCGGTGTCGAGTTGTAGAAACAGCCATTGGGGCCGAAGGCGTCGATCATCTGCGAATTTGCATCGTTCTTTAGCAGGGTCCAGGTAGAGATTGACCCGCTGCAATTTGCGCCGAGAACTTGATTGGTGGTGAAGACCTGCGTTTGTTGAAAGCCGACAGACTTTGAGTAATCAGTGTGATCGTTCCCGTACACAAAGATAGTGCCTGTCGCGACGGAGCCACCATTCGCGAACACGATGCCGGGTCCGGTCATTCCGTCAACCTCGGTGCCGATAAAATGCGACTGGCCCGCCGCGTCCCAAATGCAGGTAGGTTGGTGATGTCCTACCTGCGACGGATAGCAATGCACATGGGTCCAGGTATTGCCACCACCTCCATCCTGATAGACGCCAGCAGTAGAGCCGGTTGTGTTGCCCCAAACGACGATGTCCTGAAATGTGCTATCACTAGCGGTCTGCGCGACTTTGAAGTTGTACGGCGCTGCGGCTTTGGCTCCTTGCTGCAATACATGAATGGAAAAGAAACCCGACTCGAAATCGTTACCCGGTTGACGGTCACTGACGTAGTGTCCAACAATGAATTGCGCGTCTTGCCCCACAGAGCCATTCGGGATGCTGTTGTAAGCGTTGACGTGCGACCACATCGAACCCGGCTGACCGGCCTTTGTGACCGCTGTCTGTGCGAGTGAATTGCCGTCGAAGGATATGCCTGAGACATGGCAATAGAACTGGTTCTTGCCATAGGGGCGGTAATAGACGCCCGGCATCGGAGCCGTTGCTCGAATGATGGTGGTGTCCGGTCCGCTGCCTTCGATATTCACGCACTCTGCGCTAGTGGTCGAAGGGACAATTCCCGTGGATGACAGATATACACCCGGCGGAAAGATGAGAGTGCCTCCTGTTGCCTGGATTGACGCCACTGCGGTATTCAGAGCAGCGGTGTCATCGTGCACGCCGTCACCTACTGCACCGAACGCACCAACACTTACGGGACCGCATTGCACCGCGACAAGCGAACCGCCATTGTCAAGGCATACAGGCTGTCCAGGTTTACCGTTCGCCACGTGCGCCTGAAACAAGGGATATTGCGGTCGCTGATAAGTGTGACCATTCTGCATCACAGTGCTGTCGGTTTGAGTTTGAGCAGTCAACAGACCTGGCAAGAGAGTCGTCACCATCAACAACACCGTGAGAATCGAGCTTCGAAAAAATCGCTCCATCAGAACCCTCTGCGACCGGATGGTCTGTAGCCAGATTACCGACTGGCGCAATCGAAATGCGCTCGCACGACGGGCAGCAACACAGTTGCGAGTGTACTTGCAATGCTGGGTACTCATCGAGTCAGTCTCCTAACGACGCGCTCGTAGACCTGGCGCGGAATCTTGATCGTGCGATAGCTGCCTTTGTGCATCTTTTCGGGACGCTCTAAAACGAGCGTGCCCGGTTCGTTTTCAAAAAGCCGTGTCACGGTCTGCCGGGAAAACCCGGTCAGACGCGCGACCTCGGCGACTGAATACGGCGTTTCTATCTCTAAGATTTTGTTTCTATCTTTGACGGCCATATGACAAAGGATTTGTGTACCGACGCGGGCAACCGGCGGAGTTGTGTCGGTGTCAACGCGGTCGCGCATTCGTAGTGGCCCACGAGAGAGCCGGGACGTGGGCTGCCGCGCTGGCGCACTGCGGCGATGAGGTTGTCGAAGTCTGAGGTGTAGATGACTGCGAGGGTCACGCGAAGTATGGTCATTGGGGGCGAACTCAGTTCCGGGAACGTTTAGACATCATACATGGAGCTAAATCGTTGTCAAATATGACACTTGCACGCCATTTTAGTTCGTCATCTTATCGCGTCACTTTGCCGCGTCACGCGCTTCCCGCAAGCGGCGTTTATAGTTCCGAGCGGCTACGGCGTGGCCGCACTCCCACAGGCAGTATGTCTTCTTTCTTGCACTGGAGAAACGAGTATGACAACGGGCGCACGGGTCAGTTGTCTGTCGGATTTCTGCTGTTCCCGGTTGCGCCACATTCTCGCCAATAACGCTAGAGGGAAAACGTGCCACGAAGCTCTCATCCAGCTTTACCGGCGCTTTCCATGAACTCAATAAAGCCGCCGTCCTATACTCCATCCATGTTGAGGTGGCTGGACTCCACCATGCCACGTTCCCCCGGTCGAATGTTGCTATTCCGTACTGCACTTTCATTTGGCTTCTCCAGCACTTCAGCGTTGGGGCGAATATACAGCGAACCAGCCGGTTGAAAAGCAGGGGTCAATAGTGGGTACGTTGGCATAAGCCAAAATTTGATTTTGATACTTTTTTGATATTTGGAATGGTCGCCTTGGTGTGTTTCAACGCAAACCATTGATTTTATTTGGCGTCCCCGACGGGATTCGAACCCGTGTTACCGCCGTGAAAGGGCGGTGTCCTAACCGCTGGACGACGGGGACGCATGCTCGACAGGATGATTGCCGCGCTGTCTCTAAGGCTAACAACTGCTTTGCTCTATGTCAAAGAGGCGGAAGCTTTCCACATCCTGGCTACTTCAACTTCGCTGCGCTTCGAATCGGCAGCCCACCCGATCGCACCCGCCGTCGAACATCAGCATACTGCAGCAGGATAAAGTGATCCGTCATGCCAGCAATGTAATCAGTAATCACACGAACCAGACCCTCGGACTGGATATCGTCCGCATACGATTCCGGCAGTGCCTCAGGCTCTTCGAGCCAGAAGTTGAACAGCTCCGTGACGACTTCTTCCGCCTTGGAGTGCTCCAGGTCAAGCGCCGGGCATGTGTACAGCGTCTCGTATAAATAATGCTTCTCTTCCAAACGCTGCGACTCCGCCTCGGGTGAGAACACGGCGACGCGCTGGCTGAGGTTCCGGATATCAGCCAGCGATGTTGCGCCAGCGTCATTCACGTTCTTAGCCGTAGTAGCAATCAGATCCAGCGTAAGGGCCTTCTGCATCGCCTGAAGCGCGTCGTGGAAGATGTACTTCTCTTCCGCAGCCGGATGCGCAGCCGCAACGACTTCATAGCTTCTCCTCAGCAGGCTGACGTGGTCGCAGATGTGGCCAATCTCCAGAAGGCCGGATTCCACTCCATCGTCCAAATCTGCAGTCAAATAGGCAATCTCATCCGCGAGATCGATGATTTGGGCCTCTAGCGGCGGACGCTTGTCGAGGAAGTAGCCTGCAAGCTCTGGATAATCCTCTGTTCGGTAATCGCGTGAGTGCTTAATGATTCCCTCACGCGTGCCCAGCGTGAGGTTTAGGCCACGGTGCCCTGCATAGCGCTGCTCGAACCGTTCGACAATCCGCAGAGCATGCAGATTGTGATCAAAGCGCAGACCATGCGCCTGCATACAGACGTCTAATGCGCGTTCTCCCGCGTGTCCGAAAGGAGGGTGTCCGATGTCATGCACCAGCGCAAGCGTTTCAGCCAGATCGACGTTCAGTCCCAGAGCCGATGCAACCTGCCGCGCGACCTGCGCCACCTCGATGGTGTGGGTCAAGCGGCTGCGAAAGTGGTCCGACGCGCGACTGGTGAAGACCTGTGTTTTGCCCGCAAGGCGTCGAAACGACCGAGACTGCACCACCCGGTCACGGTCCCGTTCGAAGGCAAAGCGATCGTCTGCTATAGGAGCGGGGTAAGAACGCTGCGCCAGTCGATGCTGTTCCTCACCGAATACACCACACGATGTAAGATCTGAATTCATTCCCTTACGAGTGTAGCTTGCAGCTTCGAAAATGGTTAGGGCTTCGCCGCTGACGAAGGACCAGGATTAGCGTGTGCCAACCGAACGCGTGCGGTCTCCAGTTTGTGCTGCACCTTGGCGACATCTGCTGGATCTGCTTCGGGTGCGAGTGAGGTGGAGTAAGACTGGAGCGACTTCTGCCACTCATCGATCGCCTGCTGCAGCTTTCCATTCCTGGCATCAATCTCGCCGAGGTGATCGAGAACTGAAGGGTCATTGCCAAGCCGCTGCTGTGCCTTGTGAGAATAGTCCTCAGCGAGCATGTATTGTCCTTGTTTGTAGTAGGCCCATGCGAGCGAGTCGAGATAGGCACCGTTCTGAGGATCGAACGCTACTGCCTTCTTGAGCATGGCTACCGCTTCGTCAAGATGAACGCTGCGCTCAGCAAACATGTACCCAAGATAGTTTTGCAGAGCGGCGTTGTCAGGCTCGATTGCCAGACCCTTGCGTAACTCAGCCTCTGCTGCGTCATACAGCTTCTGGCTTTCAGCTAAGGACGCACGTGAGTAGTACACAAATACCTTTTGTTCCGGCTTGGTAGCCGTTGCCTCGGCCTTGTCCAGGGTAACGGCCGCATCCTTCCAACGCTTCGCACGGATTTGGATGTCAGCAATAGTGAAGAGCACATCGCGATCATCAGACCCGCCCTTCATTTGAGCGTTCGCGATCTTCAGACCATCGTCAACCTGTCCGCTGTCTGACACCTGGCTTGCATATGTCAACTGAACATCGCGGTTTGAGGGCATTGCCTTGGCCGCATCGGCCGAGACCTGAAGCGCCTGCTTCCACTCATGCGCATCGCGATAGGCCTGTACTTGGCCATCGGTGCCGCGAGCCTGATAGTCGCCGCCGAGCGCTGCAAGCTGTTTGTAGGCATCGACGGCTTCGTCAGTGCGGCCAGCCTCGCGGCAAACAATGCCGAGGCGATCAAGAAAGATCGAACGGTTCGTGAGTTCACTCGCGGAGTACTTGCCGTCGGTCGCAGCCGTCGCAGTAAGAATCGCGCGAAGAGTCTGGATCGAGTCGTTATAACGGCCAAGCGCGTCATAGTCGAGCGCTTGATTGAAGCTAATCTCGGGGTTTTCGGCGACCAAAGACTGGGCGGTCTTCAAAGTCGCGAGCGACTGTTCGTACTCGCCCTGCTGGCGCTGAATCTCAGCTTGATGGATAAGCGCCTGCGGATCCTGAGGGTCGGAACCTAGAATTTGTGAATAAATCTTTGAAGCCGCGTCCATGTTGCCAGCGGCGGTGAGAGCTGCCGCTAACCCGCGTTTCGCATCGGTGTTGTCAGGATCTTGATCGAGCGTCGCCTGATACGCAGCGGCGGCCTCCTTTGGCTTCTTGAGGGTGTCATAGATGCCGGCGAGCGCAAAGTCTTCACGCGCTGTGCGGTCCGTCGCTGGGACCTCCGCAATGACTGCCGCGGCTTTATCCATCTCTCCCTGCTCCGAGTAGAGACGTGCCATGCTTAAGACCACTTCTTCAGAGCTACCGTCGATCTTCTGTGCTTCCTTGAACTCCATCTCCGCTTTCACAGAGTCGTGATTGAGGCCGTAAAGCTGACCAAGGAGAAGCCGCGTTTCTAGATCCTTCGGTTTAAGTTTGACGATCTCTTCATATTCCTTAATCGAGGCCTGAAGCATATCGCTGGCCTGAGGTCCCTGCCCGTCGCCGAGTGAGCGCAGGTACACGCGTCCAAGGAGTTCATGCGCGTCCACATCTTCAGGGTGCTTGGTCACCTGATCCTGAGCGGCAGCAACTGCCTCGCGGATGCGACCAAGGCGGAAGTACAGGGTGGCCAAACCGTCCTGCAACGCGGGCGAGTTCGGATCGGCATCCAAAGCGAGTTTGTATTGTTCGATAGCCTGGGTAGCGAGATCCTGACGACCGTTTGCAACGGCCTGATTCTCGTAGAGCTTCGCAAGCCCATAATGGTAGTAAGCCGAGGCGCGGTCTGTCGGAGCTGTTGCCGCAGGAGGTTTCGGAGCCCCATCTTTCTGTGCTCGTGCCGACGATACGGCTATTAGCCCCAGGACAGCAACTGCTGGAAGGGCAAAGAAGGAGGCGCGAAGATTTCCGGTCATGCGTTTGAGGTCCTCAGAGAACGACACCAGCCAAACGACTTTAAAGACTGCCGTCTAACTTCATGATACGTACACATGAAGTTAGACGTACTTTACAAGGTTTTGATGCTACCTGCCCAATCGATGCCAGCCATCAGCCATGACGAAAGTGACGTACACCGGTGAAGACCATCGCGATACCCAGTTCATCCGCGGCTGCAATCACGGTGTCGTCGCGGACGGAGCCACCGGGCTGGATGATGGCAGTGGCGCCGGCTTTGGCGATGGCCTCCAGACCGTCGGGGAACGGGAAGAAGGCGTCCGAGGCGGCGACAGTGCCAGCAAGCGGAAGTACAGCCTTCATAGCACCAAACTTAGCGGCGTCCACGCGGCTCATCTGGCCGGCGCCGACGCCAACCGACTGGCCGAAGCCGTCCTGGCGGCGGGCGTAGACGATGGCGTTCGATTTGACGTGCTTGCAAACCTTCCAGGCGAAGAGCAGCGTGGCCAGTTCGTCGGCCGTCGGCTGCCGCTTGGTCGGCACCGAGATGGTTTCGGCCGATACGGGCGCGTAATCCTCGTCCTGGACGAGGAAGCCGCCAGATATCTGCTTGATCACCTTCGAGGGCTTCGCGGGCTGAATGCGGAGGACACGAAGGTTCTTCTTGGCGGCGAGGACGGTCAGGGCCTCGGGCGTGAAGTCGGGGGCAACGATGGCCTCGACGAAGAGCTTAGCCATCTCTGTGGCTGTAGGCTCATCTACCGTCCGGTTGACGCCGATGACGCCACCGAAGGCTGAGAGAGGATCGGCTTCCAGCGCGCGGAGATAAGCTTCTACCGGCGTTGCGCCCTGGCCCACGCCGCAGGGGTTCGTGTGCTTGATGATGGCGACGGCGCACTCGTCGAACTCGCGTGTGAGCGCCCAGCAGGCGTCGAGGTCGACCAGGTTGTTGTAGCTCAACTCCTTGCCCTGCAGCTGCTCTGCGTTCGCGATGCCGAGCTGCGAGCCGTCGGTATAGAGCGCCGCGGACTGGTGCGGGTTTTCGCCATAGCGGAGCGGACTCTTGAGCGTCGAGATCACACGCAGTGTTGGGACCGGCTGCTTTGATTCCAAGACTATCGCTTCGAGCGTGTTGGCGATGGCCGAGTCGTAGGCTGCAGTCGTGGCAAACGCGGCTCTCGCAAGACGCCAGCGCGTGTCATGGCTCAGCTTGCCCCCGTTGGCGTTCAACTCTTCGATCAGCGCGGGATAGTCGGCGACGCTGGTGACAACGGCTACGTCCTCGAAGTTTTTGGCAGCCGAGCGGAGCATCGAGGGGCCGCCGATATCGATGTTCTCGATGATCTCGTGGAACTCGACGCCGGGCTTAGAAGCTGTCTTTTCAAAGGCGTAGAGGTTGACCACGACCATGTCGATGGGCAGAATGCCGTGCTTGTTGACTGCGGCCACGTGCGCGGGATCTTCGCGACGGTGGAGCAGGCCTCCGTGCACCTTGGGGTGCAGGGTTTTGACGCGGCCGTCGAGCATCTCCGGGAAGCCGGTGAGGTCGGAGATGTCGCTGACCGACAGACCGGCATCGCGGAGGGCTTTTGCAGTGCCTCCGGTGGAGACCAGATCGACGCCGTGAGCGGCGAGAGCGGTGGCGAAGTCGACCAGACCGGATTTGTCGGTCACAGAGAGAAGGGCGCGGCGAACGGGCTTGAGTCCTGACATTTCACTACCAGTTTAGCCGCTCGACCGTGTGGGTAACGTGGCGGCTTTGCCGGTTTTGGCGTGGGCCCTCCCCCGGAAAACGGGCTAAAATCCGCAGCCAATTGGAGTTAGCGGTGGAACCCACCTTGCGGCTAAGGTTAGCGCTGGAATTTGTTGTCAATTTCTGCAAGTACCGCAGCTAATTGCACTTAGCGCCGATCTGGGCCGACAGCAAAGGAGAACCCGGCTTGCGCCGCGCGGTCTTCGTTCGCTGCTTCTGTTGTAGTAGGCGTGTCAAGCAATCGCCGGTTCTACTTTCAGCCAATGTCCTTGAGCATTTGTTCGCGGAGGAGCTGGTTGGCGCGGGTCTGGTAACCTTCGCCGTCCTTTTTGAGCCACTCGATCACGTCCGCGTCGAGACGGAGGCTAATGTGCTTCTTGATGGGACGGTAGAAGCGGCCACGGACAGCATTCTTCCAGGCGGAGTCCGGGAGAACTGGAGCGTCGGAGAAATCGATCTGGTCGTCTGGCAGTTTCGCCAATGCTTCGAGCTGTTCCCGCTGTTGCGGAGTTAGCGGCGTGCCGGGTACTCGTCTATAACCTTTCATCGTAGTTGCTCCTTTCGTGCGGTTCGGCCTTTCGAGCGGAGATGAGCCGGTAGACTTCCTCGTCATCCTCTTCTTCGACGGTATGAACGACGAGCAGTAAGTACATACCACCCACCAACCCGATCGTCTGCCAACGCTCTTCGCCGTCTACGACTCGGTCAAACAAAAGCAACTGATATGGGTCATCGAAGACAACCGTGGCCGTCTCAAAGCCACACCATGCTTGCGGAGGTTGATTGCGTTTTTGGTGTCATCCCAATCGAAGCGCACGCGATCTCGCTGCCACAACGTATTGTATATACGAGAATGTGTGGATACAAAGGGGGGCTCTCAAAGTATCGCCGAGGTTCCGCTCACGAACACAGTTGTGGGTTATCCATACCGAGGACAGCTAGAATGGCAGGGATATGCTTGATCTGGGATTTGTGCGGGCGAACCTCCCGCTAGTGGAAGAAAAACTCGCTTTGCGCGGAGACTATTCAGGAACCCTCGCCAAGTTTGCTCTGTTTGACCAGCATCGCCGTTCGGCGCTTACTGAAAACCAAACTCATCTAGCCGCCCAAAAACGTCTCTCTGACGAGTTTGGCCGCAAAAAACGCGAAGGCGGTGACCTTACCGATCTCAGTACCCAGATTGCTGCGTTGAAAGACAAGTCGGAACAGTTGGAAGCCAGAGCCTCTGAAGCTGATATGACGTTGCGGGAGTTGATGGCGTCGCTTCCAAACCTGCCGCATGACTCCGTACCGGCAGGCAATAGCGAGCATGACAACTATTGCGAGAAGACCTGGGGCGAGATTCCGAAGTTCGATTTCGAGCCGAAAGACCACATCGCGATTGGCGAAGCTCTCGGGATTATCGACTTTGAGCGGGCAGCGAAGATCTCGGGATCGCGGTTTGTGGTGCACTTTGGAGCCGGGGCGCAGCTGGAGCGGGCGCTGGCGAACTTCATGGTTGACCTACATACGCGGGAGCATGGGTATGCCGAAGTTCTGCCTCCTATGATGGTGAACAGCAGGAGTCTCTTTGGCACCGGCAACTTGCCAAAGTTTGGCGAAGACCTCTTCCACTGCGACGATAAAGGCCCGTACCTCGGCGAGCCGCAGGACTCCGACCATTGGCTCATTCCTACCGCCGAAGTTCCGGTTACCAATCTGTTTCGCGACGAAACTATCGACCTGACCGCGGGAACCATAAGCTTTTGCGCTTATTCTTCCTGCTTCCGCAGCGAGGCGGGCAGCTATGGCAAGGATGTGCGCGGCATGATTCGGCAGCATCAGTTTCAGAAGGTGGAACTGGTGAAGTTCTGCAAGCCGGAAGACAGCTATGACGAGCATGAGAAGCTGACGCGGCACGCAGAGACGGTGCTGGAACGGCTCGGACTTCCCTACCGGCGGATGCTGCTGTGCACCGGAGACATGGGCTTCAGCTCCGCGAAGACGTATGACCTGGAAGTGTGGGTTCCGGGGCAGCAGACGTATCGCGAGATCAGCTCGTGCTCGAACTTCGAAGCGTTCCAGGCGCGGCGGGCGAACATCCGTTACAAGGCCGCGGGAGCGAAGAAGAGCGAGTTTGTGCACACGCTGAATGGCAGTGGGCTGGCCGTGGGGCGGACGTATCTGGCAATTCTGGAGAACTATCAGCAGGCGGACGGCTCGGTGAAGGTGCCAGAGGCGCTGGTGCCGTATATGGGCGGCGAGACGGTGATCAACAAGCAAAGCCTGGGCAGGGCCACCGCATCCAAAGAGGTGGGCCAATGAGTCTGGTGAAGCGGTACATATTCTGGACGTATGAGCGGGGCAGCTTTCACTATGACGTGATGGTGACGCTGATTCTGCTGTTTCTGTTTGTGTCGCCCCGGTTCATCGACTTCAAAGAGAAGCCGGTTTCGGCCGTTCCTCTGCGATCGAGCGAAGTGCTGGTGAAGGAGCAGGGCAGCACGGGGACCGAGGCACGGTTTGTGTATGAGATTCCGGCGGACGAGCTGCATGGAGCGAGCTCCGATGTGGAGATCAAGAACGCGATTCTGGATGTGGTTGAGCCGATTGCCGGGAATGTAACGCTGGAGAAGTACTCGACGGTGGCAGATAGCAAGGGCCGTGTGACCGCATATGATGCGACGATTCGTCGCGAGAACCCGTAAGTGGGCAGGAGTGATTGGATGAAGATGTCGTTTGTGGTGCGAGTGGCGGTTGCGATGGCGGTAAGCATGACGGCGCAGGTGGTCATGGCGCAGCAGAAGCCTGCGGTAATTGCAAAGCTGGATGAGGCGAGCGCGAAGTTCCACACAGCGCAGGCGGACTTCAAGTGGGACTATTACCAGAAGATCGTGCACGACACTACGACGGATACCGGCTCAATCTACTTCCAGCGTAAGGGCAGTGCGATGGATATGGGTGCGGTGATGAATGACCCCACGGGGAAGACGAAGGCGTCAAAAGTGCTGGAGTACAAGGATGGCACACTGAAGATATTTACACCAGGTACAGACCAGATTGATGTGGTCAAGGCCGGTGCGAATCAGGCCGAGTATGAAGGGTTTCTGACGCTGGGTTTTGGAGGCAGCGGCACGGACCTGATGAAAAGCTGGATCATCACCGACCTTGGGCCGGCAACGCTGAGCGACGACGGCAAAGGCGTGTTGACGGAACAGCTGGACCTTATCGCCAAAGACCCTGCGACGAAGAGCAAGTTTACGCATGTGACGATCTGGGTAGATCCGACACGTGCGGTGAGCCTGAAGCAGATATTTTTTACGCCTGCGGGTGATTACAGAACGGCCATATACAGCCACATCAAGATGAATGGCAGCGTGGATACAGCCAAATACGCAATCAAGACGGACAAGAAAACACAGGTGTTCAACCACTAGGGAGGTTGAACAAGTCCCTCCGGGCTAAAGCCTGACCAACTTTTTTGCCTGAAATTCAGGGGCCTGCTCCCCAAAGACATTTAATCAGAGTCCCCCTAGAGCGTGGGCGAGCCTAAATGCAGGTCTCTCCGCTACGGTCCGCGGCCTCCGGTCGAGATGACACATCTTGGGCGGGAAACATTGAAGGCTGCTGAGGCGAGCAGGATGACCATGGGGAAGCACTCGAGGGTGTAGCGAGGCTCGGAGTTGTCGAGCGTGAGCAACAGGGCGCAGCGCAGGGCTACGAAGCCGACAAGGGCGATGAGCAGCGCGGGGTGGGCGCCCCAGAGAGTGCTGCGACAGCGGACGAGGCCGATGACGGCGAGTGCGAGGTAGGCAGCGTCGAGCAGCGCGAAGAAGATTGAAAAGAGCGATGCGGCGGGGTTGGAGAGGAGCCACCAGGCGATGGGGATGGGCAGCAGCTCGGTGCGGGGGCGTAGCCACATATTGGCTACGCGGGCAATGGGGAGCGCGATGTAGTAGCGCAGTGGGTGGGCGGCGATGCGCGCGGCGGCGAGTTGCGCGAAGGCGGCGTCGAAGGTTGGGGTTTCGGACTGGTTGATGTTGTAGTGGGCGAGAAGATCGGCAGTGGCGGCGCGCTGCTGCGGGGAGTCGAAGGCGCGTGGGGGCAGGTAGCGGATGTCGATGGGGGCACCGTCGTAGGCCCAGTAGGTGTCGTAGGTGGATTGGAAGTCGATGCCCCAGGTGCGGAACCAGCGCTGGAAGCCGAGTGGGACGGTCTCGCCGGGGTCGTTGGCGTAGCGCGGAGCAAGGGGCTGAATGACATGGAAGACGCGCCAGTTGCGGACACCCCAGAGCAGCAGGGGCAGCATCACAACGAACGATGCCGTGGCGGCGGGAAGCAGTCGGCTGCGTAGCGAACGTGATGGAGTTGCGAACGCAATCCAGAGCATGGCTGGAACAATGACGGCGGCGAGCAGGCCCTGATCTGGACGGATGAGGACGGCAAAGGAACAGGCTGCACCGATGAGGAGTGACCAGCCCAAGGCGAGTGGGTCACGGGCCGTGGAAGTGTCCTGCGTACCCACCTTAGCCTGCGATGAAGCCGCGGGCGATGATGGGGCACCCAGAGGTTGGAGAGTGCGGGAGAATTGAGCTTGCCATCTTTCGATGGAGAAGAGAGCTACGGTGACGCAGAAGATGCTGAGCGTTTCGGTGAGAACGGCGGCGGTGTAGTTGGCGGTGAATGGACAGAGGGCGGCGAGCCAGAGGGTGATGAGGCCGGCTCGGGGAGTGAAGATGCGGGCGGCGAGAATGGCAAGCAGGATGCAGCCGAGGAGATCGAGAGCGACCTGCACACAGACGACGGCGAGGTAGTTGGCGTGCCCGAAGAGGACGAAGCAGGCGGCGAGGAAGATCGGGTAGCCGGGAAGGCGGATGAGCGTGGGTTGAAGGGCGCTCTGCGAGAAGCCGAAGACGTGATGCGTAAGCAGGTTTTCGGCGAGGTCGCCGTAGACCTGCGTGTCGCCGACCCAGCGAGGGTGATGGAGGATGAAGATAACACGGAGAAGCAGGCCGGCGATGAAAGCGGCGACGGACCAGCGCAAGATGCTTGGACGAGACGGCATTGAGAAACATCCTATAAGGTCTTATGAGGTGGATTGAGCGGCGCGTGGTGCGTTGACTCACAGCGCGAGTGTTTCTAACATGACAAGACAGCACAACTCATGAGCAAACCAGTCTTTTACGATCCGCAACGCAAACGATGGAAGCGGCTGCGGCGTATCTTTGACTCGCTGGCGCTGTTCGCCACCGTGGTGGGAGTGCTGTTTATTGTCGGGCTGCTGCGGATGAAGCCGATGCAGGGGCTGGATCTGCGCTCGGCGACGAAGCGGTATAGGGCTCTGTATCAGCCGAAGCCGGAGCTGAAGTCCAAGGAGAAGCTGAACCACTCGAAGCACCGGCGGTCGGACGTTGAGCCAAGCGAAGTGGCGCTGAACTCGGGTGAGGGGCTTAGGGCGGCGTTTTATACGGATGCCGATCCGGCGAGCTTTGCGTCGTTCAAAGCGCACATCAAGCAGATCGACCTGCTGTTTCCAGAGTGGTTGCATGTGGTGACGCCAGATGGGTCGCTGGTGAGCTACACGTCGGACAATATACCGTTCGCGGTGGTGGATCGCGAGGGGGTTCACAGCGTCGACCGCGAGAACAAAATTGTGAAGGCGATCACGGCGGCGAAGGAAGATACCGACATCTTCCCTATGGTGAACAACTATAGCCCCGTGGACGGCGTGTTTGAGCCAACGGTAGAGCCGTTCCTTGTGAGTGCGACGGCTCGCGATAACTTTGTGCAGCAGCTGGACCAGTTCATGGCGGCGAACACTCGCTACAAAGGAGTCACGCTGGATTTTCAGGCTCTGCCGCTCGACGCGAAGGCTGGTTACGATCAGCTGATTACTTCGCTGTATGCGGACTTCCATCCAAAGAATCTGCGGATCTATATCAATGTGCCGGTGACGACGAGCCCGGCGGACATGAGCGTGTACGCGGCGAACTCCGATGGGCTGATTTTGATGAACTACGGCGAGCACCAGGATGGGACGCCGCCGGGTGCCGTTGCCGGGCAGGACTGGTTCGAGCAGAACCTGCAGAATGCGATGAAGGTGGTTCCGCAGAACAAGATCATCTGCTCGATTGGGGCGTACGGTTACGACTGGACGACACCTCTACCTGTGCCGGCTCCGAAAGGGAAAAAGGGCAAGCCTGCGGCGAACCCGGACGATTCCGGTGATGCAACGAACCTCTCAACGCAAGAGGTTTGGCAGGAGGCGTCGGACTCAGGGGCACAGATTGATCTGGATGATTCTTCCCTGAATCCGCACTTTGCGTATGACGACGAAGACGCGAAGGTGCGGCACCAGGTTTGGTTTCTGGATGCCGTGACGGCTCTGAACCAGATGCGGGTGGCGCGGGCGTTGGGCATCCAGACGTTTGCGTTGTGGCGGCTGGGCAGCGAGGACGACTCGCTGTGGAAGATATGGGACAGCCCGCTGCATGCGGACCCAGTGAAGGACCTTGCGGACGTGTCGCCGGGACAGGACATCGATACCGAGGGCGATGGGGACATTATTCGCGTGACGGGGCTGCCGCAGAACGGACGCCGCAGGGTGACGATGGATGATGACCCGACGATTCCCAAGCAGTACCTGAGCGCGGTTTCGGAGTCGATGACGTCGTATCCCCTGCCCTACACGGTGACCCAGTACGGGTATCAGCCGAAGAAGGTAGCCATCAGCTTCGATGATGGGCCGGACCCGACGTGGACGCCGAGGATTCTGGACATTCTGAAGAAGGAGAACGTGAAGGGCACGTTCTTCATGATCGGCGAGGTGGCGCAGGAGAATGTGGGTGTGATGCAGCGGGTGTACCGCGAGGGCCACGAGATCGGCAATCACACATATACGCATCCGGACATCTCCGAAATTTCGACGGGGCAGGTGGACTTGCAACTGAATGTGACGGAAGACTTGTTCGCCGCGAAGCTGGGAGTGAACCCGGTGTACTTCCGGCCTCCATACTCCATCGACCAGGAGCCGGACACGAACGACCAGGCAGAGCCGGTGGCACATATACAGAACCGTGGGTATGTGATCGTCGGCAACAAGATCGATACGGATGACTGGGACGAAAACCCGCGCAAGACGCCAGACCAGATCATCAACAGCGTGTTTGAGCAGATTGACGCGGCAAACACGAAGACCTGGATGCGCGGGTCAGTGATCCTGATGCACGACGGCGGTGGCAATCGTCAGCCGACGGTAGATGCGCTTCCGAAGCTGATTGAGGCGTTGCGTGCGCGCGGCTACGAGATTGTGCCGGTCTCCGAGTTGCTCGGGATGAGCCGCGACCAGGTGATGGTACCGCTGACCCAGCACCAGAGGTATGAGGCGATGGTGGATTCGGTGGCGTTCTTCTTCATCGGGTTCTTCAATCACTTTGTGATCTGGGTGTTTTTTGTTGGCGATGTGCTGATGAGCGGGCGGCTGATCATCATTGGTTTGTTTGCGATTATTGACCGGTTCAGAAAGCGGAAGGACTACTCCACACCGGATTACAAACCGCGGGTGGCGGTGCTGATACCGGCGTACAACGAAGAGACGGTGATTGCGCGGACGGTTCGGTCGGTGATGATGTCGAACTATAAGAACATCCGCATCATCGTGATCGACGATGGGTCGAAGGACGCAACGTACAAAGTAGCGACCGAGACCTATGCGAAGGAGATCGCCGAAGGCCGCGTGACGGTGCTGACCAAGCCCAACGGAGGCAAGGCCGAGGCCTTGAACTTTGCGCTCGAGCAAACGGACGAAGAGATTTATGTCGGCATTGATGCGGATGGCGTGATTGCGCACGATGCCATTAGCAGGCTGGTGTGTCACTTTGCGAACCCTCACATTGGAGCCGTCGCAGGCAATGCGAAGGTGGGCAATCGCGTGAACCTGTGGACGCGCTGGCAGGCACTGGAGTACATCACGAGCCAGAACTTCGAACGGCGCGCGCTGGATCTGTTCGATGTAGTGATGGTGGTTCCAGGTGCGATTGGTGCGTGGCGCACGGCTGCGGTGCGCGCTGGTGGTGGCTATCATCCCGATACCGTGGCCGAAGATGCCGACCTGACGATGAACCTGCTGGAGCAAGGGTACGCGGTGATCTACGAGGACCAGGCCCTGGCATTTACCGAGGCGCCGGTGACCGCAAATGGGCTGGCGCGACAGCGGTTCCGGTGGTCGTTCGGGATTCTGCAGGCGGTGTTCAAACACCGTGGCGCGATCAGAAACCGTCGCGCGATGGGCCTGTTTGCGCTGCCAAATATCGTGGTGTTCCAGATTGTGCTGCCGCTGGTTTCGCCACTGATTGACCTGATGTTTGTGGCGGGTGTGATCCACTACTTCATCGACAAGTACTATCACCCGGAGACGACGAATCCGGCGGATCTGGTGAAATTGCTGACGTTCTTTGTGGCGTTCCTGGCGATCGATTTTGCGGCGTCGGCGCTGGCGTTCCTGCTGGAGCGCAAGCATCCGGCGAGCAAGGGCGACGGTTGGCTGCTGGTCCACATCTGGGTGCAGCGATTTACGTACCGGCAGTTGTTCTCGTGGGTGCTGTTCCGTACGGTGAAGCGCGCGATTGACGGCAAGTCGTTCAGCTGGGACAAGCTGGAGCGAACCGCGAAGATGTCAAAGGAGACTGAGCGGTTGACCGCAGAGTAAACTTGAGCGCAGAGGATGTTTGATGAGCGCTATGAGTGTCAGTTCCCTGCCCGCGTTTCGCAATGAACCGTTTACAGATTTTTCTAGAGCAGAAAACGCAGAGGCCTTGCGGCAGGCTCTTGCCACGGTGCATGGAGAGCTGGGTCGCAGCTATGAGCTTCTGATCGGTGGCAAGAATGTACAGACCGGCAGGACGTTCGCTTCGGTGAATCCGGCCAAGCCAGGTCAGGTGGTGGGCGTTCATGCCGAGGCCGATGAGACTGAGGCTCTGGCAGCGGTGGAAGCAGCTCAGGCGGCATTTGCGACATGGGGCAAGACGAGCGTGGCTGAGCGTGTCGAGCTGCTGCTGAAGGCTTCGGCGAAGCTGCGGGAGCGGCACTTTGAGTTCTGCGGTTGGCTGACGGTTGAGGTGGGCAAAAACTGGGCCGAGGCCGATGCAGACGTAGGTGAGTGCATCGACTTTCTGGAGTTTTATGCCCGTGAGGCCCTGAAGCTGGATGCCGCGACGACGCCGATCCAGTATCCGGGCGAGAAGAACATGCTGCGCTATGTGCCGCTGGGGGTGGGTGCGGTAATTCCGCCCTGGAACTTTCCGCTAGCGATTATGGCGGGCATGACTACGGCGGCGATTGTGACCGGGAATACCGTGGTGCTGAAGCCTTCTCCAGATGCTCCGACGATTGCTGCGAAGTTTGTGGCACTGATGGTGGAGGTTGGGCTGCCCGCTGGGGTAGTGAACCTCGTGCAGGGCGGGCCAGAGGTTGGGCGCGCCATTGTCGAGCACAAACAGGTGCGGTTTATCGCGTTTACGGGATCGAAGAAAGTTGGGCTGGAGATCCACGAGCGGGCGGCGAAGACGCTGCCGGGGCAGAAGTTTCTGCGCCGAACGATCCTGGAGCTGGGTGGCAAGGATTCGATCATAGTGGACGCGGATGCGAATCTGGATGATGCCGTGACAGGCGTGGTGGCGTCGGCGTTCGGGTTCAATGGGCAGAAGTGTTCGGCGTGTTCGCGGGCTATTGTGGCGGATGCGATCTATGACAGCTTCACAGAGAAGCTGAAGGCGAAGGTCGAGGCGCTGCAGAGCGGTCCGCCAGAGGAGAACTTCTACGTTGGGCCGGTGATCAACGTCGTGGCTCAGGAGCGTGTGCTGAACTACATCGAGGTGGGCCAGAAGGAGGGCCAACTGCTTACTGGCGGCACGGCCATTAAGACGGCTGAAGGCGGGTATTACATTGCGCCGACGGTGTTCACCGAGGTAAAGCCCGATGCGCGGCTGGCGCAGGAGGAGATCTTTGGGCCCTTGCTGGCGGTGATCCGGGCGAAGGACTTCGATGACGCGCTGGAGATCGCGAACAACACGGAGTATGGACTGACCGGGGCAATCTATACGAGCTCAGCGGACAAGCTGGAACGTGCGCGGCGGGAGTTCCATGTGGGGAATCTCTACTTGAACCGTAAGTGCACGGGCGCAATGGTGGGGGCGCATCCGTTTGGTGGGTTCAATATGAGCGGGACAGACTCGAAGGCGGGTGGGCCGGATTACCTGCTGCTATTCACACAAGCCAAGTCGATCGCGGAGCGGCTCTGAAAAGTCGCGATCTCGTTGGCCTGTGGATAACTGCGCTCGCTGGGAACGAAGCGGGGCCCGGTACAACACTTATGCCGTGCGGGCTGTCTTGGAGGCGCGGACGTTCTCCACTGCCTCGGCGAGTGCACGGTGGTGAATGGTGAAGAGGGCGAGCTCGAGCCGGTCTGAGACGCCGGTCTTGTCATAGATGGAGCAGAGGTAGTTCTTGACGACCTGCTCCTTGGTGCCGAGCTGCATTGCGATGTCCTTGTTCTTGCAACCTTCGGCGACGAGAGCCACGATCTGGAGCTCCTTGGGGGTAAGGCGCTGCAGAACCATGACACCGACGCGGTCGGGTGAAGGCATGGACTTGACCTTGGCGCGCTGCACGGAGCGTTCACCGGCGGCGACGCGGTGCAGGCAGTCGACCAGCTGAGGGCCGGCGACCGAGCGCAGGACGATGCCTTCGATGCGGAGGGCAACGGCCTCTTCAAGGACAGTGTCGTGCTCCAAGATGATGACCGAGCGGCTGCCAGCCTGCTCGATCCAGTCGAGGAGCGAGTGGAGATCGTGAGTGATGCTCGAGGGGAAGACCACGATGGACTTGCGCAGGCTGCCGACAGCCTCCTGCAAGCGCTCCAGGTCGGCGCACTGCGCGACTACTTGGATGTTCTCTTCAAGCGCGAGAACCCGCGCGACACCGGTGCGAAAAATTACCTGATTGTCCGCCAAAATAACTTGCAATGCCACAGTGATTCTCCCTTCTGAGTTGGTTCCATACGACACCATGAGCGGAGACCGCGGCTATACCCCTTTCGGTGTACCCAGCTGGAACGGGGGAAACAACAGCAACAATTGCCCAAAGAACACGTTATAGCGGGTGTGCCGTTCCTCGGCCAGGAGAAATGAAACATGAACCGCAGACGAATTCTGGTGCTGGCAACCTCTACCCTGGCGCTGGTGGCGACCGTGGGCTGCTCTCATCCCTATTATCCACCCGCGGGGCCTCCACCGCCGCCCCCGCCTGTGCAACCGGCCCCTCTGATCCAGACAGCTGACCGCAACGGTTACCAGACGGGACGTGCCGACGGCTCTCGCGATGCCTATGGGGGGTATCCGTTTGCACCGCGGCGTACGCGTGCGTACCACGAGACACCGGGCTACGATGCCAATCTTGGGCCGTTCCATCCGTACCAAAATGCCTTCCGAAGCGCATACCTGCGCGGGTATCAGGATGGTTACTACCGCCGCTAGGATGCGGGAGCGGCCAGCGCGGGTGGTGCTGGCCGCTCCTGAGACACTCGTTTTATCATCGGGATTATGTCCATTCGTCCTTTTCATATTGCCTTCCCTGTTGACGATCTTGAGGCCGCGCGCCACTTCTATGGCACGGTGCTGGCGTGCCCCGAAGGGCGCAGCTCAGAACAGTGGATCGACTTCAACCTGTATGGGCACCAGATCGTAGCGCATCACAAGCCGAAGCCTTTAGTCGATGCACAGGCGCAGCATAGCAACCCGGTGGATGGACATGATGTGCCAGTTCCCCACTTCGGCGTCGTGCTGGAGAAGCAGCATTGGAAAGAGCTCGCCGAGCGCGTGAAGGCAGCGCAGGTAAAGTTCATCATTGAGCCGTATACACGTTTTGAGGGGCAGGTGGGCGAACAGTCCACGATGTTCTTTCTGGATCCGGCCGGGAATGCGCTGGAGTTCAAAGCGTTCGAGGATCTGGGGCAGCTGTTCGCGAAGTGATGACGGAGAATTTCGCCTCTGTGGACAAGAAGAAGATTCCCTGCGGGAATGACAACAAGACAAGAAAGACCGCTTTATCAGGCGTGCTGCGTGCGGGTTTCTTCGGAGTCCTGCTTGTGGGGCTTGGCGGAATCTCGGTGTGAAGGGACTTCGTCGCTGGTGAGGTGCTCTTCGACGTGCTGGAGATGGCGGCGCATGGCGCGGCGGGCCTCGTTGGGGTTGCGTTCGGCGATAGCGGCGAAGATGGCTTCGTGGTCTTCGAGAGCTGCGGCCTGATGCTGGTCCAGACCTGCGCGTTGCGAGAGACGGTGGTACATAGGCGCAAACATGCCGGCCCAGAGGCCATCGACGATGCTGGCGAGAACGGAGTTCTTGGCGGCCTCGCCGATCGCAACGTGGAACTGGCGATCGGTGACCTGCGCGTTGGTCTTGGCGAGGACTAGGCGGCGCATCTGCTGCAAGGTCTTTTCGATCTTGGCGAGGTCACCAGCAGAGGCGTAGAGAGCTGCATCAGCGGCGATCTCGCCTTCGATGAGGATGCGGGCTCGGAGGAGCTCGAAGGGGCCGGGACCGGAGTCGAGGACCAGCGACATTGGGTTGACAGCTTCGCGGACGTATGCGCCGGAGCCTGAGCGGATCTCAAGTTCGCCGGCAATCTCAAGGGATATCATGGCTTCGCGGATGGTGGGACGGCTGACGCCGCAGACCTTAGCCAGATCGATCTCCCCCGGGAGGCGCGCACCTGGCTCAAGCCCCTTTTCTGCGATGTAACGGGAGATGCGGGCTGCAACCTCCTGGTAGCGGCGATGCGTTTTTACCATGGCGGTCATCCTCTCAATCCTCGATCTGCGTCGGTTGTTAACTTCAGGAAGCATGCAGTGACAGAAACCAATTGGGAGCCAGACTACCACTCCAGAAGGAGGATTTGGAGCGGCTGCGCTTGCTCCTTCGGCACTCGCTGCGACAAGATGCTGGCTTCTCCGCTGCGAATCGCGATAAAGCCACGATGCTTCGGTCTAAATGACAGTTCTACCTGTCGTTTCCTCACATATTTTCGATCATGCGGGTGGCGAACTCGCTGGTTTTAGCCTTGGTTGCGCCCTGCATCTGACGTTCGAAGTCGTAGGTGACGAACTTCTGCTGGATGGTCTTCTCCATGGAAGATTCGATGAGGCGGGCAGCCTCGGGCCAGCCGAGGAAGTCAAAGAGCATGACGCCGGAGAGAATGACGGAGCCGGGGTTGATCACGTCCTTGTCAGCGTACTTGGGGGCGGTGCCGTGGGTGGCCTCGAAGACAGCGTAGCCGTCACCGATGTTGCCACCGGGGGCGATGCCGAGGCCACCGACCTGCGCTGCTGCGGCGTCGGAGATGTAGTCGCCGTTGAGATTGGTAGTGGCGAGGATGCTGTAGTCGGACGGGCGGATGATGATCTGTTGGAAGATGGAGTCGGCGATGCGGTCGTTGATGAGGATCTTCGACTTCCAAGCGCCGTTGCCGTGGGAATGGCCGATGCTGGCGATCACCTGTTTCACCTCTGCGACGATCGAGGCGCCGAACTCCGGGGGCGCGAACTCGATGCCGGGTTCGATGAGGGCAGCGTTCTGTTCGGGTCTGAGGCTGGAGTCGGATTCGAGGTTGCCGAGGATCCAGCTTTCGCGCTCGGTCACGGTGTGCTCGCGGAACTCCTGCGTGGCGACTTCGTAGCCCCACTCGCGGAAGGCGCCTTCGGTGAACTTCTGAATGTTGCCCTTGTGGACCAGGGTTACGGTCTTGCGGCCGGTTTCGAGCGCAGCCTTGATGGCGGCGCGGACCAGGCGTTTGGTGCCGAAGATGGAGATGGGCTTGATGCCTACGCCGGAGTCGGTGCGGACCTGCTTTTTGCCACCTTTCAGCAGGTCGTGGTTGAGGAACTCGATGAGTTTGGCTGCGTCTGCGGAGCCCTGCTTGAACTCGATGCCGGAGTAGACGTCTTCCGTGTTTTCGCGATAGAGCAGGATGTCGAGCTTTTCAGGATGCTTTACGGGCGAGGGTACGCCGGAGTAGTACTTGACCGGACGGACGCAGCTGTAGAGGTCGAGAATCTGGCGGAGCGCGACGTTGAGCGAGCGAATGCCGCCGCCGACAGGGGTAGTCAGCGGTCCTTTGATGGAAACGCGCAGGTCGCGCGCGGCGGCGACGCTGTCATCGGGCAGCCAGGTCTGAAACTCGCGATAAGCTTTTTCGCCGGCGTAGATTTCGAACCACTTGATGGCGCGTTTGCCGCCGTAGGCTTTCTCGACGGCTGCGTCGAAGACCCGCTGGGAGGCTTTCCAGATGTCGCGCCCGGTTCCGTCGCCCTCGATGAACGGGATGATCGGGTTGTCGGGTACCGTAAATTGCCCATTTGCATATTCAATCGGCGCGCCATCGGCCGGTAAAGCCAATCCGTTGTAGCTGCTCTGCATGGATATTCCCGTTTCCTTTCGACGTTTCAGAAGAACTCTTCAGCTTTCAGTGCGGAATGACGCGATGAATAAGCCGAAACTAGAGGCTACCACCCTGAATTTAGAGGTGGCAATTCGGGCGTCGGTCGCAGGTGAGGCGCGGATTATGAATGCCCGGTCAAACTCGCATCGATCCGCTGGATGGCGCATCGAATGAGAGGCTCCGCATACAACCGATGCGATAAACTCGAAGGTCGGAGCAGTCGCGTTTCGATGCAGAAACGCATGGAGAAATGGAAGAAATGCCTGCAAGCCCAAAATCACGCAAATACAA
>CAJCIM010000169.1 GCA_903970395.1 Acidobacteriaceae bacterium
AGTTGCGAGCCACTTGCGGAGGCGGATCTGGGTGATCTGGCGTTGCTGCTCGCAGGCTTCGCGGAGTTCAGTAGCCGGGTCGTTGTGGAGGCGCTGGCGGAGGATGGCGAGCATCTCTGCGGCGGATTTGCCGGTGGCGCACACGATGAAGATGCGGCCGAACTTTGCGTCGTACTCGCGGTTAGCGGCGGCGAGTTCGGCCTTGATGGCGTCGTCGGGGTTGGCTGCGGATTGCTCTGTTGAAGAGAATGCGAGGCTGGCTTCAGTGGCGGATTTGGCGTGCTGCTCGCCTATGCGTGGGTGGGAGTCGAAGGCCTGCTGCCAGTCGGATTCAGCGAGCGATTGCCAGATGCGGTCTGCGGTGCATGTGAGATCGAATGGCGTGTCGAAGGGGCGCAGCGCTGCCATGCCTTCGGCCCAGGCCTGTGAGCCATTGCACGGCAGGATGGCGTCGGCGGCGGCTTGCGGCGAGAGGGTGTTCCAGATGGCGAGGGTCGGGTTGGCGGCGGGCATTGGTTCCTCTGCGCACATCGGGAGATGCAGGTCTCTCCACTACGCGGACGATGAAGCCGTCCGCTTCGGTCGAGATGAGACATTTTAGTGGGTGTCGAGTGGATAGGGTAGCGCGTACTCGCGGCCTTGGGGTGTGATCGCGAACACGTCGCTGTTGTCGGTGCGTTGGAAGACGCGTTCGCCGCGCAGCCAGGTGGAACGAACGAGGCCTTGCAGGGTTTCGTTCATGTAGGGCGAGAGCTTGTGGCGGTAGTAGAGGACCTCGGGTGTGACGGTGAAGGATGCGTCAGGGTCGAAGGCGACGAGGTTGGCGTGTTTGCCGGGTTCAATGGAGCCGACCTGCGTGTCGATGCCTGCGAGTTTTGCGGGCGCAAGTGAGAGCCACTGCGCGATGTGGGAGAGTGTGAAACCGCGGGTGTGGGCTTCGGTCCAGACGACGGAGAACGCGACGGAGAGTGAGGCGATGCCTCCCCAGGCTTCATCAAAGCGGCCGGGTTCTTCTCCTGGTTGTGTCGCGGTGAGACGCTTCATGTCCGGTGGGCAAGGCGAGTGGTCGGTGGCGATGAGGTCGATGAGGCCGTCTTTGAGCGCGGACCAAAGGGCGTCGCGGTTGGCGGCGCTGCGGATTGGCGGAGCGCACTTGTAGAGGACGCCGCGGTCGGGGATATCTTCTGCGGCGCAGTGCAGGTAGTGCGGGCAGGTTTCGACGGTGATGGGCAGGCCGTCCGCGCGTGCGGCGGCTAGCATGGGTAGCGCCTGCATCGTTGAGAGATGCACGATGTGAAGGCGGAAGCGGTATTGGCGGCAGAGTGCTATCAGCAGCTCGATCGCCTGCAGCTCAGCAGCATCGGGACGCGCTGCGAGGTAGGTGGAGTACTTGAACCAGTCTGCGCCGGTGGTGTTGAGGTGTGCGATGGACGCGGCGATGGAAGGTTCGAGTTCAGCGTGGACGAGGAGCGGAAGACCTGTTGCAGCGATGTGCGGAAGTGCGTGCTCAAGGTTGGCGCGGTCGATGGAGGTGAAGCCGTCGCAGCCGGGGTAGATGAGGAATGCCTTGAAGCCGGCGACTCCGGCGCGGGCGAGGGGTTCGAGGTGGAGTTGATTGCCGTCGACGCAGCCGCCCCAGAGGGCGTAGTCGACCATGCATTGATTGCGGGCGGCTTCGCGCTTGAGTTCGAGGGCCGCGACGGTTGTTGTCTCGGGCAGGCAGTTGAGCGGCATGTCGACAACGGTGGTGAAGCCTCCGGCGGCTGCGGCGCGGGTGGCGGTTGCGAAGCCTTCCCACTCCGTGCGGCCGGGTTCGTTGATGTGGGTGTGTGCGTCAACGAGGCCGGGAAGCAGTGCGAGATTGCCGAGGTCTTCGGTGGGGAGATTCGCGATGTGAGATTCGAGGTGCGCGTTTGGATGAACCGCGGTGATGATGCCGTCTTCGATGACGACGGTGGCGTCGAGCTCGCCGTGGGGTGTGATGACTCGGCGTGAGCGCAGAGCATGTACCATAAAGGTGATTAAAGCAGAGAGTAGAGTTTAGAAGATAGAGCGTAAAGATGGGTTCTCTCTGCTTTCGGAGTCAGAGTGATGCAGGGTAAAGACGAGTTCATGAGGCAGGCGATTGAGCTTGCGGTCGAGAACGTGACGAGCGGGCGCGGTGGTCCGTTTGGTGCGGTGATCGTGAAGGATGGCAAGGTGATTGCGACCGGCGCCAACCAGGTGACCGCTGCGCATGATCCGACGGCGCATGCTGAGGTGACGGCGATCCGCAATGCGTGCAAGGCGTTGGGGACGTTTTCGCTGGAGGGCTGCGAGCTTTATACGAGTTGTGAGCCTTGCCCGATGTGTTTGGCGGCGACGTACTGGGCTCGCTGCGAGAGGATCTACTACGGTTGTGTGGCAGCGGATGCGGCGAAGGCCGGTTTTGATGATGCGTTTCTGTATGACGAGATGAAGAAGCCGCTCGGTGAACGAGCATTGCCGATCGAGAACCTGATGCCTGCAGAGGCGTGGGCCGCGTTTGCGGCGTGGATTGATGCGACGCAGAAGACTCCCTATTAGGCGGTCGGACGCAGCGCTCCGGGGCTAAAGCCCCCAAGAATTCTTTAGGTGGTGGACGGCGGGGCTAAAGCCCCGCCCTACCAAAGCTAGGTTAGTTGAGGTTGTGATGGCAGACAGCACGATATTGCGAGTGGGATTGTTGGGATTTGGGACTGTTGGGAGTTCGTTTGCTGAAGTGGTTGCAGCTACGCCAGAGGCAGGCGTTGCGATTACGCGTGTGTTCAACCGCGGCGTCGAGCGGAAGAAGAGCAGTGCGCGTGCGAAGTTTGTACACGCGTCAGTGGTGTGGACCGAGGACGTTGACGAGGTGTTGACGGCGGCGGATGTGGATGTTGTTGTCGAGTTGATGGGCGGACTCGAGCCGGCTGAGGGTTGGTTGAAGACCGCTCTCAACGCGGGTAAGCATGTCGTTACCGCGAACAAGCAGTTGATCGCGTATCGCGGTACGGGGTTGTTTGCGCTGGCTGCGGAGAAGGGTGTGCAGCTGCTTTATAACGCTGCTGTTGCTGGCGGCGTGCCGGTGATTCCGGGTATCGCGCAGGGGCTGAGCGGCGACCAGATTACGCGCATCAGCGGCATCGTGAACGGGACTTGCAACTTCATTTTGAGCTCGATGGAGAGCGGTGCTGATTACGGTGATGTGCTGAAGAAGGCACAGGCCGCGGGCTATGCGGAGGCTGATCCTTCGGCGGATGTCGATGGCTACGATGCGCGGGCGAAGCTATGTGTGCTGGCGCGGCTGGCGCTGCATGCGGAGATGAATCCGGATGATGTGCCTGCACAGACGATTTCGACGATCTCTGCGACGGACTTTGCATATGCGAAGGAACTTGGCTGCACGGTGCGGCAGGTGAGCCAGGCGCAGTTGACTGAGAGCGGCGTGAGCGCTCGGGTTGGACCGATGCTGGTGCCGAAGGAGTCGCCGATTGCGTTCTCGCATGGGACGCAGAATATGGTGGTGACGAGCGGACGGTTCGGCGGCGATGTGGTGTTTAGCGGCCACGGCGCTGGCGGTCATCCGACGGCGGTTGCAGTGATGAGCGATGTGCGCTCGATTGCCGAGAAGAGCACGCAGGTGCGGCTGCCGGCGAAGACGGTTGCAGTGTCAGGCGCTGTGATTGCGCCGCACTATCTGCGGTTCGTTGTGGACGATCAGCCGGGAATCGTTGCGGCAATTGCTGGTGCGCTCGCAAAGCATGAGATCAATATCGACTCGATCTTGCAACATCATGGGCATGCGGCTGAGCGGCTGCCCTTTGTGGTGACGACTGAGCCTTGCAGCAATGTGACGCTGGCGAACGCGGTTGCGGAGATGGCGAAGATGCCGTTTATGGTGGAGGCCCCGCTGTGTCTGCAGATCCTTGTGGTGGACGATAAGGACACGGATTAAAGATACGGTAAGGAAATACCAGCAAGGCAGGCGCGTGCGGAGGTTGCACGCGCCTTTGTCATGGTCTCCATCCCACCAACTTCATCGGATCAGCATCTATCTACCTGACATATTGCTTTCAATTTGTTCGGAAAGACGGACACAACATGCTTATCCTGCTGATTATTCTGATCCTTATATTTGGCTTTGGCGGTTATCGTATGGGCCCAGGCCTTGGATACTATGGCGGAGGAGGTCTTAGCCTGATCCTCGTTATCGTTCTGGTTCTGCTGCTGCTGAAGGTCATATAACCTTCGTTCTACGGATGATTCTGCCGGCCACGAAGCCTGACGCTTTGTGGCCGGTCGAGCTTTCGCTCAGCTCTGTGTGAGCGTGACGAAGAGTTCGGAGCGCAGCTTCCAGCCGGATTGGGTTCGACGCCAGACGGCGGAGTAGGTCCCGGAGTGAGTGACGGTGCCGTCTGGGAGAACGGCTGTCCAACGGCCCTGTTCGGAGGCGAGTGGATGCGAAGACGAAACTTCGATGCTGTCGGGTATACGGATATAGCAGATGCGCGCGGGATCGGCGAACTCGGCTTTGAAGGCGGCGATGTAGGCGTCGCGTGAGGGTAAAAGAGAGCCGTCGCCGACGATGACGAGGAAGTCTTTGTCCAGAGATTCGGCGACGATGTGCGGATTGCGCTCGGCGATGCCGCGGTTGGAGCGGTCGCGGGCGGCGCGGATGAGGGCTTCTGCGGTGGGTGGCATGGAGAAGGCTGGGATGTGATGGAGAGCGTCACCCCACTCATGTCGCGATGAAACTGCGCCATGAGTGGGGCACCCACCATTTGATTAGTACTTCGGCAGACTAGGGTCGATGCGATCAGCCCACGCGGTGATGCCGCCAGCGAGGTTTTTGACGTTGGTGAAGCCGGCTGCTTTGAGGGCAAGAGCTGCCTTCTGGCTGCGGGCTCCGGACTTGCATTGAGTGATGATCTCGGCGTCTTTGGCGACGGGGATCTCATTGATGCGATCAGGCAGAGAGCCGACGGGGATCTGGGGGACGCCCAGGTTCACGATGGCGTACTCGTGGGGCTCGCGGACATCGAGGACGAAGGGCGCAGTGCCGTTGTCGAAACGGGCTTTGAGCTCTTCGACGGTGACCTGCGGGATACCGTCGATGACGTTTGCCGAGGCATCAACGTTGCCGTGGCTGCTGACTTCGAGCGGGCCGACGGCTGCGGGGGGCGCGATGCCGCAGAACTGGTCGTAGTCGATCAGTTCCTTGATCTCGTGCGTGCCGCAGGCGGGGCAGTCGGGGTTCTTGCGCAGCTTGAGGGTGCGGAAGTTCATGCCCAGCGCATCGACGAGCAGGAGGCGACCGATCAGCGGCTCGCCGATGCCGAGGATGAGCTTGATGACCTCTGTGGCCTGGATGACGCCGACGAGGCCGGGGAGGATGCCGAGAACTCCGCCCTCAGCGCAGCTGGGGACGAGGCCCGGCGGCGGCGGTTCGGGATACAAGCAGCGATAGCAGGGACCTTCCTCGGTGGCGAAGACCGAGGCCTGGCCCTCAAACCGGAAGATGCTGCCGTACGCGTTGGGCTTGCCGGTGAGCACGCAGGCGTCGTTGACGAGGTAGCGCGTCTGGAAGTTGTCGGTGCCGTCGGCGATGACGTCGTAGTCCTTGAAGATCTCGAGGGCGTTGGCGGAGGTCAACATGGTGTTGTGCTTGATGATGTTGACGTTCTTATTGAGCCCCTTGAGCATGATCTCGGCGGAGTCAACCTTGAGCTTGCCGACGGTGGACTGCGAGTGGATGATCTGGCGCTGCAGGTTGGACTCGTCGACGACGTCGAAGTCGACGAGGCCGATGGTGCCGATGCCGGCGGCGGCGAGATAGAGCGCCATGGGAGCGCCGAGGCCCCCGGTGCCGACGCAGAGTACCTTGGCGGCCTTGAGCTTCTGCTGGCCCTCCATGCCGACTTCGGGCAGGATGAGGTGGCGCGAGTAGCGGGCGATCTCATCGTTGGAGAGCGTGGGGAGGGCGGTTTCGGTCGGTTCGAGTGTGGCTGGCATATTGGGAAATTCCTGACTCAATGCAGATGCGCTGCGAGGGGTGAAAGATTCTACACAGGCGTGCAGCTGCCGTCTTCCAGTGTACCTGCGGTGGGCAGAGAGGAGGCTGGGATGGTAGATTCCTCACGAACGGAAACTTCGTAAGGAGTGTGTTTTGCGGAACCTTGTGAGTGCTTTTGTTGTGGCTGTGCTTGGGGTTTCGGCGCTGGGACAGACGGCTGCGCCGCTGCCGCCGATGGGTTGGAACAGCTGGAACCACTTTGCGGAGCATGTGAAGGACGCCGATGTGCGCTCCGCTGCCGACCAGATGGTGAGCACCGGGATGCGCGACGCCGGCTATGTCTACGTGAACCTGGACGACACGTGGCAGGGCAAGCGCGATGCCGATGGGGTGCTGCATCCGAATGAGCGGTTTCCGGATATGAAGGCGCTGGCGGATTATGTGCATTCGAAGGGGCTAAAGTTTGGAATTTACTCTTCACCGGGAGCGAAGACCTGTGGCGGCTATGAGGGCAGCCTGGGGCATGAGGCGCAGGACGCGAAGATGTATGCCGCGTGGGGCGTGGACTTTTTGAAGTATGACCTGTGCTCGATGCAGGATGATATGCGCGCGGTGAAGGCGGCGCATCCTGAAGACCCGATGGCCGAGTACAAGATGATGATTTCGGCCTACAAAAAGATGGGCGATGCACTGAAAGCGACGGGTCGGCCGATTGTGTACAGCCTGTGCCAGTACGGCATGGATGAGCCGTGGAAGTTTGGGCCGGGAGTGGGCGCGACGATGTGGCGCACGACTGATGACATCAACGATACGTACCAGCGGATGATGACGATTGCTTATGGGCAGGTGGGGCTGGGCAGGTACACCTCGGCGGGGCATTGGAATGACCCGGACATGCTGGAGGTGGGCAATGGCGGTATGAACACGGAGGAGTATCGCACGCACATGAGCCTGTGGGCAGTGCTGGGTGCTCCGCTGCTGGCGGGGAATGACCTGGCGAAGATGTCGGATGCCGACAAGGTGATTTTGATGAATCGCGAGGTGATTGCGATTGATCAGGACAAGCTGGGCAAGGGCGGCGACCGCGTGCTGCAGCTGGGCGACTTCAGCGTTTGGGAGCGACCGCTTAGCGGCGGTCGTACCGCCGTGGCGATGGTGAACGCTTCGGTATCGAGCAGAGACATTCCCGTGGACTTCGCGGCGATTGGGTTTGCTGACGGAGCGAGGGTGCGAGATGTCTGGACGGGCAAGGACCTCGGCCACATGCGTGTGCTGAACGAGACCTTCCCCGGACATGGGGTGATGTTGTTTATCTTTTCGGAGTGAGTTTGCGGCTAGAGGGTGAGCACTGTGCTGTCTAGAGAGGATTGCGCCTCTAGACAACACAGTGCAGAATCCCGTCAGCCTTTACTTTGCCTTTGATTGGCTCAATGGATATTTTTTGATCAAATAGGCCCCCTCATCGGCTTCCAGGGGATCGAAAGTGGCTGAAGAAGTTCTTGCATCGTGACTGACATCGACGGAGAGGGTGTATTTCAAGTAATAGGTTTTGCCCGCTTCAAAAAGGAGGGACTTCACACCCGGTTCAAAACCATGCATCAACAAATTACCTTCTGCGTAAGCGCAAAGATGATGCTTCCCCGGAGCAACGGACACAGTAAAGTAGGAATTGCCCTTGGTGGCTCCTACCCACGCACCATCGACGCCGAATCGAGTGACTCGGGCATAGGGTGATTTTTCAATGAAGACGATCTGCGCTTTACCTTCTTCGGGTGCTGCCGGCGCTGGCTGGTCCTTCTTGGTGTCGACATCGAAGTCAATCTTTTCGCTGCCACAGGAGTCGGGCAAAACGAGCGGTTTAGCGTGTGCGGGTGTTGTGATCAGGGCGGCAGCGAGGATGAGAAGGAACTTCGATTTCATGCGCGTAGGGCTCCGTGGGTTGCGCGTGCTATGGGGATTGGGGTGTGAGGACAGAGTAGCATTTCGCCCATTGGGCGAGAAAAGGAAACCTACAGATAAAGTTCAAATCTTGGCTGGCTGATGAGATCCGAGGCTGAAGCCTCGGGATACCTGATTCGTGTTGAAGGTGCCGGGTGGTCGCGTTAGCTAGCGACAACAGCCGCCGGCGATGGAGGGGATGATGGTGAGCTCGTCCTTGGCGGTGACAGGGGTGGCGTCGCCGGCGGGGAGGTAACGGACGTCTTCGTCGTTGAGGTAGAAGTTGAGGTTCGGCGACGGTTTGCCGTTCTTGAAAATCCGTTGTTGGAGCGCCGGGAAGCGGGCGCCGAGCGCCTGGAGGACTGCTTCGACGGTCGCGCCTTCGACCTGGACCTCATCGAGACCGTCGGTGTGCGGTCGGAGCGGCGGCGGAATTTCGATGGTGACTGCCATGATGACCTCAGGTGGTTGGGAAGCGTATCGGAGAATTTTAGGGATTTATAATCGAATGTCGCCACCCACGGGGGGTTGAAAGAGTAGTCGGTCGCCCGGCTTGACCGCGGTTGCTAGGCCGTCGAGGTAGA
>CAJCIM010000170.1 GCA_903970395.1 Acidobacteriaceae bacterium
GACAGCACTACAATCTTCATCGCTCAGGCCTCCGGCCGTTACTTCAGCACGTTACTTCAGAGACGTCAAAGACGGCTGCGGATGCACCGCAACCCCGTCCTGCGTGGCCTGGAAGACTACGATCTTCTTCAGCGTCTCGTAAGGAATCGCAGTGATTGGCAACGCGTGGCCGTTGACGAACAGCAGCGGCGTCTGGTCGACACCCACATCCTTGCCCAGCGCGATCGAAGCGTCCACAGCCTGCCTGGTCGCAGGCTCGTCAGCACATGCAGCCGTTGCCTTGGGATCGCCGCCCGCTGCGGTCACCGCCGCCGCCAGCGTCGCATCCGCCGACTCCGCGGTCAGACCTGCCTGCTTGTCATACACCGAAGCCGCATAGGTGAAGAACGCCTCGTCACCCTTGGCCTTGCGCACGCAAACGCCCTCAGCCGCGGCGCGGTAGGCAAACGGATGGATCTCTGCAATCGGAAAGTTCTCGAAGACGATGTGCGCTTCAGGAAAGTCCTTCGCAAGGTTAGCCATCGTCTCCTGTGCTTCCTTGCAGTGCGGACACTGCAGGTCAGCAAACTCCACGAACTCTAGGCTCTTGCTCGTTGCGCCCTTCGCCGCACCATCGGCCCGCTCCGCGAGCACCTTGCGGTTGTCCTCAAACGGAGTCGCGCCGAAGTCGATGACCTGGTCCGCGATAGCATGTTTGCCATCAGGCGTAGTGAAGAAGACCGTCGTCTTCGGCCCACCCGCCTGGCCGCTCTCGCTGACAAAGACCACAACCTTGGCAACTCCAGGAGCAGACGTCTTCAGGATCGCCGCAACCTCCCAGGTCCGGCTAGAGTCATAGCCCCAGATCGACTTGAGGAACGAGTTCACGTCTCCAACTGTCGGCGAATCCGCCGTAAAGTTCTTCGGGTTTACTGGCGGAAACGCCGTTGGTGCCGCAACAGCCTGCGGCTGCGGTGTCGGTGCCTGGGGTGCTGCCGCTGCTGGCGCCTGCGCTGCTGCTGTTCCCGCGATCATCATTGTCAACGCGGCCGTCGGCAGCCACTGCTTCATCGTCATCTTCATTCTCCAGCCCTTCTTGTTCATGAACTTCTTCATGATGTATTTCGTGATCTTTCTATGTAAACCTAACGCCTGGCCGCAATCGGAAACCGTCTTCCCATGCCAAACGACTTCCTTGAAACCTTCAGCACAGGTGCAGCCTGCTGCCGCTTGTACTCGCTGATCTCCACCAACCGAAGCACACGGCGAACCAGTTCGAGGTCGACGCCCTGCGCGCTCGCAATCTCCTCCGCGGACGCATACTCCTCCACGTAAGCGCGAAGAATGGGGTCCAACACATCATACGGCGGCAACGAGTCGGTGTCCTTCTGACCAGGCCGAAGCTCCGCCGATGGAGGCTTCGTCAGCGTGTCCTCTGGAATAATCTCGCGCTCACGGTTTACATAGCGGCTCAGCGCATAGACCTCGGTCTTGTAGACGTCCGCAATCACCGCCAGCGCGCCGACCATGTCTCCATAGAGTGTGCAGTAACCGCAGGCCATCTCGCTCTTGTTGCCCGTGGTCAACACCAGCGCGCCCAACTTATTGGAGAGAGCCATGAGCAGGCTTCCGCGAATGCGCGGCTGCACATTCTCCTCGGCCAGCCCAAACGGCGTGCCCTCGAAGAACGGCTCCAGCGACTGCATAAACTGTCCGTAGATCGCCTTGATCGGCACCATCGAGAAAGATATCCCAAGGTTCGCCGCCAGCTTTTCGGCGTCTGTGACTGAACCTTCCGACGAGAACTCACTCGGCATTCCAACGCCCTGCACGTTCTCGGCTCCGAGCGCCTCCACCGCGATCGCCGCCACCAGCGCCGAGTCGATTCCGCCGCTCAACCCGACGATCGCCTTCTTGAAGCCGCACTTACGCAGGTAGTCGCGCGTGCCCAGCACCAGTGCCTGCCATGTCAACGCAATCTCATCTACAGCGGCAGGAACCAGGTCTCTCGCAGGCGCAATCGTATCGACGATGAGCAAATCTTCCGCGAAGCTCTTTGCCTGTGCCACGACTTCGCCATCGGGATCAACGACCAGTGAGCTGCCATCGAAGATCAGGCTGTCATTCGCGCCAACCTGGTTGACCATCACCACCGTAGCGCGGTGCCGTTTCGCAAGCGCTCCCAGCATCCGCCGCCGCACTGCGATCTTGTCATGCCAATACGGCGAAGCGGAGATGTTCAGGATCAGTCTCTGTCCGCTCAAAGGCTGTGGCAGCACCGCCCACTGCTTCATTAACTCTTCAACAGGATCGACCTGATACAGTTGACGCGGCCAGAACATCTTGTCGTTCCACGCATCTTCACAGACCGTGATGGCGACAGCTTGATTCTTGACAACACACAGCGATTGTTCCTCCGCCGGCTCGAAGTATCGCTGCTCGTCGAAGACGTCGTAGAACGGCAGCAGCATCTTTTGTTGCACAGCGTGCACCGAGCCGCTCGCCATCAGGACTGCCACGTTGCGTACATGCTTTCCGCGCACATTCTCGCAACGCATTGGCGAGCCGCACAGAATCGCCGGCCTTCCCTCGCCGCGAGTCAGCTCGGACACCGCAGCCAGTGTTGACTCTGCCTGCAAGACGAATGATTCTTTTTCGAGCAAATCAGCAGGTGGATAACCACAGGTGGCAAGCTCAGGAAACATAACCAGATCAGCGCTCTGCGCCGCCGCACGTTCGACATAAGCGGAGATCAGCGCAAGGTTCCCCGCGAAGTCTCCGACCGTTGGATTGATTTGCGCCAGCGCGATCCGCACATTCTTAGTCTACCGGAATGCACGAAAGACTGTGCTCCACAGCCGCAGTCGCTCTGTGCTCTTTGTTGGGCGCTAGGTGCCTGTGCCGCTGAACACCACGCCGACGGTCCGCGCCAGGATGCGCATATCGAGCATCAGGCTCCAGTTCTCCACGTAGGCCGTATCCAGAGAAATATAGGCATCGAAAGAAGGATCCTGCCGGGCCTCAACCTGCCACAGGCCGGTGATGCCGGGAAGGACGTCGAGCCGCCGCAAATGTGACAAATCGTAGTGCTCCACCTCCGTCACCAGCGGGGGACGAGGCCCAACAATACTCATATCGCCAGCCAGCACATTCAGAAACTGCGGCAACTCATCCAGAGAATACTTTCGCAGCCACGCGCCTACTTCCGTGATGCGCGGGTCGTCGCTAATTTTGAACAGAACGCCGTCGCGCTCATTACGATGCTCTAGCCCGCGGCGCAGCTTCTCCGCTTTCTCCACCATGGTTCGAAACTTGTAGCAGGTAAAAGTGCGCCCTTTACGTCCCACGCGCTGCGCGCGATAGAACACCGGTCCTGGTGAATCCACCTTGATCAGCAACGCGATGGTAAACATCAGGGGAGCACAAAGAATGAGCGCAGCGCAGCACACCACCACATCCAGTATTCGCTTCAACACAAATGCGCCACGCGGAAAATCCCTCCAGTGCAAGGGGATGGTCGGAAACTGCCCAACATACTCTACTGGTACATTCCATGCCAAACCATCGTAAAGGTCCGGAACTACTCGCACATCGATACCGTTGGCGCGCGCCTCATCAACAACATCAACCACGGTCTCTTTGGGTACGGGTGTCGTGAAGTAGATCTCATCGACGAACAACGACCGCGCCACGGTGACGCAATTATCCAGGCCACCCACCACCTCCCTGTCTGGAGAGGCGTCCGATGCTCCGTCGACCGAAACAAAGCCTTTGAACCGAAATCCCATGTACGGCAGCGACTGCAGATGGCTGCGTAAGGCGTTCGCCACGCGGCCCTCACCCACAATCAGCACATTGCGCACCTCGCGGCCTTCCAGAAACCGCCGTTCGCGCAACCTGCGAGAGATGGCTCGCCGGGCCATCATCGCCGACATCGTCAGCATCAGAGTCAGGGCCACCACGATACGGGAAACAGCATACGCATGCATTACATAGAGCGTTCCGCAGAGAAGAAGCCCGGCTGTCAGAACGGCTTGGATCGTCATCCGCTGCTCGTTCAGCCCGCTGCGATGTTCAGCTGCGCGGTAAAGCCCATAGATCCTTGCAAACGCCACCAGATACAGACCAAACAGCATGACGTACACGACCGAGATGAGCGGGAGGTTCATCCAGAATCGGCTAAAAAACTGCGGATGTTCCGTTGCGATAGCTTTATGCTGACGAATGCCGAACGCGATCAAGCCTGCTACTAGGGCGCAGAGGTAATCGAACGCCGCCCACAGCAGCACAGTCGTCGACGAACGCGCAGAGAGGCCACCGTGTCTCGAGGCCAACCCGGCCGTCGATCGTCCATAGCTTGATACCACAACTTGTTCCAGATAATCAGGAATCGTCATAACTACACATCTCGGAGAGCGAAAACGCTGCCGTGCAGCAAGTAAGGCCCACAAAACACAGAAGTACCGAGACTAGTCTACGCTCATTACCGCAGGAAGTTTCATCCCCTCGGCACGGTCGCGGGAAAATTTGCTGTCAACGTAAACCATGGGTTCCTAAGAAGATACAGCCTTCCCCGGCAGCACCAGCTCATCCAGCGCGAGGAACTCATGGAGTACCGGATCGCGGGTCTGTCGCATCTCCTCGGTGGTTCCAAAGAAGCGCGCCGTTCCCTCGTGCAGAAACACGACTCTGTCCGCAAGCTTCTCTGCAAAGCGCATATCGTGGGTGACCACAATACTCGTTAGATGCAGTTGGGCCTTCAAACGCTGGATCAGGTCTCCAAGCAAGTGCGCCATCAAAGGGTCCACCATCGTAGTTGGCTCGTCATACAGCACCGCGGCGGGCTGCGCCGCCAACGCTCGCGCAATCGCCACGGAACGCTTCATCCCCGTTGACAGGTCTGACGGCAACATATTCTCCATGCCCGCCACCCCTACCATCTCCAGCAAACCGCGGACAATTTGCAGGATCTGATCCTCTTCCATGTCCCGACGCTCACGCAGAGGAAACGCCACGTTCTCTCCCACTGTGATCGAATCGAACAAGGCGCCGTTCTGGAAGACCATCGTCACCTTACTGCGCACCACCTGCATCTCGCGCTCGGAGAGCCCTGAAATATCCTGCCCCGCAACCAGCACCGTTCCACGATCCGGCTTCAAGAACCCCATTAGGATCTGCAACGAAACCGACTTGCCTACACCACTTCTGCCCAGAATGCATAGCGTCTCGCCAGGGTTGACGAAGAAGCTTACGTCCTTCAGCACGACAAAGTCACCAAACGACTTCGATACATTTTCGAATGCGATGTAAGGCGCAACCGTAGGCGAAGCAAACGAGGATGCCTCCATGCTGGCGCCAGCCTGCAGCGCAGCGTCTTGCTCGACGGCCTCCGCCTCAGCCTCGTTGGCAGTTGCAGCCTTCGACATGAACTCTTCCACCGTCGGCGCTACGTCCGGCGTCAACGCGTCGAACAGTTTCGAATCATCGCCCTGTTCTCCCGCATCTGCCCGCTGTGCGTTATTCTCGTCCGCCATTCGCGTTCCACGCCTCACTGATTCTGCTTAGTATTGCATCCGCTCCGCCGTCGCAAGCTCCTCCGGCGTGTTCACGTTGGCGAAATACCGCTCCGCATTCGGCCACAACGTCGCAGCATCCAGCACCAGAAGCCGGTCTCCAAACAAACTGAAAATCCGCTTTAGCTTGCGGTCGCCACGCTCAAGCCCCTGGCGAAATATCTCTAAACACTCCTGATGCACAAGACACAGAGCCGGATGCCAATTTCCATCGCACTCCAGATAACTCGCCCGAACTCCATCCTGCGCCAGCACCTGGTCCATCCATCGGTGCAGCAGCTCAGCCGGGATCAATGGCAGATCAACCGGCAGCATCAATACCCATTCACAGGCCGTTGCAGCGAGCGCTGCTTCAATCCCCGCCGCTGGACCTGCCTCTACGCGCGCCTCTCTCACCACCCGAGCCCACGCGCCCAGATCATCACGATTTCCGCTGATCGCCACCTCCGCGCATACGCGACGCAGCGTCTTCAGCGCGATCGAGATCATCGGCTCTCCGCGAAACTTCGCCAGGGCCTTGTCTGTGCCCATTCTCGAGCTAAGGCCACCGGCGAGGACAAACCCGGCAACCCGTGACTCGGGACCCGAAGCTGGCAGACTCTCATTCAATCGCTGCTCCCGCCGCTATGGCGCGCCAACACCATCGAGAAACCGGACAATCGATTCAATCCCGCGATGGAAGTTAGCCAAGTGGAACTTTTCATTCGGCGCATGAAGGTTGTCGTCCGGCAAGCCAAAGCCCATCATCACCGTCGGAATCCCCAGCTCACGCACAAAGTCGCCAACGATAGGAATCGACCCGCCGCCGCGCACAAACACAGTCTCTTTGCCGAAGACCTCCGCCATCGCCGCCTTGGCTGCACGAATGTACTCATTGTCCGTGCTCACCACAATCGGCTCGCCAGAGTGGATCATCCGCACGCTGACCTGCGTCCCCCTGGGCACAATCGACTCGACAAACACCTTGTACTTTGCGAATGTCGCCTCCGGCTTCATCCCCGGCACCAGCCTGAAGCTGATCTTCGCTACTGCCTTCGCCGGAATCACCGTCTTGGCGCCAGCGCCAATGAACCCGCCCGGCATCCCATGCACATCCATCGTCGGCCTTGACCACGTTCGCTCCAGCACGCTGTACTGCGGCTCGCCCGTTAGCTCCGTCGAGCCCACCTCATGCCGCCGATACTGCTCTTCGTCAAACGGCAGCGTCTTCCACGCCGCCAGCTCCTCAGCCGTCGGAGCCTCAATCCCGTCATAGAACCCCGGTATCGAGACGTGCCCGTCCTCATCCTTCAGCTTCGCGATGATCTGCGCCAGCGCCACAAATGGGTTCGGCGCGGCACCACCATACATTCCGCTATGCAGGTCCGTAGCCGCGCCCTTCACCTCAAGCTCGGTGTAGATCATCCCGCGCAGCCCCACACATAACGTCGGCAACTCCGGCGCAAACATCTCCGTGTCGGATACCAGCGCGGCATCGGCCTTCAGTTGATCGCCATGCTCACGCACAAACGCAGCGATCCCCTCGCCGCCAACCTCTTCTTCACCCTCAACGATCACGCGAACATTCACCGGCAGCCCGCCATCGCTCTTCATCAGCGACTCCAGCGCCTTCACATGCATCCACATCTGCCCCTTGTCGTCCACCGCACCGCGCGCATAGATATTGCCATCGCGCTCAGTAGGCTCAAACGGTGGGGACTTCCACTCCTCCAGCGGCTCCGCCGGCTGAACATCGTAGTGCCCATACAGCAGCACCGTGGGCTTACCGGCCTTGTGCAGCCAGTCCCCATACACCAGCGGATGCCCCTTGCGATGAACTGTGGTCGTCTCGATTAGACTCACATTCTCCAGTCCGGCCGCACGCAATCCATCCGCGACAAACTCCGCCGCCTTGCGCACATCTTCAACATGCTCCGGCGCTGTCGACACCGACGGAATCCGCAACAACGCCTTCAACTCTTCGACAAACCGCCCACCATTCGCCTTCGCAAACCCAATCGCCGCTTCACTCATTACAAAATCCTCTCACGCCCGTGCGGCAGTGCTCTTGCGCGTCAGCCACAGAACGCAGCCAGCCGCCACAACACACGGCACGCACAATAAGCCGATGCCCACAGCATACCCGCCCGTCAGCTCCCACATCCACCCCATCCAGTACGGCCCCACAAACCCGCCCGTAATACCGAACATATTGAACGCCGCGATAAACAAAGCGCCATTCCTGCCCGGCACCAATATCGAAGCCACAGCCAGCAGCGGACCCTGCATAGCGGAGTACGCCACCACCGCCAGCATCAATGCCGCCGCCGCGAATGTCCCTGCCATATGCAGCCCAGCAGCCAGCAACAGCACGGCCATAGCCAGCGTAGCGCCTGCCACATGCCAACGCCGCTCTCCAATGCGGTCGGAGTGTACCGCACACACCAACATCGCCGCCGCAGACACCACCCCACCCAGCGAGATCAGCCATCCCACTCGTCCTGCCGTCCAGTGCGTCAGCTCTCCCAGTACCGAAGGCAAAAAGAACGACAGCGCATAACTCGTCCCCAGCGCAAAGAAGTAGAACGTCCCCAGCACCCACAACCGCGGGTCGCGCACCACGCGTCCCAAAGCTCCCTCCGCCGTTTCATGAGTCCCGTCCGCGCCTCCAGCATGAACAGCCGCCTCAAGTGCCTCACGCTCGTCCCTCTCCAGCCAATCCGCATCCCGAGGCCCGTTCGGCAGCATCTTCCACAGCACCACACTTAGAACTACCGCCGGCAACCCCTCCACCAGAAACAGCCACTGCCACCCCCGAAGATGGAGCCGTCCATTAAGCCGTAATAGTGCCCCCGCCACCGCACCCATCACCGTGCTGCTCAGCGGAAACGCCACGTAAAACCGGCTCAACGCCCGCGCCCGCTCCGCCGGAGGAAACCACTGTGACAGGTAGTACACCACGCCCGGAAAGTATCCAGCCTCCGCTACGCCCAGCAAAAGCCTCATCCCGTAGAAGCTCGCCGAAGTATGCACAAACATCATCGCCGCTGCGAGCACGCCCCACGTCAGCATGATCCGCGCCAGCCAGCGCCGCGCGCCAAACCGCAACAGCAGCTTGTTCGACGGAATCTCGCAAAGCGCATAGCTCACAAAGAAAAGCCCAGCGCCCAGCCCATAGATCTTCGGCGTAAACCCCAGGTCACGGCTCATGGAATCCGCTGCAAAGCTGATGTTTGCGCGGTCCATATAAGCCACAAGGTAACAAACCGCCAGCAGCGGCAGCAGCCGCCACCGCGCCTTCTTCAGAGCAGACTCCAGAGCTACATCGGCGTTCGGATACACCTCTCCCGGCACAGCCTCTACGGTCGACATCGGCATCACACACTCCGAAAAACAGGACAGTGCGCTCAGCCTACACGAACCCGCAACAGCAGCATTGGCTTTCTATTCCCTGCTCCCGATTCCCTACTCCCTGCCGTTAGGCTTTCCCCCAGGATTCCACTCCGGCTTGAAGTCGCTCTCCGCCAGCCACCGCACTGGTTCAACAAGGCTCTGGATCGCCGCCGTCATGAACGGAATATCCAGATGCTCCAGGTCATCGCTTGGCTGGTGATACGTCGGAGGCGTTCCCCAGCCAGCAGCCGTATGTGCCACCACGCCATCCAACGCCAGCGCATAGTTGTCGCTGCGCTCGAAGAAGTGCTGCTCAGGATAAGGATCAGGCCCCAACAGAGCGCCATGCGCCTTCAGTGTCGGCCCAAGGTTGCTGCGCTCCCACCCCGTCAGCAGCAGCACGCCCTTCGGCATCTTCGGGTCCTGATTGCCGATCATCTCAAACTCCAGGTTCGCCACCAGATCCTTCAACGGCACCGGCGGATGCTCGCCAAAGTACGTCGAGCCGAGCTCCCCAATCTCCTCCGAGCCGTAGCAGACAAACAGCACGCTCCGCTTCAGCGCAGGCCCTGAAGCCAGCGCATGAGCCAGCTCCAGCACAGCGGTCGTCCCCGCAGCATCGTCGTTCGCTCCGTTGTAGAGCGCATCGCCATTCACCGGTCGGCCAACCCCTAAATGATCAAGATGAGCCGTCAGCAGGATCGTCCCGGCCTTTGGGTCTGTGCCAGCAAGGTAGCCGATCGCGTTATACGTCTTGCGCGGCTTCTGATCCGCAAGCTCTTTCACCGAAACATTGACCACGCTGCCCACCACAGCCGTCAGCTTTGCCGCAGCCTCGGCACGCAATAGAACCAGCGTCGCTCCACCACGTTGCGCGCTCTGCTCCGCAAGCCGAATCGGCGTCCGCGTGCGTCCGCCGAGCATCCCCGGCAGGTTCTCTGTACCTGGCGCTTGCACCAACAGCACAATGGCCGCCCCTTTGCGACGCAGTGCGCTATATACCGCCATCGCGGAATCCGCATTATCCGCTCCCGTCACCACCACCGCGGCTCCACGTTCGACGGTGGCCGAGTTGATATCCGGCGCCGCCACTTGCAGTAACTTGCCCTCAGCAGTCTTGCCCGGCGAGATCAGCAGATCGAAGTCCTTACCCTCTTCCAGCGTCACGCCACCAACCGCTATCGTTGCGTGTCCATCCAGCATTGGCGCAATCACGTCCGCACTCTGGATGTACCCCGTCATCCCCGGTGCCGTCTTCAGTCCGTAACCCATGAGCTCGCTCGCCACATAGGTTGCGGTCACTTCTTCGTCATGCGTCGCGCTGCCGCGCCCCTGCATCGCATCGCTCGCCAGAAACTCCTCATGCGCCCGCACCCATTCAGGCCTCACCGTCCACTGCCCTGATTGCTGCGCAAAGGCCGAAGCGCACACGAGCCCCGCACACGCCAACATCACAATCCTTGCCAGCTTCTGCATCACACTCACCTCATCCCTTAGCTGAACTCACACGCAATGAAAACACATCCGGACGGCTATAGTGGCCTGCTACATCCAGATCGAACTTGCCTCGCGCAATCTCATCCAGATCGATCTCCGTCACCAGCAATCCCTCGCCAGCCTGTGGGCCGGCCAGCACAGCACCTTGCGGAGACACCACGACACTCGCGCCATCAATCGTCCCACCGACGGATCTCAACTCCTCGGGCCAATCCTCTCGCGTCAGCCACTGACAGGCGCTCAACACAAAGCACCGGCCTTCGTACGCAATGTGCCGCATCGTCGATTGCCAGATCTCGCGTGCGTCTACCGTCGGAGCACACCACAACTGCACACCCTGGTTGTAAAGATGTTGCCGGTACATGGGCATGTAGTTCTCCCAGCAGATCGCCATCCCGATCCGCCCAATCGAGGTCTCCGCCACCTGCATCGTCGACCCGTCACCCATACCCCATATCAGCCGTTCGCTCCCGGTCGGCATCAGTTTGCGGTGCTTCAACCTCACACCATATTCAGGAGTCACCAACAAGCTCGCGCAGTACAGCGTCCCGCCATCGCGCTCCACAACGCCGATTACGAGATGCAGCTTCCATCGCCGCGCCATCTCCGCCAGTGCCTCTGTCTCCGCGCCAGGGCACGTAATCGCCCCGTTGAAGTACCTCAGAAACATAGTCCGGCCTTCATCGCTGCGGTTCCCTACCGTCGCCCCAAAGTCCAATCCCTTCGGATAACCACCCAGCATCGCCTCAGGAAACACTACCAGCTCAACGCCCTGCTCAGCCGCCGCCGCGCACCACTGCTCCACGCGCCGCAGCGTCGCTGCCATGTCGAAGACCACACTCCCTACCTGCGCTACCGCGACCTTAATCATCTCCGCAGTCTATCGCTCTCCCCGCAGAGCTCTCCCCAAGGCTGCTCCAACGGGTGTAACCTGTCTGCCATGCGCCGACGCATTTCAATCCACACTTTATTTCTTCTGACATCCGCACCTCTCCTCATAGCCCAGCAGCCGGCGACTGCACCCGTTACCCCCACACAAACCTCCATCCACCACGACGCAATGCTTAATCCCGCGCTACCCACCGTCTTCATCGTCGGCGACTCCACCGCACGCAACAACGCGGACCTCGGCTGGGGCGACCACTTCGCGCACCTCTTCGACACCTCTCGCATCAACGTCGCCAACCGCGCCATCGCCGGCCGCTCCTCTCGCTCCTACTACGCCGAAGGCCACTGGGACAGCGTGCTCGCCGAGATCAAGTCCGGCGACTACCTCCTCATCCAGATGGGCCACAACGACGGCGGCGGCACCGTCGAAAGTGTCCCCAAGGACACCAAGAGCCGCAGCAGCATCAAGGGCCTCGGCGACCAAACCGTCGACGTCCCAATCGCCAAACCCTTCACCATCGGCCCACTCGCTGGCAAAACTATTGAAACCGTCCACACCTACGGCTGGTATCTGCGCAAATACATCTCGGACGCACGCGCCAAGGGCGCCATCCCCATCTTGCTCACGGTTACAGTTCGCAACATCTGGACGCCCGACTCCGCAGGCAACCCGCACATCGAACGCGACATGGGCTACCGCGACCTCGAATACCAGCTCGGCGTCGACCAGCACGTCCCCGTCATCGACATGGCCACCCTTGCAGCCGATAGGTTCGAAGCCCTCGGCCCCGAAAAGACCGCGCTGCTCTTCCCAATAGACCACACCCACACCAGCGCTCAGGGAGCCGAGATGAACGCCGAAGCCGTCGCCGAAGCCATTCACAACGCCCACTCTGTGCTCGCCGACTACCTCAACCCAGTCAACTGATGACATCTGCCCGCGTATATTGTCCAATCATCAGCAAAACCTCCGAGGATCTTCTTCGATGAACAGGCATCTGATGGCAGTTACAGCTCTACTTCTCGCTACCGGAATCAGCGCGCAGACGCCGGCACCGCGCCCAAAGTTCGAAACCTTCGATGTCGCCACAATCAAGGCCACGGATATGAACACCGAGCGCGGCCGCTTCATCACGATGAAAGGTCCACACCGCTGGATCGCCCAGGCCTACACGCTCAAACTGATGATCGCCGCTGCCTACGAGCTCAACCCTCGGACCATCTCCGGCGGGCTCCCCTGGGTCGAGTCCGACCACTACGACATCGAAGCAATCACTCCCAGCGATGTCCAACCCAACCACGACGAGCAGATGGCAATGCTCCGCAAGCTCCTCACCGACCGTTTCAGCCTCACCTTCCATCGCGAGCCCAAGGACTTCTCCATCTACGAGCTCCAAATCGCCAAAGGCGGCCCAAAGCTCACCCCAAGCACCGCGCCCGCCGACGACCCGCCCCGTGTCATCAGCACCGTCTACCCGCAAAAGATCGAACTCCCCGCCCACAACGCCACCATGCACGACTTCGTCTCCATGATGCAGCGCGCCATGCTCGACCGCCCCGTCGTCGACAAGACCGGCCTCACCGCCCGTTACGACTTCAACCTGCAGTGGGCGCCGGACGAAACCCAGTTCGGCGGCGAAGTCCCCGTCGCTCCCTCGGACGCGCCAGCTGCCCCTCTATTTACAGCCATCCAGGAGCAACTCGGCCTCAAACTGGTCGCCACCCGCGGTCCGGTAGACACCCTCATCGTCGACCGCGCCGAACGCCCCACAGCAAATTAGCACCCCCGCAAACCGCCTTCGGCTAAAATAGGGAGCTGATGCGTTCTCGCGCCACCCAGCTCGCGTGCTTCCTTCTGCTGCTCACCTCTCTGAGCGCGGCAGAGTCCTCCGCGCGCGGCGAGCAGTTCTCCATCGGCGGCCACTACATCAGTGTGCTCCTGCGCCAGAATGCGGTTACCGCGCGCCCTGAAAGCCCGCTCGTCCGCCATCTCAACGAGCAGGCCGAAATGCAGCCTCCGTTCCCGGCGGTCACGGTCCGCTCCGTCTGGACCATGCGCCCACCTGCTGCGCACAGCGTCCACACACACGCCGTCACCGCATCGCGAGTCTAAGCGCGTCGCACTCCGACCGCGCACCCATCGGCCAACGCATGTCAGGCCATTCCTCACCTCAGAATCAGAACCCATTGCGAACACTCCGCGCCGTATTGGCCGCGCCTCGCAAGTCAGGACGCATCCATGTTCAATAAAGCTCTCGCCAAAGTCTTCGGCACCTCCAACGAGCGCGCGGTCAAGCGCATGCTCCCCACGCTTGAGAAGATTCGCGGCTTCGAGCCAACACTCGAAGCCCTCACTGACGAGCAGCTCGCCGCCAAAACCGTCGAGTTTCGTGCTCGCATAGCCGCCGCCATTGAAGGCATCACCGACCCCGAAGAGATCGTCGCCGCTGAAAAGCAGGCCCTTGACGACATCCTCCCCGAAGCCTTCGCCGTAGTCCGTGAGGCCGGCAAGCGCGTCGTCGGCATGCGCCACTTCGACGTCCAGATGATCGGCGGCATGGTCCTCCACTCAGGCAAGATCGCCGAGATGAAGACCGGCGAAGGCAAGACCCTCGTCGCCACGCTGCCCTGCTACCTCAACGCCCTCGCCGGCCACGGTGTCCACGTCGTCACCGTCAACGACTACCTCGCCAAACGCGACGCCGAGTGGATGGGCAAAATCTACGGCTTCCTCGGCCTCTCCGTCGGCGTCATCGTGCATGACCTCTCCGACCAGCAGCGCCGCGAAGCCTACGGCTCCGACATCACCTACGGCACCAACAACGAGTTCGGCTTCGACTACCTCCGCGACAACATGAAGTTCGAGATCTCCGATCAGGTGCAGCGCAGCCACTACTACTGCATCGTCGACGAGGTTGACTCCATCCTCATCGACGAGGCCCGCACCCCGCTCATCATCTCCGGCCCAACCGACAAGACCACCGACAAGTACGCGACCGCCAACCTAATCGTCCCGCAACTGGTCGAAGGCGAGCTCATCGAAAACTTCGACTCCCAATCCAAGACCTGGACCGGCGACTACGTCGTCGATGAAAAGGCCCGCGCCATCACCATCACCGACGAAGGCTGGGAAAAAATCGAAAAGCTCCTCGGCATCGGCAACATCGCCGACCCTGAAAACTGGGACTGGAAGCATCACATCGAAGTTGCCACCAAGGCCCACTCCCTCTACAAGCGTGACGTCGAGTATGTCGTCAAAGATGGCGAGATCATCATCGTCGACGAATTCACCGGCCGCCTCATGCCGGGCCGCCGCTGGTCCGATGGCCTCCATCAGGCCGTCGAAGCCAAGGAAGGCGTCCAGATCCGCAAGGAAGACCAGACCCTCGCGACCATCACCTTCCAGAACTACTTCCGCCTCTACAAAAAGCTCTCCGGCATGACCGGCACCGCCGAGACCGAGGCCACCGAGTTCGACAAGATCTACAAGCTCGAGATCGTCGTCATCCCCACCAACCGCCAGATGCTGCGCATCGAAAACTCCGACGTCGTTTACCGCACCGCGAAGGAGAAATACTTCGCCGTCGCCGACGAGATCGAGCGCCTGCACGCGGCCAAACAGCCCGTCCTCGTCGGCACCACATCGATCGAAAAGTCCGAGTTGCTCTCCAACATCCTTCAAAAGAATGGCGTCCGCCACGTCGTCCTCAACGCCAAGTTCCACGAGAAGGAAGCCGAGATCGTCGCACAGGCAGGCCGACTCGGCATGGTCACCATCGCCACCAACATGGCAGGCCGCGGCACCGACATCCTGCTCGGCGGCAACAGCGAGTTCATGGCTCGCCAGGACATCGTGAAGCGCAACCTAGCCCGCGCCATCTCCGCGGCTGAAGGAGCCATCTCCCCCGTTGCGCCTGCTGGCTTCGTCCGCTTCATGTATCAGTCGCAGGAGTTCGAGGTCTCGCAGGAGCAGTGGGACGAAGCCATATCCAAGCACGCTGCCTCCACCAAAGCGGAGCACGATGCCGTCATCGAAGCCGGCGGCCTGCACATCCTCGGCACCGAGCGCCACGAATCGCGCCGCGTCGACAACCAGCTCCGCGGCCGCGCCGGTCGCCAGGGCGATCCCGGCAGCTCGCGCTTCTTCCTCTCGCTCGAAGACGATCTCATGCGCATCTTCGCCCGCGACTGGGTCTCCGGCCTGCTGCAATCTCTCGGTATGGAAGAAGGCGTGCCCATCGAAAGCCGCATGATCTCCAAGCGCATCGAGGGCGCGCAGAAGGCCGTCGAATCGCAGAACTTCGAGTCCCGCAAACACGTCCTCGAGTACGACGACGTGATGAACAAGCAGCGCGAGGCCGTCTACTCCCTGCGCCGCCAGCTCATGGAAGGCGTCGCGCAAAAAGAGCTCATCACCGACGACTACGTCTCCACCATCCTCTCCAACATCCTCGACGAGTTCGCCCCCGTCAAGGCAATGCCGCAGAACTGGAACACCACCGGCATCAACACGGAAGTCTTCGAGATCTTCGGATTGAAACTTGACGGTGTCCTCAACTATGAGGAGCTCTCGCGCCACGAGCTCGGGGACACCATATTCGATCTTCTCAAGCAGCGTTACGACGTCAAGGAGCAGATCCTGGGCGAGCCCAACCTCCGCTACCACGAGCGCGTCGTCATGCTCTCCGTCCTCGACGGCCTCTGGAAAGAACACCTCCTCAACATGGATCACCTAAAGGAAGGCATCGGCCTCCGCGGCTACGCGCAGCAGGACCCGCTCGTCGCCTACAAAAAGGAGTCCTTCGAGATGTTCGAGCAGATGATGCTCCGCTTCCAGGAAGATACCTGCCGCAACCTCTTCCGCATGCAGATCCTCGGGCCCGATCAGCAGCCCATCGAGACCCTCGAACAGCTCGACGCGCTGCGCGCAGCCGCCCAGCGCTCTGCACAGCTCCCTGCAGCAGGCGCACCCAGCATCACAGCGGAGTCCGCAGGCGTCGGCCCTGTGAACAGCTACAACAATGCACCTGCGCCACCACCAGCACCGTCGGTGCCGACGGCCTCACCCAAAACCACCATCGACGCCCTCGAACGCGAGTTCCAGCGCAGCAAGCAGCGCGACCTCGAAGCCGCGCGCAGCGCCGGAGGCACCGCAATAGCCACCGCGACTCGCCGCAGCGGCAACGAGATCGGCCGCAACGATCCCTGCTTCTGCGGCTCCGGCAAGAAATACAAGAAGTGCCACGGTGCCAACGCGTAAAACAACCTGATAACTGGCAAGACCGTCTTCATCGCCTGCAGAGGCCACTCTGCAGGCGATGTCTTTTGCGCACCGGATTCTCTGGACACAGCGCCTCCGATCCAATAAACTTCCGCCCACAGGCTCCCCATACGGAGCATTCAACCGCAGAGGTCTTCCATGTTGAGTTCCAAGTGCCCCCTCCTCCTGCCTGTCGCAACTCTAGCCTGCGCACTCGCCAGCCTCGGCTGCAACACCCGCCCAACCGTTGCGACGCCACCAACCGCCACAGCCCCCGCCGTCTCTCCTTCCGCGGCTGTCGCACCCGTCGTACTGAATGGCGCTGTACGCGAGGCGGTGCCAAACGACTACCTGCGCGTAATCTTCATCCCTCCGCAGTCCGGTCCCGATCCGGTCCCGGTCGTAACCATGCTCGGGCGCTCCTACAATCTCCGTGTCTTCGCCACCTCTACCGCGCTCTACCAGCCGCCGCTCACGGTCAGCGAGCTTCCCACCTACTCTGGTCTCCAGGACAACTCAACTCAGTACATGATGGCTCTGCGCTGCCGTCCCCCGCAGCCCGAGAAGGTAGATGCCATTCTCGCTACATGGCCGAACGTCTTTCAGGCCATTCCCATCGACACGAAGCTCGACCCCGCCGTCTGTAGCGCTAAGCCAACCGACCCCACCATCCAGACCGCCTGCTACGCCTCTGCCTTCACGGCAGAAGATACCCCGTCCGGCTCAGTCCCTACGGCGTTGGGCCGAGTCTTCTCGTATGCTGCCGTGCTCTTCGACGACAATCACACCGCACAGGCTCAATGGCTGAAGAATAACTACGGTATCTACCCCGCGTTCGCTGGCACCGGCTACTCCGTCAAAGACTCCTATACGCTCGATGCGAGCCATCCCCAAACCACCGCAACCATCCTCGCCAAATCCGTCTCCCCTGAATACCTGCTCAAAAACGTCTCACTCGCCGATGCTGGCTGCCGATGCATTGCTGTGCCGCCTTATCCTCAACGCGCGCAGGACCACCTCGATCCGGCGACGATTGACCAGGCCGGCGGCAATGGCTCCTGCAACCTGGTCACAAAACTCCCGCAAACAGTCCACTAACCTTCATTTTTACTCTCCAACAGGCATCTGACATTCCCCATACAATCGCGTGACATCAGGGCCGTAAAACGACTTTAGCCTCAGTTCATATCGCTGCGTCCATCGCACACTCTTTGTGCAAGTGGCAGCCTTTGAACTGGAGTTGTAATGTCGCTGTCGTCCCTCCCCTTCCCTGCGAAACTGGAGACTACCCTCTCCCGTCCGCTTGCGCGCCGCGTGCAAAGCCTCTTGGCTGCCACGGCCATTCTTTGCATCTCGCCTTTCGTCTCGGCAGCACACGCCCAGTCGAACGCCTACACACAGACCAACCTCATCTCTGACGGCTCCGTGACCGCCAATCGCACCGACCCCACCCTTATCAACCCTTGGGGACTCTCCATCGGCGGCGACTTCTGGATCGACACAGCCGGCACAGGTCTCTCGCTCGTAACCAGCGCCACCGGCGCTGCCTCGTTCAGCGTAACGATTCCCGCCGCCTCAGGCACAGGCACTGGCTCACCCGCAGGCACTGTCTTCAACTCCGACAACACCATCTTCCCCGTAAAGGGAGGCGCCTCCGCGATCTTCCTCTTCGGTACGCTCGACGGCACCATCGCCGCCTGGAATAACAACCCTACTACGCAGGCTGTCACCGTCGTCAATAACTCCGCAAATCATGCCGTCTACACGGACATCGCCCTCGATACCAACTCCACAGGCACCTTCCTGCTCGCAGCGAACTTTGCCGGCGGAACGGTCGATGTCTTCGACAAAAACTTCGCCACGGCGCATCTCGCCGGAGCCTTCGCCGATTCCACCTTGCCTGCTGGTTTTGCGCCCTTCGGCATCCACAGCATCGGCGGCAAAATCTATGTCACCTATGCGCAGGTAAACCCCGCCAACGGCCGTGAAGCCGTCGGTGCAGGCCTTGGCTACGTTGATGTCTTCGACAACAACGGCAACTTCATCTCTCGGGCCATCTCGCAAGGCAACCTGAACGCTCCCTGGGGCATGGCACTCGCTCCTTCGGGCTTCGGAGCCTTCGCAGGCAACCTGCTCGTAGGCAACTTCGGCGACGGCACCATCAACGCCTACGACGCCACCACCTTCGCCTTCAAGGGCACTCTGCAGAACGCCTCTGGCGCACCCATCGCCAACTCCGGCCTCTGGGAGATCGTCTTCGGCACCTCCAACAACGGCGGCGCGGGCGATCCCAACACCCTCTACTTCACCGCTGGAATCAACGGAGAAAAGGGCGGTCTCGTCGGAACCATCACCGCCGGGCAATCCTCCAGCGCCACCGGTGACTTCACCTTCTCCGCCCCCTCAGCCAGCAGCCTCGTCGTCACGAGCCAGACGCCCGGCACACTAAACCTCTCACTCACTGGTAGCAGCGGCTTCAACGGAGCTGTCTCTTTCTCCTGCTCGAACCTTCCGTCCAATGCTGTGTGCAGCTTCTCTCCTTCCACCGTGCAGCTGTCTGGTTCCACACCCGCCAGCGTCGTGGTTACGGTCACGGAAAGCGCAGCGACCCCGCCTCCAGTGACACCTCCTCCTGGGTACATCCAGCACAGCAGTCTGAAGACTTCACACCTCCCCTACGCGCTGGCCCTCCTCGCACCCTTCGGATTGCTCGGTTTGGGTAGTCTGCGTCGCCGCCGCCTCGGCCAGTGCCTCATCTGGGTCATGGCTCTTGCGATCGGCGGGTTTGGCATCGTCGGCTGCTCCGGCGGCACGAGCAGCGCTGCCCCAGCTGCACCTGTCCCCCAGCAATCCTCAACGCAGATCACCATCAACGCGATATCAGGAACCACCACCCACTCAACGACGGTGAACCTCACCCTCAACTAGCTTCACTTGTGTCTTCCTCATGGGCGGCGATCTTCGCCGCCCTTTTTTTATTCCCTCCCGCAATCGCCGCACGACCGTTTATTCGCTTGACGCCCCTCACGCATTACCGCAACCTGATCCTGACCCTATAAGGCCGGAGACACAGCGCATGAGCACACCTGCACCCTCGATCGACCAGATCAAATCATCCATGCGCAGCACATGGATGGCCGGTGACTTCGGCGTTGTCGCCAGGACCATCTCCGGCGCGGCCGAAAGCTTCATCGCCAGCCTCGCGCTGCAACCCGGCACGCGAGTTCTCGACGTCGCCTGCGGCACTGGGAATCTCGCCATCCCCGCAGCCCGCGCCGGCTGTGTCGTCACCGGCGTCGATATCGCGCCCAACCTCATCAAACAGGCCCGCCAACGTGCCACCGCCGAAGATCTCACCGCCACCTTCGACGAGGGCGACGCCGAGCAACTCCCCTACGCAGACGCCTCCTTCGATGTCGTCGTCACCATGTTTGGAGCCATGTTCGCGCCGCGTCCCGAGCTCGTAGCATCCGAGCTCGCCCGTGTCCTCAAGCCCGGCGGTAAGCTCGCCATGGCCAACTGGAACCCTGCCAGCTTCACCGGCATCATGTTCAAGGTCGGCTCGCAGCACGCTCCGTCGCCGCCCGGCATCCCCGCACCCGTTCTCTGGGGAGACGAATCCACCGTCCGCACCCGCCTCGCGCCTCACTTCACCGCCATCGAAACGCAGCTCATCCCCATCGACTTCAACATGCCCTTCAGCGCCGCTGGTGCAGTCGACTTCTTCCGCAGATACTTCGGCCCCACACAGGTCGCCTTCAACCGCCTCGACGAAGCCGGTCAACAGACTTTTGCCGCCGACCTCGAAGCCCTGTGGTCGAAGCACAACGTCTCGCCCGATCCTGCGAACCACATCCTGGTTCACAACCAATACCTGCAGGTCATAGCAACACGTTCGTAGCAATCTGCCGCCGCTAGGCACTACTACATTTTTATGCAATACTTGCGGAGTCTTTAGACATATATCCTTCCACTTCATCCTCAGTTTGATTCCACAACGCGGCACTGCCACCACCTCCAATAAGTAGGTCGCCCGATGAGCAACATCAACGGCAAGCTCTACGCGATGAACGCCATCACGCCGATGAAGCCCTGGAAGACGTGGATCCTCCGCGTCATCTTCTTCCTCCTCTGGCACATCAAGTCCAAGCAGCAGGACCTCATCAATCTCTCGTTCATTCAGTTCGCGCGCTGGGTCATCATCCCGCGCAATCGCTTCCCCTCCCTCAGCAGCGGGCAAAAACAGGAGACCCTCACCTACGACTATCTCCTCTTCTTCAGCAACTTCAACGGCACCTGGAACCAGTACATCGACGCCTTCTCCGCCGTCCTCAGCACGGGCCTCAATCTTATCTGGCGCTGGAGTGAAAAGTTTCCCGGCTCCGTCCCCGTCACTGGCTTCAAGGAATACATCGCCCGCATCCAATTCGACACCGACTACTATTACACCGCCTACCCCGAAGCCACCGCCAACGATACGAAGGCCGCGCACATCGTGCAAGGCGCTCTCACCACCCTCGCAACGCAAGCTGCCGCACAAACACCAGAACAGTTTCAAGCTGCCTACCTGCAGTTTCTTCTTGCAGTCCAAACCCATCTCGGCGACACCGGCGATGCCCCTGCCGTCTTCTAGCTCTTGTCACCAGCATCAGAAACCCGCACTTCACTCCAGAGAAAGGTGCCAACATGCCAAACCAGAATGGCCGCGTCTTCGGGCTCACCTTCCTCTGCCCTATCCTCGACGACGAAACCCTGCAGATCTCGCACGACCTGCAGATCCGCGACTACCTCGCAACCCTGCCCACTGACGAGCGCAGCCCCTTCGCCCTCGCTCCCGGCACACACGTCGCCCGCCTCGTCGTCATGGACGACGTCATCTACGTCGGCATGCCCGCCCACGAAGAACACCTTGCCTCGAAGTACCTCGTCTTCGAGACCAACACCGACGCCGATCTGCCCGGCTACCTCCGCACCCTCTTCGACGCGATCCCCCAACACATCGACGCCGTCTGGAGCCACTGCACTGGCTATCCCGGCACGGCTGACTTCGACAAGCTGCTCGCCTACATGAAGGCCTGTCAGATTCCGACCACCTTCTTCTTCGCCGCCGTCAACGACAAGTCCGTTACCGAAACGCTTCTCGCTCTCCAAACACAGCGCGCTGTCGCCGAGTTCATCACCACGCATCAGGGCATGGCTCCGGCCCAGTTGCAGCGCGAGTTTCTCGAGTTCTATCAGGCCCTGCAATCTCTGCCGTGCCCTGCTGCGGGCGGCAAACTCCCGCGACGCGTTATCAAGACGGGTGGTCACAATGAGTAAACTCAACGCCACAGACGTGCAGGGATTCGTCCTCCGCGGTTACAACATGCCGCACGCCCGGTTCTGCTTTCTGCACTTTCAGAACGCCGCAGCCGGCCGCCATCTCGTCGCACAGCTACTCGGCAGCATCACCACCGGCCAGCTTTGGGACAACGGCAAGCCGCAGAGCACGCTCAACATCGCCTTCACCTTCAAAGGCCTCACCGCACTCGAGCTCCCTCTCGCCACACTCATCAGCTTCCCCGACGAGTTCCAGCAAGGCATGAAAGACCGCGCCAGCATCCTCGGCGACATCGGCAAAAATTCACCCGAACACTGGGACGCTCTCTGGCGCGGCGCGGACATCCACGCCTGGGTCGCCATCCACGCACTCACACCCGAAACGCTCGAAGCGCAGTTCGCACAACTCAACGCAATCATCAGCGCAACCGGCAACATCCATCTGCTCGGCTCGCAGGACGCCGCAGCTCTGGTCATCGACGGCAAGCTCTCCACCAAGGAACACTTCGGCTACACCGACGGCTTCGGCAACCCGGATTACCTCGGCGTCTGCCGCAACACACAGCCTGGCCAGGGCAAGCTGTTGCCCGACGGCACATGGGCGCCACTCGCCACCGGCGAACTCCTGCTCGGCTACGCAGACGAGGCCGGCGAACTCCCCGTCGCACCCGTCCCGCACATCCTCGCCGCCAACGGCACCTTCATGGTCTACCGCAAGCTCCATGAGAACGTCGGCACCTTTCGCGCGTTCCTCGACGAATGGGGCGCGCGCTACGGCGCAGGTGACGCAGCCGCCAAAGAAAAACTCGCCTCCAAGTTCATTGGCCGATGGCAGGACGGCACACCCATCGAGCTCTCCCCCGACGCACCCGATCCCTCCATCGTCGCCGACCCCAACCGCAACACCGACTTCAAATTTGGCAATGACCTCAGCGGCTCCCGCTGCCCCGTCGGCGCACATGTCCGCCGCGTCCATCCACGCGACGCCTTCGGCTTCAATGGCAAGCTCGTCGACCGCCGCCGCATCACCCGCCGCGGCATGCCCTACGGTCCTCAGGTCGACCCCACCACGCCGCAGGACCCCGCCACCCTCGACTCCACCGACCGGGGCGTCGTCTTCATGGCCCTCAACGCCAGCCTCTCCCGCCAGTTCGAGTTCGTCCAGCAGCAGTGGATCTCCTACGGCAACGACGCCCACCTCGGCAACGAGAAAGACCTCCTGCTCGGCACGCATCTGCCCGGCGAGAAGTTCTCCATCCAGGGCGACACCAACCCCGCGAACCCACCGCTCTTCTGCGCAAACCTTCCCAACTTCGTCGAGCTGCGCGGCGGCGACTACTTCTTCCTGCCCAGCATCACCGCCCTCGCCATGATCGCCATGGAACTCGTCGACCCGCGTTAGCCCTCGCCAATCTCAAGTTAGCCCTGCGAGCCTACAGCAGCTATCCTTATGTCTATGGATCTCGAAATCACCGTCGAACAAGCCCGCGCCCTTCTCACCACCGAGCACCCTCCGCTGCTCCTCGACGTCCGCGAACCCTGGGAGGCCGCCACAGCCTCCATCGAAGGTGCCACCCTCATCCCCATGAACGAGATCCCCGGCCGTGCCCACCAGGAGCTCGACGAAGAGGCCAACATCCTCGTTCTCTGCCACCACGGCGCGCGCTCACTCTCCGTCGCCGCCTGGCTCCGCAACCAGGGCTTCGACAAGGCACA
>CAJCIM010000171.1 GCA_903970395.1 Acidobacteriaceae bacterium
TGGGAACATTTGGGAACCATGTGGTGTCTAACGAATCGGTAGCACTCCCCCGCGGGAACGAGGTTGAATATGTTTGAAGATTCCATGCTCGAATCCGGCAACAGGATCAAAACCAAGTCCAGATACTGGATGATTGCGACGTTTACGTTCAATGGTTGTCTCCTGGCTGCAATGATCATCTATCCGCTGATCAACCCCGAGGCTCTGCCCAAGGGCATGATGGCGATGTCGCTCTCTGCGCCCCCACCGCCGCCTCCCCCACCGCCACCACCACCTCCGCCGACCCCGGTCAAGGTAATCCCGCACGTTTCGGAGATCGACCAGGGCCTGCACGCTCCCACCAAGATTCCTAAAGACATCAAGATGGTCAAGGAAGATGCCGCTCCTCCTCCTCCCAGCTCCGGCGGCGTTGCCGGTATGGGTATGGCTGGCGGAACCGGCGCTCCCGGTGGCGTCTTCGGCGGCATGGGTCTCAGCACCGCGGCTCCGGTCGTGGTCAAGGCCAAGCCCGCCGGCCCCGCCCGCATCTCGGGTGGTGTCATCGCCGGTAACATCCTGGTCAAGACCACACCGGTCTATCCGCCCATCGCGAAGGCCGCGCACGTCGGCGGGACAGTGGTGCTCCACGCCATCATCTCCAAGGATGGAAGCATCCAGAGCCTTCAGGCTGTCAGCGGCCCTGACATGCTCAAGGGTGCCGCGCTCGATGCGGTTCGCCAGTGGCGCTATAAGCCATATCTTCTCAACGGCGATCCCACCGAGGTCGATACCACCATCACCGTCAACTTCAACCTCAACGGCGGTTGATCCATCTCTGCTATTCTCCCTCCGGGTGCGGCACTCAGCTGCACCCGGACGAGTCTAGCCGCCCGAGTTATCAAGCTTGTCTGGCTTCGTAGCAACCCGGACTGGACACTGCGGGGTCGCTCGTTTGGGACTCTTCTCTTCAACGCTCCACTTGCAGCACTCGATTTACTTTGCAGTTAACGCAGGTCCATATTTCAGGAGGAAAGAATTCCGTGATTCTCGCTCACATCGCAACTTCGTCCGTTCACGCCCTCGCCATGTTCCAGGCCGCGGGTGATGCTCCCGCTGTCGGCTTCAGCCCTGTTCAGCTCTGGGGCAACATGGGTAACCTCGCCCGCGCCGTCGTCATCATCCTCTTCATCATGTCGATCTGGTCGCTGGCGGTCATCATCGACCGCGCGCTCTACTTCTCGGCTGCCCGCAAGCAGTCCCGCGAGTTCGCACCCAAGGTTGCCGGCGCGTTGAAGGAAGGCCGTCTGGACGAAGCGATCAAGGTTGCCGACCGTTCCAAGAAGTCCCACCTCGCCGAGGTTGTCACCGCTGGTCTCACCGAGTTCCGTTCGTTCGGCTCCGGTGGCGCCATCACCGCGGAGCAGATCGAAAGCTCGCAGCGCGCCCTTGAGCGCACCGAGTCCATCGTTCACGCCAAGCTGAAGAAGGGCCTCGGCGGTCTCGCCACCATCGGTTCCACAGCGCCGTTCATCGGCCTCTTCGGCACCGTCGTCGGCATTCTCAACGCCTTCCAGCAGATCGCCACGCAGAAGACCTCGGGTATCGGCGCAGTCGCCGGCGGTATCTCGGAAGCTCTCGTAACGACCGCCTTCGGTCTGCTCGTCGCTATCCCCGCCGTTATGACGTTCAACTACTTCACCAACAAGGTGGAAGCGTTCGACGTCGAGATGGACAACAGCTCCTCCGAGCTGGTCGACTACTTCATCAAGCAGTCGCACCGCTAAGAGCCACGACCCTGCGAGAGTCACTTTTGGAATGCCGGACGTTCCGCCAAGGATAACCTGGCTGCACGTCCGGCCTCCGGCTCTCAACTCGGTCGAAGTCCAACGCCAAACGCTAAGAGCTAGCAGCTAAAGCTAGCCACTCGGAGCCAACTGCTATGGGAATCAACAAGCGGGATGAAGGCAAGAAGGTCAACTCGAACATCAACGTCACTCCCATGGTGGACGTGATGCTGGTGCTCCTGATCATCTTCATGGTCATCACCCCCATGCTCAACAACAAGGTCAACGTCGACCTGCCCAAGGTGAACGCCTCCACCGTGATGGAAAATGCCAACAAGGAAGACGCGATTACCGTCGCTGTCACCCGCGACGGCAAGACCTTCCTCGGCGGCGACCAGGTATCGCTCGGCGACCTCGGCTCCAAGGTCAACGACCTCGAAGCCAAGAAGACCGATCCGTCCGCGGATAAGTCCGTCTACCTGCGCGCTGACTCGCGTGCCAACTACGGCAAGGTGATGGACACCATCGATGCGATCCGCACCGCCGGCGTCAGCCAGCTCAACCTGCTTACGGACATGAACCAGTCGGCCTCTGCGCAGTAGCTCACGGCTCGACTGTTTCATCTGTGTTGCAGCGTCACAATTTCACGCCCTCTACTTTATGAGGACAGGCTCCAGCGTGAGCCGAAGGGAGTAACAGCTATGGGAATGGGTGGAGGAGGCGGAACCAATACAGCAGTCTCCGAGATCAACGTGACCCCGTTGATCGACGTACTGCTGGTACTGCTCATCATCTTCATGGTCATCGTGCCCACGACGCCGAAGGGCCTCGAGGCGCTGGTGCCCCAGCCGCCGAAGAACAAGTCGCAGGACCAGCCCAACGACCGCACCATCGTCGTTCAGGTGCTCGCCGGCGGCGCTCTTCCGGTCTACAAGATCAACGACAACACCTTCGCCAAGGCGGACATCGCTCCGGAGCTCACAAAGATCTTCGAGACCCGCCAGGAGAAGGTCATGTTCGTCCAGGGTGACAAGGACCTCGACTTCGGCACAATCGCTGAGGTCATCGGGTTCGGCCACCAGGCGGACGTCACCAACATCGGCATCATGACCCCGCAGATCCTCGCCGGCCACTAAACCGGTTCAGCAGGTCAAGACCTACACAAACAACGCCCCTCTCTCCGCAATGGAAGGGAGGGGCGTTGCTGTCTCCGGAGAAGCCGATCCTCACGCGGAGCCGCGCCGAGACATGTCTAGGCGGCCTGCTTCATTGCATTGCTGTTCACCTGCTTGGCGATCTTACCCAACTTCTCGTCTGCGGCCTTCTCTTCCGCCAGCGTAGCCGTCAACAGCTTTGCGACGTCCTTATGTCCCAACAGGTTGGCATACTCGATCACACAGCCATAGCCCGCCATCTCATAGTGTTCAACCCGTTGCGCCGCACCGATGAGAGCTGCGTCACGGAGGTCGCCCTTCTCGACATCCTCCAAAACCTCGGAGCCCTCTTCCAGTACGCCCTGCATGCCGTGGCACAGCTTCGCCTTGTGTGGCAGCTCCAGCATGTCGAACACCTGGTCAAGGCGTTCAATTTGACCAAGTGTCTCCTGCAAATGGCTCTCAAATGCGGCCTTCAGCTCCGGCGAGGTTGTCGCCTTGGCCAGCTTTGGCAGCGCCTTGGTGATCTGCTTTTCGGCAGAGTAGAGATCCTTCAACTCGTCCACCAGTAATTCCTGCAGTGTTTCTACGCTCATTGCGCTTCACCTCAAAGTGAGTTACGTGCCAACAACTCAAAGTTAGGATGCGCCGCCCAGCGCCCGGTTGTTTCCCAACGATCGACATCGCGCCACACGCAGCAGATCGTATTCACCCTGTCGTAGCCTATGTAGTAATGCGCATTGCTTCCTTCCTTCCCTCGGCCACGGAGACCCTCTTCGCCATCGGCGCTGGCGATCAGCTCTGTGCCGTAACCTTCGAGTGTGACTACCCCGTCGAAGCCTCCAGCAAGCCGCACGTCGTCTTCTCTCACATGCCGCCGGGCCTGACCCCCGCGCAGATCGACTCCATCGTCTCCGCCGAGGGCGCACAGGGCCGCAGCCTCTACTTCGTGGAGTACGACCGCCTTGAATCGCTTGCGCCCACGCTGGTCGTCCTGCAGGATCTCTGCCGTGTCTGCGCCATCGACGGCCCCACGCTCGCCCGCGACATGAGCCGTCTCAGCTCGGCTCCGCAGGTCGTCTCCCTCGCTGCGCACTCCCTCACCGACATCCTGCGCGAGATCGAGCTGCTGGGCGACATCACCGGCTGCGCCACACAGGCCCGCGCCCTCACCCAGAGCCTTGCAGAGCGCATCGAACACATCCGCGCAGCCCGCAGCGGCATCCAACGTCGCAAACGCGTCCTGTGCCTGGAGTGGCTCGATCCGCCCTTCCTCGGCGGCCACTGGGTGCCAGAGATGGCGCTCATCGCCGGTGCCGACCCCATCCTCTGCAGCCCTGCCACCAAGAGCGTCCGCACCACCTGGCAGCAGATCGCCGCCGCCGACCCCGAAGTCATCGTCCTGATGCCCTGCGGCTTCAACCTGCAACAGACGATCGACCAGTTTCACGCGCTCACCCTGCCGCCAGAGTGGCAGGATCTCCCCGCTGTCCGTGCCGGTGAGGTCTACGCGGTCAATGGGTCGGCCTACTTCTCCCGCCACGGCCCACGCTTCATCGACGGCCTGGAGATCCTCGACGCTATCCTGCACCCGGCTACAGACGCGGCCGACCCCACCCGTTTCGCGCACCTTCCAGCAGACAGCGTCCAACGCGTCTCATGACGCAAGCTCAAACGGCGCCGCTGCGGTGTCTAACGGCGTGAAGCTACGTGGCCTCGCGGACCCACTCCACGTACGCCGAAGAACACCAAGAACGCTCGCTCGCCAACTTCACCCGAGGTGCAATCATGGCATTCAGCGCAAACGCTTCGCCGGCAGAGATCAACGTCACGCCGCTTATCGACGTCCTGCTCGTTCTGCTCATCATCTTCATGGTCATCGTGCCGCAGCACCTACGCGGCCTCAGCAGTGCCATTCCGCAGGGCGAAGCATCGGCGGGCCCACTGCCGCCGGTCACGGTGCAGGTCGTCCGCCACGCGCCGAATCTACCAGCGCAGTACCTCGTCGACCACCGCGTCGTGCCCACCGACCAGCTTCCATCGTTGCTGCAGTCCATGTTCGCCGTCCGCCAGGATCACACACTGATCGTGCAGGCTGACCGCGACCTCAGCTATCAGCAGGTAGCGACGGTCGTCAGCCTCGGCCGCCTCGCCGAGGCTGAGCAGGTCGCGCTTAACGGCTTGGCGAAACCCTAACCTCACCGCAGACGAAGAAGACCCGGCCAAAGCCGGGTCAATCTTCTACTGTCTAGTCTCTATCGTCTACTGTCTGCTACTTACTCATATCCACGCCGCCGCCCAGCTTCTTCTCCTTGGCAGCTTCGTTGGCCTTGCGAGCACCCTGGGCCTTCTGCACCCACTCGTCAGCCTTGGCAAGGTCATCCTTGCGAGCCGCGTCGTTGCCGCACTCCATATCGGCCTTGCGGCGATAGGTCAGGTTCAGGTACTGCATCGCGTCATCGTAGTTGGGGTCGACGCTGACCGCCTGCTCCAGGAACTTCAGCGCCTCATCCACCAAGGCTGTGTTCTGCTGAGTGATCTTCGCGCACACATCCTTACTCTTCTTTACGTTGCCGAGGCCGTCGTCGGTCAGGCCTGCCGCGCCCAGCGCCGTCGTCGCGTTCTTGTACGCCTGCGTCCAGTCAATTACACCGATCGTGTAGTTCGCCTGCGCGTCCTTCGGGTCCAGAGAGATGATCTTCTCTTCGTCTGCCTTGGCCTGGTCATACTGCTTGATGTTGCGATGGATCGAGGCCACCTGCCGCAGCGCGTTGAGATCATTGGGGTCTTTATTCAGCACGGCGTTGAAGCCATCCAGCGCCTTCTGCGCAATCTTCAGGTTGTCCGGCGTGTCCAGGTTGGGGACCACCTGGTAGCTATACGCTGTTGCCAGGTATAGCCGAGCCGTATCGTAGTTCGGGTCTAGGTTGACCGAGGTCTGGAAGTTGTTCACAGCCTGCTCGTACTGGCCAGCCTTAAAGGCCTGAACGCCCTTTACGAGCTGATCGCGCGCGCGGAGTTTGGTGCAGCCAACCGTGCTCGTAAGCACCAGCAGTAGCGCTGCGCTTGCTGGAATTCGTGCGCTTAGTTTCATGTTCGGAAAATCCTTCCCCTTCAACAATATCGCCATTGGGCTGGAAAACCCCGCCCTCAACCCCAAAAGATTACTATGGCCTTTCGGTGTGATTGTACCGGCAGAGTGCAAATCTTTACCAGCGGCCACCGGTAAATCGGTCTATGCAGGCAAAACCGCTACAAACCCCGAAAAGGCAACCAGAGAAAAACCAAGGGATCGCTGATGTTTGTTACGACGAAACAACTCGCAAGAAAGACGCGTCGCCGCCCCATCGCGTTGCCATGCGCATCTCAATCCCAGCGGCTATAGCATCAATACAGCGAACTGCACCCTACAAATCCCGTAAAACTACGCAGTACCCACCCGGAGGAAAGCAAGATGGCAGTACAAGCATGGACAGACGCGCAGATTCCCGCGCTCCAAGGCAAGACCGTTCTCATCACTGGAGCCAATAGTGGCATCGGCTATCAGGCCGCACTGGAGCTCGCACGCCACGGCGCGCATGTGCTTCTGGCCTGCCGCAGCAAGCAGAAGGGTGAACAGGCACTCGCACGTTTGCTCGACGAAGCCCCCGGCAGCTCCGCCGAGCTCGTTCTGCTCGATGTATCGCTTCTCGCCGACGTGCGGCGCTTCGTCGCCGAGTTCCTCACGCGCCAGAAGCCCCTCGACATCCTCATCAACAACGCCGGCATCATGGCGCTGAACCCGCGCCAGGTCACCACGGAAGGTTTTGAGCGCCAGTTCGCGACCAACCACCTCGGCCACTTCGCTCTCACCGGTCTGCTTCTGCCTGCCATCATGGCCGCACCCGCGCCGCGCGTCATCACGGTCGCATCGCTCGCGCACCGAGGCGGCAAAATTCACTTCGACGATCTGCAGATGGAGCGCAGCTACTCGCCGTGGGGCGCCTACAACCAGTCCAAGCTCGCTAACATTCTCTTCGCGCGCGAACTCGCGCGCCGCGCCATCGGCAGCCATCTGCTCAGCCTGCCCGTGCACCCCGGCGTCTCGCAGACTAGCATCGTCGACAACGGCCCCGGCGCCAACGATCTCAAGACGCGCGTCGTATTCTCTCTTGGAAAGTTCCTCACCCAGACTGACGCTGACGGCGCACTGCCCACGCTCTACGCCGCCACCAGCCCCGACGCGCACTCCGGCGACTACATCGGCCCCAACGGCTTTATGGAGATGAAGGGCTCACCCGTCGTCGTCCAGCCGCGCGCCAACGCACTCGATCAGGCCACGGGCCAGCGCCTCTGGTCTGTCAGTGAGCAGCTCACCGGCGTCGTCTATCCACCGCTGAGCTAGCCCACCACAAAACTGGGTGCCCCATTCATGACGCAGTTCTATCGCGGCATGAGTGGGGTGACGCTGCTGGTCGATCAACCAACCGCATCTACCGCTTGCGTTTCTTCGTCGCGACCTTCTTCCGCGCAGACGTCTTGCCCAGCACAGTCTTCTTCACTGGCAGCTTCTTGCTCCCAAAGTGTCGCTCGCGCCAATGGAGGGGTCTTTAGCCTAGCTTTCATCCATCTTCATGTCGTCATCTATCCTCGGGCGTTTAGAAGATCCGGCCTCTTCAACACTGTCATCCGGCCGAAGACGCTTGCCAGAGGTCCCGAGGCTTCCATTACGAACTTCTGTGATTTCAGAGTCCGGTACTCTCTTCACCATTCCACGCGGCGGTCCGACCAGATAATAAGGTTGTTGAGGATTCTGGTTGTTGTGAGCCTTCATCTCGTCCAGTGTCATCGTCTTTGAAGGAAAATTGGCCTGGCTCTTTGGCGGCCCTAATGGCAGATCCGATTGGTTATTCAATGCCTGGTCGGGATCGTTTTGATAGCGATTGAGATGTTCGACCATATCCGGGTGTACCAGGCTTCCATTACCGCTCTTGATCAAAGAAGAAGCCGCAGAAGCTTTTTCCCGTTCACGTGTGTTGTGCAACTCCGCTTTCCATTGATTGAATCCTGGGCCTTGTACGCCTGTCTGTCCTGTCGCATCATTCCCAACAATCTGCCCAAATCTTGAGTGATAGCTGTTCGGCATTTTACTTAGGTCTGCGGTCTCCAGCTGAGGAGCAGGCTGCATGAAATCCTGCGTGGTGTAAGCCTTGCCAAGCATCGCCATATTATCAACGGACTGTTTTGCTCCCCTGAACTTCTCGTCTTGCGATGAAGCTGTTGACCATTTGGCCTTGTCAGCCTTAAATTGCTCCTGCACCGCTTTCGCACGATTTTTATCTTTATTGAAGTGCTCAGTTGTGATCCCAAACGTCATGTCGTTTTGATCTTTACTCAGACCGCCTGGATGACTGGCGATCCCAGGCTTCGTCGTAGTCCACCCTAACTCTTCGGTGCCCGTCCGTGCCATGGACATCCGTCCAATCAATTGATTTGTCTCGTCATCTGAAAAGCCACTATTCTTAAATTCGTTCCTGATCTTTGCCGTGCTTGCTGTGCTGATCTGCTCATCCAAGCCGGATCCGGCCTTACGATACTCATTTGTTTTTGGATCGACGAAATTATTCTGCGTCATTCGATACTGCGTCTTGAATTTCGCTGCATCGCCGCCTTTCCCGCTGACATTTGCACCAAACTTCTTATCTGCTATTTCAGTAGGAAACAGTGTTGCGTGGTTTCCTGACGAGTTTACTTTGCCGTTGCTGGCCTTTTTGACTTCAGATCCAGGACGAAAGCCAAGATGCGTTTGTCGAAGACTTGACGATCCGGAGGGCTGCTGCGATGTAGTGGGTGCATCCTGCGAATCTTTGCCCACTTGTTCTTCCTCCATATCTGCCAGGTGCAAATTCCCCATGCCAGAGCTGAATGCATGGATTACATTTTCGGCTTGATCATTATCATCGGCTGGCTGTTGTTCGTTGGTAGAGGTTGAAGCCTTAGGCTGCTCCTTGAGCGGCTCATGTACATCTTCGAGCGCGTGCGAAGTGGTTAGCGATGACGGAGCATGGATGGGCATTTGCGAGTTCTCCTCAACTGAAGATGTGCTGTTAAAACGCACTTACTCGCTCGTTTATTCCCGCAACGTCGCAAAGCCGCATCTGCAGCTATATGTCGGTACTGAGCTAACCCGTATCCTTCACTCGATCCAACAATACTGGGTGCCCCATTCATGACGCAGTTCTATCGCGGCATGAGTAGGGTGACGCTGCTGGCCGATCAACCAACCGCACCTACCGCTTGCGCTTCTTCGTCGCGACCTTCTTCCGCGCAGACGTCTTGCCCAGCACAGTCTTCTTCACTGTCAGCTTCTTGCTCGCCAGCCGCTTGGCTGCGGACTTCTTGGCCGCCTTCTTCGCAGGTTCTTTCGCAGGACCAGCGGCTGCACTCGCCAGCCGTGACAGCTTCGCCGCGTGGGCCACCAGCAGCTGTTCAATCTGCTTCACCAGCACGGCCGTCTGCATCGGCTTCACCAGCATCTGGTCTGCGCCCATCTCGCTCCAGTTGTCCTCAGGGAACGCCGTCAGTAGCGCCACCGCCGGATGATATGGCGCGGTCCGCGCGGCCTGGATCACCTCACGTCCAGCTGCGTCATTCTCCATGCGCATATCCGTCATCACCATCTGGTACTCGTCGTGCTTGATCTTCAGCCGCGCTTCGCGAGCACTGGCCGCTGTCTCCACTTCGAACCCGTTCATCTCTAGCACGGCCTTCATCGTCAGCAGAATCGCTACTTCGTCGTCCACCAGCAGTACACGGCGCTTTGCCACGGAAACCTCACATAGTTAGAACGTTATCGATCTGTCTACTAGAGTGAACCAGCGGCCCCGTTCCCTGCAACCCAGGCTGTGCGTACCGCGTCGCTCGCCCGATCCGTAAATGCTGCCTCCATCGCATCCCGAGCTTCTGAAACGGAATAGTTTGTCTATTGACAAACGCGATCCCTCGTACCTAGTGTTCTATGGCGCATCACAGCAGCGCCTTTTTGTCCCTTCGGAGGAAGCCATGACGTCCACCTCAATCTCGAACCGTACAGGCAGCGCAGACACCTATCGCAGCCGCAGGTTCTCACGCCTGAGCCTTGCGCTCATCACCTGTCTATTTGCACTCACAGGTAGCGCCCCTTCGGTCTTCGCGCAGACCGGTGGTGAAGCCGGCATTCAGGGCACGATCACCGATCCCACCGGAGCTGTCATACCCGGAGCCACAATTACAGCGACGAACAACGCCACTGGCGTTGCCACCACACGTACGTCCACCTCGGACGGACTGTACACCATCTCGCCTATTCCGCCCGGCATCTACACGGTCAAGGTCACAGCTTCTGGCTACAGCGCCTACGTGCAGGACAATCTCCATGCGGACGCCCTTGTGCTCACCGGTCTCAACGTCAGCATGAAGCTTGGCGATATCAACGCAGAGATCACTGTTACCGCCGCTCCACCGGCGCTCGATACGACCAACGCCCAGCTTGGCCTCACCATCGAGAACGACACCTACGCAGCGCTGCCCATCATCATGAATGGCGCTCAGCGGGACCCCACCGCCTTCGCCACGCTCACGCCCGGCACGCAGGGTGGTGCGCGTCTGCCTATCGTCGGTGGTTCGGGCAACTACCTCGGCCAGCTCTACCTTGAAGGCCTGCCTGCTGAGACCGTTAGCCAGCAGGGCGACAACCGCGTCGTCTCGCTCTCCGTCGATCTCGACGCCGTGGACCAATTCCAGGTTGTCACGAGTACGCCCGCAGCAGAGTACTCCGGTGCCGGGGCCGAAAACTTCACCATGAAGTCCGGCGGCAACAAGTACCACGGCTCCGTCAACGAATTCGTCCGCAACACCATCTTCGACGCATGGAGCTTCACCGCCAAGGCCGCCACCGTCAAGAACGCCCTCGGCCAGACCGTCCCAGCTGGCAAGCCCATCGAGCATCAGAACGAGTTCTCCGTCACCTTCGGCGGTCACGTCCCGTTCGACAAGCACATGTTCTTCTTCGTCGCCTACGACCGCTTCCACTATCGCAAAGGCGTTACTCCATCGCTCTACACCATCCCCACCAAGCTGGAGACGCAGGGCGACTTCACCGAACTCAACGGCAACCCCGGCTCCGGACAAACCGGCATGGGTGCCAATAACCCAGCGTTCCTCTTCGACCCCACCACCACGAGCTGCAATCCCACCTGCACGCGGCAACCGTTCATGGGCATCAAGGGCGGTGTCCCCACCTACAACGTCATTCCCTCGAACTATATCTCGCCGATTGCACAGAAGATGCAGTCCTTCCTCCCAGCGCCGACCAACCCGGCCTCGCTGACAAACAACTACCTTGGTGGCCAGCCCTCTGGCTTCGATAACCAGGTCTTCGACTACCGCTACGACTGGGACATCAGTGAAAAGAATCGCATCTCCACCGTCGGCGCGGTCGGCGTAGAAAACTTCACAAATAACTTTGGCGCGCCGTTTCTGCCGCTTCCTTACGTTGGTGGCGATCTTGCCGTCATCCATCCCAAAAACTTCCTCATCGAAGATCGCTACACCATCAACAACTCGATGGTGAACCAGGTCAAGTTTGGCTTCGTGCGCTTCTTCCAGAACATCCACGATGCAACACAGAACGTCTCAGCCTACTCACCCACCACCCTCGGCATCACCAACCTTCCCCAGGGGCAGGCCAGCCAGGAGTTCCCCGGCGCTACGTTTTCCGCCACGCCCTTCTTCGGCAACGCCATCCAGGGCTGGACGCAGAACACCAACGCCATTGCAACGCAACTCACAACGCCCAATAACTTCACGCTGGTCGATAACTTCCAGTGGGTCAAGGGCCGCCACTCCATCACCGCCGGTATCCAGATCCAGTGGCAGGAGATCAACAACGCCAACCCGGCCACCTACACCGGTGTCCTCGATCTGACATACAACGCCTACTCCACGGCAAACTTCTCCGGCAGTTCTCTCACCCAGGGCACGACGACCTCTCCCAACGGTTATGCCTACGCCAGCTACCTTCTAGGAGCCGTCGGAGGCACACCTTCCATAGGTCTCCAGCCCGTCAGCGAAGAGGGTGGCCGCTATCGCCCCATCGCTCCATATGTGGAAGACAGTTACAAGGTCACTCCCAAGCTCACCGTCGACATGGGTCTGCGCTGGGACTACCTGCCGCCCTATCACGAGGTCAAGGACCGCTGGACCTACCTCAATCCTGCCCAGACCAACTCTGCCACTGGCACTCCCGGCCAGCTTGAGTTCGCCGGCAACTACGGTGGTGCTGGCGTAAGCTGCGGCTGCCGCACTCCCGTCCAAACCTACTGGAAAAACTGGGGTCCGCGCGTCGGCGTTGCTTACCAGGTCGACGCCAAGACCGTCTTCCGCGCTGGCGCGGGTCGCGTCTACTCACAGGGCGGCGGTGTCGGCGGTCGTGGTGGAGCCTTCGCGGGCACAGGCCAAACCGGCTTCAACACCACCGCAACCGGCCCGGCAGAGGTCACCACAGGCGCAGCCGCTGGCCCGTCCTTCTACCTCAACAACAGCGCCTACTTTACCCAGTTGGGCCTCGCCAACACCTCACTCTTCGGTGCCGGCTACGTCTATCCCACGGCACCCGCCCCGGGCCCGGCTGCACAGACGCTCAACACCGGCTTCTATCTGAACGGCGCCGGCAAATTCGTCACCGCCAGTGGCGTCTCCTACGCAGACCCCTACTTCTCCGGCCGCGCACCCGACTTCAACTTCTATAACGTCGGCTTCGAGAAGTCCATCACGTCCAGCATGACCCTCGCCGTCAACTATGTCGGTAACGAGAGCCATCACCTCGTCAACTCGACTAGCGGCGGCGCCAACGCGCGTGGCTACTGGGCCAACCAGCTCAACCCCATCTACCTCACCGGTCTCAGCGCAGCTACCGACACGACCGGCAAACTGGCCCTCCTCGACGCTCCCGCCACAGCCGTCAATGTCCAGAAGGCGCAGTCCATCATGTCTGGCATCAACATACCGGCGTTCTTCCAGGCTGCCGCGGCGGTCAACTCTACCGCTACCATCGCCCAGGGTCTAGTCGCCTTCCCGCAGTACTCCGGCGTCACCGACACCTGGGGCCAGAACGTCGGCAACTTCAGCTATAACTCCCTGCAGATCACCCTCCAACAACGCACAAGCCACGGCCTCAGCTTCAACATCAACTACACCTACTCCAAGAACATCGGTGACGACGGCACCTTCCGTAGCGGCTTCGCCATTCCCGCAGGCGCAGTCTCGCGCAGTTCGCAGGGCTATGCTATGGATCGCATCGATCGCTCCTGGACGACCATCTCCGGCCCCGAGGTCGTGAACGCCTTCGGGGCCTACCAGCTCCCCTTCGGCACCGGTAAGCTCGGCGGCGGCCAGAACTTCTTCGTCCGCCAGCTCATTAGTGGCTGGTCCATCTCCGGCATCTACACCTACGGCTCTGGCATACCGATCGCCGTCACTTCCAGCCTCTGCAACAGCACCAACTCGCCGCTGCAGGGCCAGTGCATGCCTGATCTCGCAACAACCACTCCGGGTTCTGCCCGCCAGAACGGCAGCTACGGCTCCGGCCCGGGCGGCTTCACTGCCTGCAACCTCGGCATTGGAGCAGGTTGCTCCCCAATCCAGTACTTCAAGAACAGCGCCTTCCAGGCTCCGCAGCAGACATCTGCGGGTATCTACCTGATTGGCAACGCTCCGCGCACCCGCCCACTCAACCTCAACGGCCCGGGCTCGCAGAACCTCAACGCAGCAGTCAAGCGTACCATCCATCTCTACAAGGAAGTTAACTTCCAGTTCGAAGCCGACGCCACCAACGTCTGGAACAAGGTCCAGTTCTCTAACCCCACCGCCGCCTGGACACCGACGGCCAGCACCTTCGGCGCCATCACGAGCATCGCCAACGCTCCGCGCGACATCCAGTTCGCCGGCCACATCACCTTCTAACCCCGACCAGACTCACCCAAACCTCACGAAGCCCAACTCCACCGCATCATTGCCTGAACGCAATGGCAGCGGTGGAGTTGCTTCGTCTGTGCCGCGTGTTGGTCTCCGTATCATTACGGAATAATTTTCCTATTGACAATTTATCCTTCTGCGACCTACCTTTTTAGCCGTCCGTCCGTAAGCGATTTTAAGTTGCACCAACCTTTGGAGAAGCCAATGCCCGCAATTCCCTCCTCGAACCCCATCGGTAGCACCAGATGCCGGACGTTCCGTTCGAGGTCCTTCAGCTCCCTCGCTTGCCTCGTCATCATCCTTATCTGTGGCTCCCTCGCCGCACGTGCGCAAACCGGCGGACAGGGCGCTCTGCAGGGCACCGTTACCGACCCCTCCGGAGCCGTTATCCCAAACGCGCAGATCGTCGCCACGGCCCAGGCCTCCGGTGTCCAGACGAAAGCGGTCTCCTCCTCAGCAGGCCTCTATGACCTCACCCCGCTCGTGCCGGACCTCTACACTGTTACTATCACCGCGCCGGGCTTCAAGGCCTTCACTCAGAAAAACATTGAAGTCAACGGCCTCAATATCACAGGCTTCAACGCTAAGCTAATCCTCGGCGATGCCTCTGAAGTCATCACCGTCGACGAGGCCCCGCCACAGCTTCAGACCACCAGCTCCACCGTCGGCGCCGTCATCACCGATGAGACCTATGAGGCCCTCCCGCTGGTTATGAACAATCAGCAGCGCGACCCCACCGCCTTCGCCACGCTCGCCCCCGGCGCACAGGCCGGCACGCGTGCTCCCATATTTTCCGGTACCGGCAACTTTCTCGCGGAAATCTACATCGACGGTATCCCCACCACCGCCTCCAACCAGCAGGGCGACAATCGTGTCGTCTCCAACGGCATCCCGGTTGAATCTGTTGACCAGCTCCAGATCATCTCATCCGGTCCCTCAGCTGAGTACCAGGGCGCCGGCGCCATCGGCTTCACCATAAAGTCCGGCGGCGATAAGTACCACGGCCAGGTAGTCGATCTCGTCCGAAACACCATCTTCGACACCTGGGGCTTCGCAGGCAACCAGGCAACGCAGGATACGGTGATCAATGGCGTTCTCACCCGTGTTCCAGCTGGAAAACCAGTTGAGCACCAGAACGAACTCTCTGCGTCCGTCGGCGGTCCCATCCCCTTCACGCACAAGAAGGGCTTCTTCTTCGTCAACTACGACAAGTTTCATGGGCGCCTCGGTGTGCAGCCCACTACTTTCACGCTACCTACCACGTTGATGACAAGCGGCGACTTTACCGAACTCGGCAGCGGTACCTACCTCTATAACCCGCTGACGAACGCCTGCGTTGGAACTAACTGCTCGCGCCAGCCATTCATGGGCCTGAAGAATGGCACTCCCACGGCGAACGTCATCCCATCCAGCTACATCTCGCCCATCTCGCAGTTTCAGCAGAAGTTCCTCCCCACGCCGAACCTTCCCGGCACAATCAACAACTATCTTGAAGGCGGTCTCTCTGGCTTCGACAACCATGAGCTTGTATTCAACGTCGCGTATGACCTGAACCACGGCCAGCGCGTCTCGTTCGTCTACTCGCACGGCGTGCGCCAGTCCGTCGGATTCGGTGCCAATCTGCCCGTCCCTTACGCGGCGTCGGACAGCTCCATCATCTCGCCCACCATGCTCATCTTCGAGCACTCCATTCCCATCAAGTCCAACCTCGTTAACCAGTTCAAATACGCCTTCACGCGTTTCACGCAGCCGGTGCTCGCACCTACTGACGGCCTCACCCAATACAGTGCTGCTACCGCGGGCATCACGGGGCTTCCTACCGGACAGGCTTCAGGCAACTTCCCCGGCAGCACATTCGGCGGGACCTCGCTCTTTCCCGTCACGCCAAATACCACCTCGGTACAGGCGCAGTGGACTGAGAACGGCGCATCGGATGCAAGCCACACCGTAGTACCCAACGCCTACACCCTCGTCGACAACCTCACCTGGACCAAGGGCAAGCATAATGTGACGTTTGGCGTTCAGACCCAGTGGCTGGAAGACAACACCTCTGCGCAAAGCTCTCCCTCTGGCATCTACACGCAGAGTTGGGCTGGTATTTCTACTGCAAACTACACGGGCAACACTCTCAGCAGCACCAACACCGGATACTCCTACGCCAGCTTCCTTATCGGCGCACTCAACAGTGGTGCTACCTCCGTTCCTCTCTTCATCGAAACCGGTGGCCGGTTCCATCCCTTTTCGCCCTACTTCCAGGACAACTGGCAGGTCCGTCCTAACCTCACCATCAACCTCGGTCTGCGCTGGGACTACCTCCCGCCCTACCGCGAGGTCGAAGATCGTTGGAGCTTCTTCAACCCCAATGAGACCAATCCGCTCACTGGCAATCAGGGCTTGCTGGAGTATGCAGGCAACCGTGGCTCGGCCATCAGTTGCCAGTGCCGCACTCCAGTACAGACGTATTGGAAGAACTGGGGACCTCGCCTCGGTATGGAGTGGGCTGCAGATCCCAAGACTGTCTTCCGTGTCGGCTATGCTCTCGCTTACTCTCGCGCCGGCGGCGTCGGTGGTCGCGCGGGTGACTCTACCGGTGCCGGTCAGGATGGCTTTGGCGCGAATATCATCCTTCCCACCCCTGTAAATACGGGCGCCAACGCCGGGCCATCCTATTACCTCAACAACGGCGCCGCATTCACCAGCGCGGGCATGGCCAACACCAACTTTGGTGGCCCTGGCTATGCGATTCCGGCGCCATCTGGCCCCTCCGCGGCGTCCCTCACGCTTGGCACTGGAGATTATCTGGGGCCAACCGGGTACGTCCTGGCAGGTGCAGCTCCCAGCTATGCTGACCCGTATCTTTCGGGGCGCGCTCCGGAGTTCTCCTTCTACAACGTCGCCATGCAGAAGGTTCTCACCAAAGACATGACTCTCACGGTTGGTTACTCCGGCAGCGAATCGCACTTCGTCTCTGGTGCCGGCGTACCTGGCTTTTGGTCTGGTCAAATCAATCCGGCAGTGGTGCCCGCTCTGGGTTCGATCGTAGGAACGGATGGAAAAACCAACATCATCGGTCAACCCGCCAACCCGGCGAACCTCGCTATTGCACAGGCTGCGTCCTCCGCTGTCACTCTACCCTATCCCTCATACCTGCAGGGTGTCGGCGGTACAAACACCTTCGCCACCATCGGCCGCGCGCTGCGCCCCTTCCCTCAGTACTCTTCGCCACCCAGTCCCGAATGGGATGATATCGCCAACATCGCCTACAACGCCTTTGAGCTCACACTTACCCAGCGGGAGTATAAGGGTGTCACCTTCACGGTCAACTACACCTTCTCTCGCAACATCGGTGACGATGGCACCACCCGTAGCGCCTATGCGGTACCGGCAGCCGATTCTTCCAGCGGAGTTGCCCTCCCCGGAAATAATCGGGCAGACCGCGATCTCGTTGCCACGGACACCCCGCAGAACCTCAACATCTTCGGTCTCGCCAAGTCGCCCTTCGGACGAAACAAGATCGGCGGCGACAACTGGGCGGTTCGCAACATCCTAGGAGACTGGCAGACCGCTGGTGTTTTCAGCTATTCCTCTGGAAATCCCATCCTCGTCGTCGGTTCTGGCTGCACCGCGCCTTCGACTGGAACTTGCATGCCGGATCTCACTCCCGGCCGCAGCAAGGACTCTATCCGCATGAACGGTGGCTTCGGTGGCCCCGGTGTCACGTACGCTAACTACACAACAAAGCAGTACCTCGACCCCACCGCATTCCAGGAAATCGGATATTTTCCTCTACCTGCCCCTCCGCCACCACAGCCAGGTCAGCCACAGACCTATGGCACTCCCGTCACCAAAATCGGCGACGCTCCCCGCAGCAGTCTTAACCTGTGGAGCCCGAGCCACTACAACCTGGATATGGCTCTGCAGCGGTCCTTCAATGTCACCAAGGAGCGCGTCAAGTTCATCTTCCGCGCGGACTGCTTCGATGCGACAAACAAGGTTACCTTCAGCTTGGGACAGACGCAGACAGTGGCCGCGGGAATCCCTGCAAGCTCTGTCAATGGCCTTGGTGCCTTCAACTCCTCCTACGTGGCGCCGGGGACACCGTCTCCCGCTGTTACAGCCAAGAACGGCCTCAATGCAGGCTTTGGACACCTCAGCGGCGAAAGCGGAAACCGCCGCTTCCAATTCTCAGGCCGCATCCAGTTCTAACGTTACGTAGCCTCAACCCAAACCCCGCGCCCTCCAACCAGAGGCGCGGGGTTTGATATTTACGGCGTTATCAATCGCCGCAGACGTGGCATCCTTAAACTTTCTTCTTCGGATCTCCAGCCAAATCCTCAATGTCAACACGACAACCGCTCCTGTAATCTGCCAACCTGCACAAAATAAATCGCTTCCACCTCCAGAATCAAAAACACATTCCACCTCCCCACCCAACTAAACTGGAGATAGCCCCCACTCCCGTGGCGAAACTTGGTGTCTTCCTTCGCGCACGTGGCGGGAGGCCTTTAGCGCCCCCGTAACCTGTTGATTCTGGCTATCATAGCCACAACCATTGCAGAATCAGCCACTTACCCCCGGGATACCCCGCTAAGTGACTGATTCCACATAGAAGGCCCAAAAAGAAAGGGAGGGGGGAGGGGTGCCGCAACCACAGATGGATCAGCCTCTCGCCAACTACATCGGTCGTCTCGCGCCCTCGCCCACAGGTCTGCTGCATCTCGGTCACGCGCGCACCTTCTGGATCGCCAGCGAGCGCGCTCGCACGGCTAACGGCAAGCTCTATCTCCGCGACGAGGACCTGGACCACCAGCGATCGCGCCCGGAGTTCGCCGCCGCCATGCGTGAGGATCTGCTCTGGCTCGGCATCACCTGGGACGATGAACTCCGCCAGAGCGACCGTCTGCTGCTCTACCGCGCCGCCGCAGAGCAGCTCGTCACGTCTGGTTTGGCATACAAGTGCCTCTGCAGCCGCAAGGACTTGCAGGCCGCAACGCAGGCTCCGCATGAGGACACCGACGAGCCCGTCTACAACGGCCGCTGTCGCGCCAACGCAGCCGAACGTACCTTTGACCCGCACAGCAGCTATCGCCTGCGCGTCCCTGACGGCGAGCGCATCGCCTTCGCCGACGCCCGCTGCGGCCCGCAGAGCTTCCTCGCCGGCTGCGATGCCTCTGCTGATTTTGGTGACTTCCTCATATGGCGCAAGGACAGCTTGCCAAGCTATCAACTCGCCTGCGTCGTCGACGACGCAGCGATGCAGATCACCGAGGTTGTGCGCGGTGCGGATCTGCTGCGCTCCACCGCTCGCCAGATCCTGGTGCAACGCGCCCTCGGCCTCGCAACGCCACAGTACTACCACTGTGATCTGATGCGCGACGCAACAGGAACACGCCTCGCCAAGCGCTATGACGCGCTGAGCCTCCGTGCGCTGCGCGAATCCGGTCTGTCGCCAGACCAGATCCGCGCCCGCTTCTGACGCTCAGCTACTCCTCGTCTTCGTCGTCTTCCGGACCGTTCGCAGCCATCTTGCGCTGCGCCTCTTCTTGCGTGGTCATCTTGTACTCCGCAGGGGGAACGCCGCCCGCGAGGTACTTGACGAAGTAGTCCCAGCGACGCCGCGTGATGTACTGCGAATCCGCCGCGTAGCCATGATGCACGTTCGGAACCATGATCAGGTCGAAGTCCTTGTTCGCCTTGATCAGCGCATCCACAATCAGCAGTGTGTTGCTCGGGGGAACGTTGTCGTCCATCGTTCCGTGCACCAGCATCAGATGGCCCTTCAGGTCCTTGGCCCAGTTCTGGTTGGCATGAGCATCGTAGTCGCTCTTGCCGTTGGCATCGATGTGCTCCAGACCTGCCCAACGCTCGTCCCAGTCGTCCTCGTAGTCGCGGTTGTCATGGTTGCCGCTCTCCGACCAGCCGACCGAGAAGAAGTCAGGGAAGTGGAACATTGCGGAGGCTGTCGCGTTGCCGCCGCCCGAATGGCCCCAGATGCCGACGCGCGTCGCATCGACCCACGGAAACTGCGCCGCGAGGTCCTTGATGCCCGAAACCTGGTCGGGAATCGTGTCATCGCCCATGTCTTCGGGCTTCGACGCGTGTGCGTCATGGAACGCCTTCGTGCGGCCTGGATTGCCCATGCCGTCGATACACACCACCACGAAGCCTAGATCGGCGAGCGCCTGCTCATCGCCCTTCGCGGCGGAGAAGCTCCGGCCCAGCAACTGGCAGAGGCTGCCCTGCGGCCCCGGATAGACGTTGTCGATCACCGGATACTTCTTGCTGGCATCGAAGTTCGTCGGCTTCCACAGGAAGCCTTCCAGCGGCGTCTGACCATCGCGCGCCTTCACCGTTACGGCCATCGGCGGCTTCCAGCCTGTAGCCAGCAGCTTGGAGATGTCCTGATGTGCAAGCGTGACCAGCACCTTGCCGGTGTTGTCGCGCAGCACCGCGGTCTGCGGCGTATCGATCGTCGAGTACACATCGACGAAGGTGCTGCCATCGTCGGACGGCGTAATGACGTGGTTGGCAGCCTCAGGTGTCAGCAGCTTCTGGTTCTTGCCGTCGAAGTCGACGCGATAGTAGTTGTCGAAGTAGAGGTCTTCGCCCTTCTCCTTGCCGACCGCGGTGAAGTAGACAACATGCTGCTTCTCATCCACGCGCAAGATGTCGCTCACAGGGCCGTCGCCGTGAGTGATCTGCGTCTTGAGCTTGCCCGTCTTCAGGTCGTAAAGATAGATCTGCGCCGTGTTGCTGCGCTCGGAGACCCAGAGAAACTCATCCGAAGCTGGAAGGTACTTCCAGTCCGTCTTGCTCTGCCAGCCGTAATACGTGTCCACGTGCTCGTGATAGACCTCGCGGACATCGCCTGTCGCTGTATCGGCAACCTTCAGATACTCGTCCTTGTGGTCGCGCGAGGTAGCAACAAACGCGAGGCGCGAACCATCAGGCGAGAACTCCGCATCTGTCCAGCGGCTGTCGCCATCGCAACTGACATCGTCGCACTCCATGCTGCGATGCTCCAGCGGAGTTGTCTTCAGCCGCACCACCGTTGCTGTGTTCACGTCAATGATGACAGGTTGAATCATCGTGACGTCTTTGTCACCGACCAGCGGATAGTGCCAAGCCTCAAGCTGAGGATGGCGGTTGGTAACCGGCACGAGATACATCATCCCGGTCTTGCGCTCGTCCATCTGAAAGGTTGCGATCCGCTTCGAATCTGCCGACCAGGTAAGGATCGCGCCGTCGGAGTGCTGCCAGCCGGCGTTGTCGGTCGCGTAACCGAAGTCCTTCACGCCGTCAGTAGTAAGCTGCCGCTCTTTACCGGTGGCAATGTCACGCAGCCACAGATTGTTGTCGCGGATAAACGCACCGAGTTTGCCATCAGGAGAAACGTTAGTTTCAGCCCTTCGACGTCCTTGTGTCGTCTCGTTTGCAGCCGCTTTCTCTGTCGTACACTTGCTTGCTGCGGCATCGCAGTGAAAGGTTCCGCCGCGCGTTGTGACCGCGAAGCCGCCATTCGCTTCTGGCTCATAGCTGTTCACGCCGAGGCGCTTTGCTTCAACTTGCTTTCCGGACACAGCACTAAGGGCCGAAGCCAACTTGGCGTTGTTGAACGCAGGCACAGTGCTGGCCTTCGCCGGATCGGCTATGAGATAGGTAGTTCCGTCGCTGCCCGGATCACGGTAAAAGACGCGTCCGTCAGGCAGATACTGCGGCCGACTGATGGTGTGATGCACCAGGCCGCTTACGTTGTAGGACATCCAGCGCTCAGCCTGAGCGTAGTCCTGCGACGTATAAACCTTCTGGGCGAACGTGTGCGTGGCGAAGGCAGCGGCAACCGCCAGAATGGGAGGGAGGAACCGATTGAACGACATGCGCGCATTTTATCAATGCGACAACGCAGCTGAAAAATCAGGCACTGCGAAGCGCTAACGCTTTCGTTCGCGCTCCAACCGTAACTTCTCTTGTAACAGTGTCAAAACCATAGCACTGTCACCTCGGCGTTCTGCCCCTGCAATCTGCAGAGTGACCTCGCGCAGCCGGCGGTCCGCATAGCGCTCTTGCAATGCGTCGAGCGCTCCTTGCACCTTGTGCAGGAAGACTTCAGGCTGCTCCTCCGATACAGAATCAGAGTGCAGGGCGCTGGCCAGCAACGTGCGCGAAACCTCATCGGGTGCCGCGTCGAAGGGATTATCCGTTGGTGCTGCATTCACTAGCACTTCCATCACCGCAGTCGAAGGCAACTCTGCAAACCACGACGGATTTTCCGCAAGCCGCTCTGCGGCGAGCGCGCGTGCAGAGTCGGCTTCCGGCAGCACTAGCGCGCAGAGAAGAATGCGTTCTACTTCGCTGACGGCACTCGGCTGCGGGGCGCGGACGCTTTCTAGCCGCTGTTGGGCTGCCTGCTTCAGCTCTTGCCGCATGAGCGAACTCTCGATACCGAGCTTTTGGGCAGCATTTTCGGCAAAGTCATTGCGGGCGATTGGATTCGGCACGCGACGGATGTGTGGCAGTAGCATATTGAGCGCCTTTACCTTTGCCTCGGCAGTGCGCGCAGGGAACATGGTGCGGGCGCGCTCGATCAAGAAATCCGAATAGCGCGCGGCTTCGCGCACCGCATTGGCATACTCCTGCACGCCACGCTCGCGCACGAAGCGGTCCGGATCCAGACCACCTTCCAACGTGACGACGCGCACCTCAAACCCTTCCTCGACCAGCAGGCTCAACGTCTTCTCTGCCGCATTCATCCCAGCGCTATCCGGATCGAAGTTCAGCCACACCCGCTTGGTGAACCGCGCCAGCATACGCACCTGGTGCTCAGTAAACGAGGTTCCGCTGCTTGCGATCACATTGTCAACGCCGGCCATGAACAGGGAGATGCAATCCATCTGGCCTTCCACAAGCAGCACCGCATCCTTCGTCTTGATTCCTTGCTTCGCCTTGTCCAGATTGAAGAGCACTTGCCCCTTCGTGTATAGCGGCGTCTCAGGCGAGTTAAGATACTTCGGCCCTGCTTTTTCATCGTTGTCCAGCGCGCGTGCGGTGAAGGCTATCGGTTTGCCCTGCTCGTTAGAGATCGGGAAGGTGATGCGTTTACGGAAGCGGGAGTACATTGCACCTGGAGAGCCGTCTTCCTGATCCTTCCAGCTGAAGAGGCCGCTTGCGCGCAGCACTTCCTCGGAGAAGAACTTTCCGAGGCGGTCGCGCATGTCGTTGAAGCTCTCCGGTGCGTACCCGAGGCGAAAGCGCTCGATGGTCTCTAGCGTAACGCCGCGGCTCGAGAGATATTCGCGAGCACGCGCAGCTTCGGGTGAGCGCAGGTTCTGCTGGAAGTACTGCGTTGCAGCTTCGTGCGCATCGACGAGCTGTTTGCGGATGCCAGCTGAGCGCGCCTCTTCCGGCGAGTTGAACTCACGTGTGGGAAGCGGAATGCCCATCTTCGTGGCGACTGCGCGGACTGCCTCAGGAAAGCTCAGCGATTCCATCTTCATCACGAACGTGAAGACATCGCCATGCTCTTTGCAGCCGAAGCAGTAGTAGCTGGCATTTGCGGGATAGAGGTAAAACGAGCCTGATTTCTCCTTGTGGAACGGGCACAGTGCCGACCAGTTTGCGCCGGACTTGCGCAGCTTGACGTAATCGCCGACGATTCTGGCGATGTCGGCCTGTTGCTTTACCTGTTGGGCGAAGTTGTCTGCCATGCTCCTCTTTAGTGTAGGCTGCGTTGGCGGAGACGCGTTGGGCTAGATCCTTGAGTTTCCTCAACCTATCACTTTTCTGATGTTAAGATGTCCGAGCGCAGCAACACCCGGTGAGAACCTGTGTTGGTATCGCATGTACCCGGCACACCGGGCGATTCCGTGGACTTGACCACCGAATCAAGGGAGAACGTGATGATGTTTCGTGACAAGTTTCGGAGTTTGACGATTGCTGCAGCGCTTGCTGTTCCGGTGGCACTATTGCCTACGGCGGCGGCCCATGCCGGGGTGTTTGTTGGCATCTCGGTCAATATTGCGCCGCCGGTGCTTCCGGTGTACGCTCAGCCACCGCTGCCTGCGCCGGGGTACATCTGGACGCCGGGTTACTGGGCCTACGGTCCCGCGGGTTACTACTGGGTGCCTGGCGTGTGGGTGCAGCCGCCGACAGTGGGTCTGCTGTGGACGCCTGGATACTGGGGCTTTGCCGGCGGCGTATATGGCTGGCACGCAGGATATTGGGGCCCGCACGTTGGCTACTACGGCGGCGTGAACTACGGCTTCGGCTACGGCGGTATCGGCTTTGCGGGCGGAGCGTGGCGCGGCGGCGTGTTCGCGTATAACGGCGCGGTCGCCAACTTCGGTGGCGTGCACGTCACCAACGTTTACGTCGATCGGACAGTGGTTGTGAACAACACTATCGTGAACAACAACCATGTGAGCTTCAACGGTGGTCCTGGCGGCATCAACCGCGCACCGAGCGCACAGGAGCAGCAGTGGTCGAACGAGCATCACGTTGAGCCAACCTCGATGCAGACGCAGCACCAGAACTTCGCCGCGCAGGACCGTTCGCAGCTGGCCAGCGTGAACCATGGGCGCCCGGGAACTCCGGCTGCCTCCAATGTCGGCGCGTATCACCAGGTTGCGCAGCAGCACATCCAGAGCGCGCCGATCTCCGCGCAGGACCGTCAGGTTGGCAAGAGCTACAACCCGAACACGCGAGAGGCCAATCAGGACCAACGCATCGCCAATGGGCTGCGCTCGGGCCAGATGACCTCAGGTGAAGCAGCACGCGCGGAGGCGACGCAGTCGCACATCGACCAGCAGGTGCATAACGACCGCCAGGCGAATGGCGGAACGCTGACCAATGGCGAACGCAACCAGATCAACCAGGAGCAGAACCGCGCAAGCCGGCAGATCTACAACGACGACCACAACGCCAACACAGTGAAGCCAAATGCGGTGGACAACCGTGAGGCGAACCAACAGGCACGCACAGCGCAGGGCCTTCGGTCCGGTCAGATGACGTCCGGTGAAGCAGCTCGTACGAACGCGAACCAGTCGAACACGGCGCAGACTGTGCATAACGACCGTACGGCGAACGGCGGTGCTCTGAACCAGCAGCAGCGGCAGCAGGTAAATAAGCAGCAGAATGCCAACTCGCGGCAGATCTCCAACGAGAAGCACAACGGCAACAGCAACAATCCGCCAAAGGGTCGTCGCTAACCTGAGGTAGAACGCGCCACGCAAACGGCTGGTCTTTCGGACCAGCCGTTTTGCTTGCCTTCTGCTTCGTTAGACTGGATGAGTATGCTGACCAGCGAAGCGCGTTCGCTGCTGACTGTCGTTCTGGTGGGCGCGCGCAATCCGAGCAACATTGGCGCGGCCGCGCGTGCGATCCATGACTTCGGCTTCGGCGACCTGCGCGTCGTGAACGAGTTCGCAGCGCCGTTTGAGGCTGCTGCGCTGGAGGCCAAATCTGCGGTTGCTGCGAGTTCGGTAATGCAGAGCGCGCGGCGGTTCGACTCGCTTGCTGAGGCGATTGCCGATTGCAGCCTGATCGTTGGAACGACCGCGATTGGCGAGCGTGAAATTCGGCAGACGGTTGAGCCGATCCGGGAGACGGCGCCCCGGGTGACGGCGGCGCTGGGCCGCTCGGAGCGGGTGGCGTTGCTGTTCGGCTCCGAGAAGACCGGGCTGACGCGGGAGCAGTTGAGCCATTGCAGCCTGCTGACCACAATCCCGATGTATCAGCCGGAGGGCGAGCGGCACCTCTCCATGAACCTTGGTCAGTCGGTTGCGGTGTGCCTGTATGAGCTCTCGCGGGAGGGCTTTGCCGGAGCGCGCGAGTTGCCGGAGCTGCATGAGGCTGCGGCGACTGCTGCGGATCGCGAGCGGCTGACGCAGATGCTGCTGGACGTGATGCACACGACCGAGTACGCGCGGCGGTTTCCGGCCAACGCGGCGGAGCCACTGGTTCGGCAGCTGGTGCAGCAGCTGGGCAGCAGCCATCGCGAGGCGATGACATGGATGGGAATCCTGAAGCAGATTCTGTGGCGTGAGCGCGGGGCGGAGTAGGGTACCCCTCCCCCCCGCTCTCGCGGAGGAGGCTTTGTGTGGAATCAGTCACTTAGCGGGGTATCCCGGGGTTAAGTGGCTGATTCTGGGCCGTTTGCAGCTATGATAGCCGGAATCAATGGTTTACGGTTCCGATGAAGGGTCTCCGGCCACGTGCGCGAAGGAAGACGCCAAGTTTCGCCACGGAAGTTTGTGTCTATTTCCAGTGTAGCTGGCGAGGCTGGAAGAACAATCAATTGATTTTTGGGGTGGAAGCGGTTTGGTTTGTGCTCGTTAGGCTGCGATGGCGGGCCGGCGGGGGTTGACAGCGCGATTTCTGGGGGTTCAAGGCGAAAAATCTGACGGCTACTAAGCGGGTACGCTCGCGCCTTCGACTCTTGCTACGGCAAGAACTTTGACGCAGAGAGCACAGAGGAAAAGACGCAAAGGAGAACGGGCAACTGATGCGACGAATCCATGCTGCGGGGTGGCCTAAGCATGGGTTCGTCGCGAATCTTTTTTGTGTTGCCGTGGCCCGTGTAAAAAGTTCGCAGTTATTTGATGCGAATGGTGGCGCCGTCCAGATCGTTGTTTGCGGAGACGAGGACGTCACCGATGGCGTGTTCCGCGCTGGCGGTCTCTGCGATGACCTTATCGCCTGCGAGGAGCTTGACGCTTGTTTCTTCACCGGGCTTCAGGGTCAACTCCTTGTCGCCTGCTTTTACGGTGAGGGACTCCTTGCCGTCGTTGTGCAGTGTGATGCTCACCTGATGGGTCTTACCGAAGAAGGCGTGAACCGGAGCGTTGATGCTGGTAGTGGGCGCGGCGAAGGCTGCACCGGAGAGAGAGACGGAGGCGACTAGAGCGAGGGTGGCGGCAACAGTGTGAAACTTCATAACGTGACTCCTTTGAATGGAAGGGATTTCATTTCCCGGATTTGTGTCGCTGATTTCGGCCCGGGCCTCTCTGTCATGGTTCAGAGGAGCTCGTTGCATCAACCGATACGCAGTGGTTCGTAGATTGGTTCCGTTGTTGTGAAAGAATTTTCTGCACGAAGTTTTTGCGAGACATGCGTGATCCACAAGTGAATGCAGTGTGAAAAAGTAGTGTGCGCCCACGACAGATAGAATGAGAGGTGTGCCCGATCTTCTCGCCAATATGAATCCGCAGCAACGCGAGGGCATCGTGTCGGTGGATGGAGCCGTGCTGTTGCTGGCCGGAGCGGGCAGCGGCAAGACGCGCGTGATTACGCACCGCATCGCGTACCTGATTGAAGAGCGTGGCGTCTCGCCGGACAACATTCTTGCGGTGACGTTTACGAACAAGGCTGCGAAGGAGATGGGTGAGCGCGTAGAGAAGATCCTCGGCCACTCGACGCTGGCGCAGCCTACGATTGCGACCTTCCATAGCTTCTGCGTGCGCGTGCTGCGGCGCGATATCGAGGCGCTGCGTGTGGGCGACGTTGGACTGACGCGCAGCTTTGCGATCTATGACGAGACCGATCAGCAGGCGGTGGTGAAGTCTGCGCTGAAGCGGCTGGGTGTCGATGATAAGGCGTTGAAGCCGCGCGTTGCGCTGGGACGGATCAGCTGGGCGAAGAACCACATGATCGATCCGCAGGAGTACTTTCTTGCGTCGACCAATCCGATGGAAGAGAAGATCGCGCACATCTTCGAGATCTACAAGAAGGAACTGGCGAAGGCGAATGCGCTGGACTTCGATGATCTGCTCTTGGAGACAGTGCGGCTCCTCAAGAGTTCTGCTGAGGTGCGCGAGCGATACAACCGCAAGTACAAGTACCTGCTGATCGACGAGTATCAGGACACGAACCGGCCGCAGTATGAGCTGATGAAGCTGCTGGGCAAGCACGGAAATGTCTGCGTCGTCGGTGATGAAGACCAGTCGATCTATAGCTGGCGCGGCGCGGACATCAAGAACATTCTGGAGTTTGAGAAGGACTTTCCCAACGCGAAGACGATCAGGCTGGAGCAGAACTACCGGTCTACCCAGGTGATTCTGGAAGGCGCGTCTGCTGTGGTTGCGCAGAATGTGCAGCGCAAGGGGAAGAACCTTTGGACCTCGCGAGAGGGCGGGTCGCTGATTGGGTACTACGAGGCCCCTGACGGCGAGAATGAGGCGCTGTTTATCGCGGACAGGATTGCGCAGTATCTTCGCGAGGCTGCGGCGGGTACGGACAATCCGGCGGAGACGCCGCGGTGTGCGGTGCTGTACCGGACGAACTCTCAGTCGCGATTGGTGGAAGAGGCGCTAAGGCGGTATCAGATTCAGTACCACATGGTGGGTGGGTTCAGCTTCTATGACCGCGCGGAGGTGAAGGACATGCTCAGCTATCTGAAGCTGGTGCAGAACCCGCACGACTCTGTGGCGCTTGGGCGAGTGGTGAATTCGCCGCCGCGCGGTATCGGCAAGACGACGATGGAGACGCTGGAGCGGATTGCTCTGACGACGGGGATGAGCAGCTGGGACGCGATAGAGCGCGTGGGTGAAGAAAAGCTGCTGCCTGCGAGAGCGCTGACGGCTCTGGCGAACTTCCGCAAGCTGATTGAAGATGCGCGCGCGATGCTTGGTACGGAGTTTTTGCGCCGGCTAGAAGCGGACGCAGGGATTAGGGAACAGGGATTAGGGATTAGGGAAGACGAGTATCTCGAATCGCTTGCTGCTTCGGCGGACGACGAAGCGACAAACTTTGATTTTGGTTTTGCGACCGAAGAGGAGCCCGCTCCCGCGACGACGAACGATGCGAACTCGGCCTTCGATACGAGCTTCAACTTTGGGTTTGATTTTGGGCCGAGTGAGGAGATCAGCACAATTGCGGCGGAGAATGCCGGGGCTCGCTCCGGGGCTGAAGCCCCCTTGCTGGGTGGGCTGAAACAGGGGCCTGAAGGCCCCTTCTCCCTCCCGTCTTCTCTCTCCTCCTCTCTCCCATCACTGGATGCGAGCGTGAATCCGTTTGCGCCGGTGGCGCTGAAGCGGTCGGCGAGTGATGAAGTTCGTGACCGGTTGAAGCGGATTGCGGCGGAAGAGGCTCGTGGTGAGGTTGAGACGCGCGAGGAGCGGCCGGCGTTTCGCAAGCCGGGTGATCCTGCGACGCTGCCGGAGCTGATCAAGTTTTTGAATGATCGGTCGGGCTACATTCGTAGCCTTGAAGACGAGAACACGCCGGAGAGCCAGAGCCGGATTGAGAACCTGAAGGAACTTGCGAACGCCGCGCAGGATGCGACTTCGCGTGGAGAGACGCTGGCGGAGTTTCTGGACCATGCGGCGCTGGTGAGCGATGCGGACAGCTACTCGGCCGAGGCGCGGGTGACGCTGATGACGCTGCATGCGGCGAAGGGGCTGGAGTTTCCGCTGGTGTTTCTGGCGGGGATGGAAGAGGGGCTGTTTCCGCACTCGCGCACGTTGCAGGACCCGGAGCAGATGGAGGAGGAGCGCCGCCTCTGCTACGTGGGCATGACGCGCGCGATGGATACGCTGGTGATGACGCGGGCGCGGTATCGCAGGCGGTATGGCAGCGATATGCCGGAGTCGTCGATTGCGTCGCGGTTTCTGGAGGAGGTTCCGTCGCGGCTGGTGGAAGACCTTTCTCCCAAGAGCTACGGAAGCGCGTATGCGACGCCGTATCCGCGGCGTGGTGGCGGGGACGACTACGGTGGCGAGCGGCACTATAGCTATGAGGATGAGAGCCAGGAGCCGGGCGGCGGCGCGCGGAGCTATGCGCAGCAGCGCTATGGGAGCAAGCCGCGCAGTGGCAGTGGGCCGCTGGATAATACGTCTGCATTCTTCGGAAAAGGCGGCGTTTCAGGGTTCAAAGGGCGGCCGCGGATGGAGATTGGGTCGCCGACGGGGAAGACCGGGATGGGCAAGGGAATCCGGGTGCGGCACCCGAAGTATGGCGAGGGAGTGATCTTCGCGCGCGAGGGCGAGGGTGAAGATGCCAAGATTACAGTACAATTTAGTGGTCACGGTATGAAGAAGCTGGTCGAGAAGTTCGCCCAGCTGGAGCGCCTGTAGAGCGTTCGCGATGCGAGACACAAGATTCGAGAGAGACAGGAAATTTCATGGCAAACACGAAGGCAATTACAGACAAGGACGAGCGCAAGAAGGTAAAGCGCGCGGCACGCAAGAAGGCAGCCCCGAAGGCTCCGCGCACAGGCGCACGTGGCGAGAACAAGGCGAAGATCAAGAAGGCAGCGCGTGGTCAGTCGAAGCGCTAAAAGCAGGAAATAGGAAGTAGCCAGTAGAAATGCGGCGGGTAGAGGTGACTCTGCCCGCCGCTTTGGCGTTTGTGGGGAAGAGTGTTTGCGGATGATGAATCGCCGCTTACAATCAGGGAGCAACCGCGAGACATTCATCTCAAAGACGAGGACCCAGCGCCCTGCCTTCTCCAAGCCAGCCCCGACAAATCTTTGCCACCAAGTCAATCGATAAGCTGATCACCGATTCGGAGCGGCCGGAACATGCGCTGAAGAAGACGCTTGGACCGGTGTCTCTGACAGCGATGGGCGTGGGCATCGTCATTGGGTCGGGGATCTTTACGGTGATCGGGACAGCGATCGGCGGGAACCCGGCGGCGACGGTGAAGTTGTCCGAGTCTCCGGTGATCGATCTGATTGTGGGGCTGCTGCACCATACGAGCGGCGCGGTGGCGGGCAGGCCGGGAGCTGGGCCGGCGCTGGTGGTGTCGCTGGTGCTGGTGGCGATTGTGTGCGCGCTGACGGGGCTCTGTTATGCGGAGCTGGCGAGCATGATTCCGATTGCGGGGTCGGCGTACACGTACAGCTATGCGACGATGGGCGAGCTGGTGGCGTGGATCATCGGGTGGGACCTGATTCTGGAGTATGCGTTTGCGAACATGAGTGTGAGCGTGGGATTTGCCGCTCACCTGGTGGATGCGCTGGACTGGTTTGGGCTGCGGCTGAGTCCGAAGTGGCTGGCGCCGGCGTACCTGCCGCTGGGGTTGCAGGACCTTGCGGGCAAGGACATCTATGCGCCGGGGTGGCACTCGGGGTTTGATATTCCGGCATTTTTGATTGTGCTGATTTTGACGGTGCTGCTGGTGCTGGGCATTCGTGAGTCGTCGCGGACGAACAATGCGATGGTGCTGATCAAGATTGGCGCGATTCTGACGTTCGTGTTCTTTGGGATGAGCTTCATTCATCCGCGGTACTATCATCCGTTTTCGCCGAATGGGTGGGGAGGGATTCTGGCTGGCGGGTCGATTATCTTCTTTACGTACATCGGGTTTGACGCGGTGTCGACGGCGAGCGAGGAGTGCAAGAAGCCGCAGCGCGATGTGCCGATCGGGATTATTGCGACGCTGATCGTTTGCACGATTCTGTACATTGGCGTGGCGGCGACGCTGACCGGGCTGGTGCCGTGGCAGTCGGTGGCGGGCGATGGCGCGCCGGTGGTGAATGCGCTGAAGCGTGTGGCGCTGCTGCCGGGAGCGCACAGGCTGCACTGGGTAAGGCTGGCGGTGCTGTTTGGCGCGATCCTGGGGATGATCTCGTCGATCCTGGTGGGGCAGTATGGGCAGGCTCGGATATGGTTTGCGATGAGCCGCGACCGGCTGCTGCCGACGGCGTTCAGCAAGGTGCACAGGCGGTTTCGGACGCCGGCGTTTGCGACGATTGTGGCGGGTATTCTGGTGGCGATTCCCTCGGGGCTGTTCGATGTGGGCACGCTTGCGGAGATGTCGAACATCGGGACGCTGTTTGCGTTTGTGCTGGTGTCGATTGGGGTGCTGGTGCTGCGCGCGAAGGACCCGCAGCGGCATCGCGGGTTTCGAGTGCCGCTCGGCCCGGTGATTCCGGTGCTGAGCATCGCGTTCTGTCTGCTGCTGATGGCTGGGTTGCCCGTGCGGACGTGGGAGCGGTTCTTTATCTGGCTGATTATCGGGCTGGTGGTGTACTTCTTCTATAGCAGGAAGCGGAGCGAGTTTTATCAGGGGTAGGTCGGCGCTTCATCGAAAGATGAAGTGATTCATCTGTTTTCAAAAGAACGAGGAATCGCTGTACCTGATTCCACGGAGCAGGTACAGTGGGTGCAACAGTTCGAACACGACATCTAAATACCGTACTCTGAGACATTCATGGCATCGACCTTCCTTACGGCCGAGTGGCGCAAGCTGATCATGGCGCAGTACGAAGTTGCGCCTGAGGTTCTGGCCGCGTGGGTGCCGGATGGGGTGGAGCTGGATCTGTACCAGGAGCGGTGTTTCGTTTCGCTGGTGGGGTTTCTGTTCGATCATGTGCGGGTGAAGGGGCTGCCGCTACCATTTCATCGGCGGTTTACCGAGGTGAACCTGCGGTTTTATGTGAAGCGTCCGATGGCGGATGGCAGCGTGCGGCGCGGGGTGGTGTTCATCAGCGAGATTGTGCCGCTGCCGGCGATAACGCTGGTGGCGAAGGGGCTGTATGGCGAACCATACAGGACGGCTCCGGTGCGGTGGTTGTGGCGAGGCGAGGACAGTGGGGTGGACATCGGCTACTCGTGGAAGGTGCCGGGGCGGCGGGGCGGCAAGTGGCAGTACATGTCGGTGCAGGCGGATGCGCGTTCGCGGCCGATTGCAGCCGGCAGCATCGAGGAGTTCATCACGGAGCACTACTGGGGATACACGCAGCGCAGCGGGTTGCTAAAGCGCGGTGAGGGTGTGACGGGCGAGTATGGCGTGGAGCATCCGCGGTGGGAGTGCTATCCGGTTAGCTCGTCGCAGGTTTCGGCGGACTTTGGGGCACTGTATGGGCGGTTGTTTGCGCAGCTGACGGCGCGCAAGCCGGACCATGTGCTGCTGGCCGAGGGGTCTGCGGTGGTGGTGCGTGCGGGTGAGGGGTTTCAAAGCTAGTTAGAGGGTCGATGTCAGTTCGACTTTTTTCGCTGCCGGCATGACCAGGAGCTGGCGCCCGTGGCCGGGGTTTGTGACGTACTTTGTCTTGAGCACGCCGGCTTCCCGCATGGCTGATACGTCACGGCTCACGGCGCGCTTGTTGCGTCCCAGTCTGATAGCCAGCTCTGAGATTGGAGTTTCGCCGGTCTCGCGCAGCGAACCGATGAGGCGAACGCGCTCGGTGGTCAGAACGCGAAACATGTCCAAGGGATTTTCAAAGGCGATGACGCTCTCGTCGGGTATGGGCTCGCCATTGTCCAGTGCGCAGGCATGGGCGCGAGCGCGACGGAAGAAGCCGTCGATGCCGGTCTTATCCACGATGATCTTGATCTTACGTGCCACGCTTCCTCCTTAGCTGACGCACCTCCCGCTCAAATAGGCGGAGCACCTCTTCAAAGCTTACAAAGTCATAAGTAGATTCCTTACCCATGAAATGACGGTGATGCCGACCGTGTGCATTGTCATAGCCGAGAACACGCCCGTGATCGGTCTGGCATACAGTGGGATCGATGTAGGCAAGACTGTAGCGTGAGACAACGCCATCGTTGTTGCGCCAGAACTCCTCTTTCAATAGGGGCGGGGTACGCTACCGCCCAGATAGTACTCGACGAGCAGATGTTCGGTCTTACGGGGTCGCTTGCCCACAGATCCGACTGTATCAGAGAGGACATCCAGTGTCATTTCTGGTTGAGGGCTGGGCGACTACACTGGAACGATGGCACGGAAGACGAACATTGAGACCGTCGATGCGGAGGTCTGGCTGCGCGGGCTGCCCAAGGCGGAGTTGCATCTGCATCTTGAGGGGTCGATTACGGCTGAGACGCTGGTGGAGCTGTCGCGCAGGAATGATGCGACGCCGCTGACGCTGGAGCAGGCGAAGAAGGTCTACAGCTACACGGACTTTCCCAGCTTTCTGATGAGCTTCAAGGCGGTAACCGAGCGGCTGCACTCACCTGAGGACTACGAGACGATTACGTACAACATGCTGCGCGACCTGGCTGTGCAGGGGGTGCGCCATGCCGAGGTGTATATCTCGGTGGGCATTCTGTATTACTTCAAGCGGCTGGATGTGGATGCGGTGATCGCGGCGATTGAACGCGGACGCGCCCGCGGCGAGCGGGAGTTCGGCGTGTCGCTGCTGTGGATCATCGATGCGGTGCGGCACTTTGGATTGGAGGAGTGCGCGCGGGTGTTCACCAAGGCCGCGGAGCTGAAGGACAAGTATCCGAGCGTGATTGGCGTTGGGATTGGCGGGGATGAGGCGCGGGGGCCGGCGCAGGAGTTTCGTGAGCTGTACGCGGAGGCGAAGGCGGCGGGGTTGCGGCTGACGTGTCATGCGGGCGAGTCTACCGGGCCGCAGAGCGTTTGGGCGGCGGTGAATATTGGGGCGGAGCGGATTGGTCATGCGCTGACCGCGGCGCAGGACGAAGACCTGGTGGGTGTGCTGGTTGAACGGCAGATTCCGCTGGAGCTGAATGTGACCAGCAACCTGCGCACAGGGTGTTGTGTCGCGCTGGAGAAGCATCCGGTAAAGCGGTACTTCGAGGAGGGGTTGATGGTGACACTGAACTCCGACGACCCGCCGTTCTTTGGAGCGAACCTTCTGGATGAGTACCTATTGGTACATAAGATGTTTGAGTTCTCGTTGGAGCAGATGCGGGAGTTGGCGGCGAACTCGGTGGAGGCCAGCTTTCTGGCTCCGGAGAAGAAGTTGGCGCTGCTGGGTGAGGTGGAGCGGTATGGGTACTAGCGGGATTCTCCGGGATGTAGAGGGGATTCAAGCAAACTGCAGGTCTCTCCACTGCGCAGGACGATAAAACTGTCCTGCTTCGGTCGAGATGACAACGCTGTTGCTTGTAGAGGCTTGTAGAAAAAACGCTAGCCGCTACTTGCCGGGTGGGGCGGGGACCATGACGGCGCCGGGGTCGACTTTGGGGATGCCGAAGTGGCCGGAGAGATGGACGAGATCCAGAGGGCGCAGTGAGCCGGTGACGTCAATGACGGACATCTGGCGCGGGGTGCGCAGCAGGACGACGATGCTGTCGATCTGGGTGCCGTTATTGTGCAGCCAGAGGTCGGCCAAGGTGCCGTGGGGCATGGCGGCGTCGCGGGCGTCGACGTGCTGCTCGACGAGGTGTTTATAGCCGGCGGCTCCGTAAGCGGCGTTGAGCGCGGCCATGGTCTCGGGGACGTAGAACGCTGGCTGCGGGTAGTGGTAGTTCTCCACGGTGATGCTGTTGAGCGCGTTGTTCTGGATGCCCATGAGGCCGTCTGCGGCCTGGAGCATGTCACGGTCGAAGGTGAAGGCGGTGTGCGTGGCCTGCTGCGAGACGAGAGACTGCAGCATCTCTGGCACGCCGGGGGGCTGCTGGGCTACGGCTGCCGGCATGGCCAGCGCCAAAAGAGCATAGGTGAGGGGGAACTTCATGGCAAAGCCTCGCTGGTGAGTAAGGACGGGCATGGCGGGGAAAAGTTGCGGTCGGTTGAAAGGCAAGGACTTTCACGCAGAGTACGCGAAGGTTAAGGGCAAGTTGCGCAATGTAGAACAGGCAACGACAAAGACAGACGCAGATTCCCTGCGGGAATGACAAACGAAAAAGCAAGAGCGAAAGCCCGCAACTGTTACAGTTGCGGGCTTTGCTTGCGTTTCGAGGTTTGTGACTACTGCGGTGGTTTGGGGGCGAAGTAGCCCTTCTTAGCGCGGACGGAGTAGCGCGGATCCAGGCACTGCAGGTAGATGGTGCGGAAGCTGCCGTCCTGCTTGAAGTTGGCGGGGATGTAGACGAGCGAGTATTGGCTGCGGAGCTCGACTTCGATGTTGTGGAAGCCGACAGCGACGTCGTCGATGCGGGTGGGGAAGAACGCCTGGCCGCCGGTGGCGTCGGCGACCTGCTGCAGGACGTCGTCGCCCTTGTCTTTGCTTGGGCCGGTGTTGGTGGAGATGGTGTAGACGATGGTCTCGGCGCGCTGGCACATCTTGATGGCGTCGGTTTCGGTGGCGCGGGAGTAGTCGTCGTCGCCGTCGGAGACGAGGACGAGGGCCTTGCGTACGGAGATGTCCTGGCGCAGGGTGAGCATCTGGTCGCGGCAGGTTTTGTAGAGCGAATCGAAGAGCGCGGTGCCACCGCCGGGCCGCAGACGCCGGATGCCGGTGTCGAGCAGGTCGATGCGGTTGGTGAAGTCCTGGCTGATGTCGGTCTGGACGTCGAAGCCTTCGACGAAGGCGCGGTCGGCGGGGTGCAGGACCTGGAGGAGGAAGTCGGTGGCGGCCTGCTGCTCAAACTGGAAGCGCTGGCGGATGGAGCTGGAGGTGTCCATCATGATACCGACGCGGAGAGGCAGGTTGGTCTGCTGGCGGAACTGCACGACGCGCTCGGGCGGACGGCCGTCGTCGAGCAGGCCGAAGTTCTGCTGCTGCAGGCCAGTAACGAAGCCGCCGTGCTTGTCGGTGACGGTGAAGATGAGATCGACTTCGCGCGAGTAGACGGTGAGGCCGGGGACGGCCTGCAGGTCCTGGTCGGACTGTTTGGTCTGGGCGTTTGCCTGATTCGCTTGATCTGTAGCGGGTTGCAGCGCGGGGGCCGTGAGTTGCTGGGGCGCCTGGCTGAACGCCAGAGACGCGGTGAGAGTGCTGAGGAGGGCGACGGTGGCCCACCGCGCAGTGGTGCAAATCTTCATCCTCACATCGTATCAAGTTGCGCGCTCTACTGGCCGCGCAACTGGGCGAGGAAGCTGGTGAGGTCGGCAGGAAGATCGCTGCGGAGGGCGAGATGCTTGCCGGTGCGCGGGTGGTCGAGCTCGAGCTCGGCGGCGTGGAGGAAGTTGCGTTCGAGTGAGAGCGGCTCGCGTTTGATGGCGGATTTGAGCGGCTGGATGTTGTGCGGGGCTCCGTAGAGGAAGTCGCCGACGACGGAGTGGCCCAGCGCCTGCATGTGGACGCGGATCTGGTGGGTGCGGCCGGTTTCGATGTGGACTTCGACGAGGGTGAAGGGGCCGTAGGGGGTGTCGAGGCGCTCCAGCACGCGGAAGTTGGAGACGGCGGTGCGTCCGCCGGCTCGCTTGGTGGTCATGCGGGTGCGGCGGACGAGGTCGCGGGCGATCGGGAGGCGGATGGTGCCTCCGTCCTCGGCGATATGGCCGTGGACTAGAGCTATGTAGACCTTGCGGAGGTCGCGCGAGGAGAACATCTCCGAGAGCTTGCGGTGCGTTGAGTCGTTTTTGGCGACGACGATGAGGCCGCTGGTCTGCTTGTCGAGGCGGTGGACGATACCGGGGCGGAGGTCTCCGCCGACCTGCGAGAGCTGGCTGAGGTGGAAGAGCAGAGCGTTAACGAGCGTGCCGCGGTTGTGCTCGGTGCTGCCGCTGCCGGCGTGGACCATCATGCCGGAGGGCTTGTCGATGACGGCGAGGTCGTCGTCTTCGTAGACGATGGAGAGCGGGATGTCCTCGGGTGTGGCGTTGAGCGGGGCGGGGCGTGGGTCGCCTTCGATCTCTATGATCTCGCCGCCCTTGAGCTTGAGGCTGGCCTTGGCGGGCTTGCCGTCGAGTGTGACCTGCGCGTTGTCGATGAGGAGGATCACGCGGGCGCGGCTGATGTCGGGAAGAGCTTTGGCGAGGTAGGCGTCGAGGCGCATACCTTTGGCGGCGTCGGCTGCGGTGAGCGTGCGGACGCCCTCTTCGTCGGCATCGAGGTCGTCGAGTACGGGGACCTCGGGACGCACGGCTTCGGCGAGGTTTGCGTAGGGATTGCCGTAGCGTGGCGCGTCGTGGGTTTCAGCGGCGACCTTGGAGCCAGTGGCGCCCTTGGTAGTGAACCAGTTGTTGGTCGCGATGCGCTCTTCGATGGTGAGCTCGGGTTCCATGAAGTCGGCGGTCTTGAGTAGCTCGTCTTCGGTGGCCTCGAAGGCCTGGTCGAAGTTGTCGGCAGCAGGGTCGACGCCGAAGTTGGCTTCGACGGCGGCCTTGCGGGCGGCTTCGTGTTCTTGTGCGAGCGTGCGCTGGGCGCGGTACTCGGCTTTGACGGAGCGGCGGCGTTGGCCCTTGGGGAGCATGTTCTTGGAGGGCATCAGGCGTGCTCCTTGGCGGTTGGTTCCGCGAGGGTGTTGGTGAGGCTGGTGGTGCGTGTGTGTGTTGGGAGCATGGTGATGAGAAGAATGCAGCCGATGGCTACACAGCCGATGGCGATCCATTGGCCGGGATCGAAGAGCGCGTTGCCGTTTGTGTCGGCGGGCTGTGCGAGCATGTCGAGCAGGAAGAAGGCGATGCCACCGAAGAGCAGGGCGCGCGCAGAGACGAGGCCGGTTGAGTGTGGGCGCTTGAGCAGTCGATAGGCGTCGAGGCCGATGAGGGTAGCGGCGAGGAGCAGGTAAATCTGCACGGGATGCACGCGGCCAAGGATGGTGTCGCCGGGTGTGAGGACTCCCCAGGGGAGCGAGGTGGGCATACCGGCGTCGGTGCCTTCGAGGAAGTGTGCGAGGCAGAGCACGGCGGAGAGCACTGCGGCGGGCGGCGTCCATGCGTCGAGCGTGGCGAGCAGTGGCAGCTTGACGATGCGGAGGTAGACGAGCGTGGCGACTGCCGTGAGCGCGATGCCGGTGTAGGTGAGTGACGGCAGACTGATGACCAGCAGCGGGTAGTGCAGGAAGGCGCTGGGGTCCTGCGCGATGAGGAGCACCCGCGAGAGTATGAAGGCGGCTACGACGATGAAGATGCCGGCGTCCCAGAGTTTTTGCGGCGCGACGTTCGCAGGCCGCGCGGTGTACTGGCTGAGCCAGATAGCTGCGATGAGTCCCACGGCGGCGATGAAGCCGAAGACCGAGACGCGGATGTGGCCGACGTGGACGATGCCGGGCATCAGCCAGTTTGTGAGTAAAAATTGCATCCTTACTTGAGGATACGCTGCAAAGCAGCCATTCCCGCCAGGACTTACTTCGAACGCGCTAGCCCACCCACCCAGCGCCAGTCCCGATATCGCACCCACGCGAACAGCGTATAAAGCAGCCCTGTCCCAAGGGAAAAGACAAATCCTACGCTCGCTTCCAACCGCTGAACCAAACCAGGCAGAACGAGAGCGGACCAGATCATCGTTGCCGCAAGAACACCGCAGACAAAGGCGATACCTGTTGCCATCAGGAACTGTCGTAGACGCTTCGGTTGCGAGTACGCCCGGCGTTTTGCCAGTTCGCGTTCCGCTTGCAGTTTGTCCAGCATCGGTCGCTCCGGAAGTTGAAGAAGACCGACCCGCTGGGCCGTGAGGAGAGGCGCAGGTGAACCCGCTAATAAGCGGTGGGCCCTAGCCGTGGCTCTTTAGGCTTTCCGAACTGGCGGACATAGCACACCGAGCCATTTATACGAGCCAGGACCCTGTTCAAAGAGTATTGGTTCAACCTGCGTGGTTCGCCCCACCTGCTTTGCAGGCCGGTCGTCTGAATTGCATGCTAACGGGAAGCTTGCGCGAGTGCAACTTGACCGGCGGTTGGAGTTGTGGCCTGTGAGGTCGAGGAGATGTTGGCCGGTGGCGTTTGCGCGGCGCGGGCCTTGGCGATCAGCTTCTTCAGCTTGCCTTCCACGTCAGAGCCTTCGCCGAGCATCTCTGCCGTCAGCACGCCGTCGGAGTCGATGGTGAAGTAGTGCGGAATGGCATTGATGCCAAACTCGTCGGAGAGTTTGTGGTCGGCGTCGCGATACTGGACCCAGGTCATCTCGTTCTTCTGGATGAAAGCCTTCCATTTTGCGTCGTCAGAGTCCCAGCTGACGCTGATGATGACCAGAGGATCGTTGGCGAACTCCTTCGCGATCTTTTTCATGTGCGGCAGCTCTTCGTTGCAGGGGCCGCACCATGTGGCCCAGAAGTCGATCAACACCACGCGGCCACCCATCGCGTCCAGGTTGAACTTCTTGCCATCCAGAGCGGTGACCTCGAAGGTGGGTGCCATCTTGTGCAGAGCCAGCTCTGGGTTTTCGGCGAAGTGTTCGGCGCGCAGACGGCTGGGGTTCTTAGGGCTGCAATACTTCAGGCACTCGCGAAAGTCCGCACTGGCCTCGTCCATCCTGCCCATCTGCGCGAGCACCTTTCCGTCGAAAAAGTAGGCGGATGCATTCTTTGGATATGTAGTGATGGCCTGTTGAAAGGTGGCATGTACTGCATCCAGCTGCTCAGGCTTGGGCTTCTTTCCGGCTTTGGCAAGAAGAGCCTGCGCCAGCTCGGTCTGGTCCACCGACTTTGCGGCTGCGTCGGTGTCGAGCGCGAGGAGCGCGTTGGCCGTTGCGATGGCATCCTTGTCCTCGCCCTGCCACATCTGCATGTCGTAGATGCCCTCAAGGCACTCGGTGCACTGGCCGCCGGCGATCTTGTTCGCCTTCTTGTAGGCGTCTTCAGCGAAGCCAGCGCGCTTCTGCTTTTCGAACTGCTTCGCTTCCTTTATTGAGTCGGCGAATTTGGGGTCGCTGCGCCAAGCTGGCGTTGGTGCGGGGCTAGATGCCTGGCCGAAGGCGAGTACGGACGTGGCGACGAGGGAGAGTGTGCACAGAAGACGGGTGCTTGAGCCCATGGGAACTGCTCCGAAGAGAATGGTTGTCGTAATCTTCGGATGCCAGAGCAGAGTTGGCAAGTGAAAACTCTGTGGCAGGCGTCAGATGGCCTTGCGAGAGGCGAGGGCTCGTCAGGCAGGGTCATCAGCGAGCCGGTGATCAGGAAGGGTCGCGTGTTTCTCCATCGCACGGCTGAGGTCGGGAATGAAACGTACCTTGCAGTGTTTACTCCCAGAACGTCTCTTGACGAGAGTTCAGGGTTTTCGCTTGATCCCAATCGAGACTAAGGGTACCTGCTCTAGCCGGCTTTGCGGGTGTCGAGGACTTCGTCGAGCATGTCCAGGAGCGAGCCGGTGCGTGTCTGCACGGAGGCGTGGACGGACGAGGTGGCGTGGTTCATGGTCGCGGCCAGCCTGTCGTGGCGGGCCTGTGTGGAGATCATCTCGTCGGCGATGTTGAGTGCGGCGAGCACGGCTACGCGAAGCGAATCTACGGTAGCGCCGTGGGCGGAGATGGCGCGCATGCGCGCGTCGACGAGTGCGGCCAGGCGCTGAATGTATGCGGGATCCGTGCCGGAGAGTTGGTAGACCTGGTCGTAGATTTCGACGACTACGGCACCGGAGTCGCGTGCAGCCAGCTCGGCGCGCGAGCGTTCGGCGGCGGTTGGCTGCGGTGCTTCGGATTGTTGCTTCTTTACCAAGGGTGCTCCTGCTACGGTGCCGCTGCTTCGTTGGATGCGTATTCGGCGGTTTGGTGAGTTGCGGTTGTTGACTACAGAAGTTCGTCGAGCGAGGAGAGCATCTTCTCCACGCGCAGGCGGGTGGCATCGCGTTCACGCTGCAGGGCTTCGAACTCCTGCTGACTGGCGTTGCCAGCGGCGGTGAGCTGGTCGCGCAGGGTGGCGATCTGGGAGTCTTTTGCGGCTACGGTTGCGGTGAGCTCGTCGAGCTTGGCGTGGGCCTCTGCGGTACGTGCTTCTGCGGTGGCTAGTTCGGCGCGGGCGGCTTTGGCTTCGGCCTCGAAGGCAGCGCGCGAGGCACGCTCCATCTTGATCAGCTCAACGGTCTGCAGAACCCGCTGTTCCAGTGCCTGGAACTCATCGAGGTTCACGGTGGGGCTTGCGTTGGCGTTCTCGTTGGGGATCGCTGTGGCTGCTGCGGACATCGGGCCGTCTCCTGGGTGGTGCAGTGCGAAAGAACTACAGAGGTGCAAATGGCAGAGCGAAATCTCGATTTGAGATTTCACATTTGAGCGAAGTATATCGGGCGGTGTAGAGGATATGGTTGTGAGTTAGAAGGGGGTATCTAGTTGAATCCCCCTTGCTGGTAGACAGGTTTGCCGGTTTGCGGCAATAGAAGACAGATGGAGGATAACGATGGCGAAGGTCGCGATTGTGTATCACAGCCAGCAGGGACACACGAAGAAGGTCGCGGAGGCGGTGGAGCGTGGTGCGAAGAAGGCGAGCGATGAGGTAACGCTGATCGCAGTGGAAGAGCTTGGGCAGGACGCGCCGGCGTGGGCGGTACTAGATGATGCGGATGCAATCATCTTTGGTGCGCCAACGTACATGGGCAGCATGTCGGCGGCGTTCAAAGCGTTTGCGGAGGCCACGGTGGGGCGATGGTTTCATCGCACGTGGCAGGACAAGCTGGCGGCGGGCTTTACGACTTCGGGGTCAATGTCGGGCGACAAGCTGAATACGCTGCAGGGGCTGGTGATCCTGTCGGCGCAGCATGGGATGATCTGGGTTTCCCTGGGACTGGTGCCGCCAAATGTCTTCGACGAACACGGGCCGAAGGCGGACGATATCAACCGTTCGGGCGCGTTTCTTGGGGCGATGGGTTCGAGCTTTAGCGTCGCGCCGGAGGTTTCGCCCTCGGTGGGTGATGTGAAGACGGCGGAGCACCTGGGCGAGCGCGTGGCGACGCTCGCGAAGAAGCATGTCGGACGGTAGGTGCAGCGGAGTCCGGCGCTAGGCGCGCTGGACTCCGCCAAGTGCTGTAAGGGCCGCGGTGATGCGTGCAGAGCTGGTGGTGAGGTCTTCGTCGGAGAGCGTGCGCTCGGGTGATTGGAAGACTACGCGTGTGAGCAGCGAGTAGCTGCCGGCGGCGATGGATTTGCCCTTGGCGTCGCGGAAGATCTCGACCGGCGCGATGGATTGCAGTTCGGGGATTGCGAGGGTACGGATGGCTGCGTCGATTGCCTGCCAGCGGACGGCGTCCGGGAAGACGAATGAGAAGTCGCGCTCGACGGCCTGGAAGCGGGAGAGGTCGCGCGACGCCGGTTGACGCAGTGGGTGGGCGAGCAGCGTGGCCGCGTGGACTTCGGCCATCGCGACTGGCTGGCGCAGCTTGCGTCGCTGCAGCTCGGCGGGGGCGAGTTCGCCGAATACAGCGACGGGTGTGCCGTCGAGGAGGATGCGTGCGCCGCGGCCCGGCGCGATCCAGGTGGGCAGATCGTTTGCGTCGAGCGTATGAGTGCCTGTGAACTTTGCCAGCAGGGTTTCGAGTGCGCCCTTGAGCTCGTAGAAGAGTGAGTCTTCGGCTTTGTAGAGTGCGGTAGCGTTTGCGTTGCCGGTGAGACCGAGGGAGAGGCCGGTGTGCTCGGCGACGCTGGCCGTGGAGCCGGTGAAGACGGTACCTAGCTCGAAGAGCCGCACGGTGGAGACGTCGCGGTGCAGGTTGTGCGCGAGCATGGTTGCCATGCCGGGGGTGAGCGCGGGGCGCAGCATGCCGGCTTCGGCGGAGAGCGGATTGCCGAGGGCTACAGCAGGTGCGGTGGTGAAGGCTGCAGCTTCCTCTGCGGAGCAGAAGGTGCTGGAGATGGCTTCGGAGTAGCCGAGGCCGCGCAGTGTGGTGCGGATGGCGGCTTCCTGCGTTGCGTGCGGGAGCTCGATGACAGTGCCGGTGAAGCTGGGCAGCGTGTTGGCGAACTTGTTGTAGCCGTAGACGCGGGCGACCTCTTCGATGAGGTCGATCTCACGTTCGAGGTCGAGCCGCCAGGAGGGGAGCTTGACGGCGTAGGCGCCGGGAGCGGTCTGCGTGAGAGTGCAGCCGAGGGCGGTGAGGTACTGCGCGACGATTTGTTCCGAGATGCCTATGCCGTCTGCGGTGGTGCCGAGGTGACGTTGAACCTCGGCGACGTGCAGAGCAATTGCCGGACGGTCGGCGGTCTTGCCAGCGATGGCTGGAATGATGATGTCGGTCATGGGGCCGGCGACGTGGCCACCGGTCTGCTCGACGACTATGCGGGTGACGAGGTTGTTGGCGAGCGGGGCGGCATTGAAGTCGGCACCGCGCTCGAAGCGGTGCGAGGCGTCGGTGTGCAGGCCGTGGCGGCGCGAGCTGGCGCGGATGGCGGCGGGGTCGAACCATGCGGCTTCGACGAGGATGTTTTTGGTGGTCTCGGAAACGCGCGAGTCCCAGCCACCCATGACGCCGGCGAGCGCGAGAGCTTTCTTCTGGTCGGCGACGACAAGATCATCGGTGACGAGTATGTGTTCGGAGCCGTCGAGGAGGCGGAGCTTTTCGCCGGCTTTGGCGCGGCGGACGATGATGCCGCCTTCGAGTGTGTCGAGGTCGAAGACGTGCGTGGGCTGACCCATGGCGAGCCAGCCGAAGTTGGTGACGTCGACGGGTCCGGAGATGGGCTTCTGGCCGAGCGCGGCGAAGTAGTCGGCGATGAGGCCGGTGGAGGGCTTCACGGTGACGCCGCGGATGACGCGTGCGGTGAAACGGCCGCACAGATCCGAGGCTTCGATGGTGACGGGGTAGGAATCACCGGAGGCAGTCTCTGCGATGGGTTCGGTCTGCGAGATGGTTGCCAGCGCGACGTTGTAGATTGCGGCAGCCTCGCGGGCGACGCCGTAGTGGTTCATGGCGTCGACGCGGTTGGTGGTGATGTCCATCTCGTAGCGTGTGCCGGTGAGTGCGCCTTCAAGGGGGAAGGTGCCTTCGACGGCGATGCCGCGCAGGGTGAGGTCTTCGGCGAGTTGGGCGTCGGTGACGGAGAGCTCCGGCAGATAGGAGCGGAGCCAGGGGGTGAGAATGTCCATGCGAGCGGTGAGGCTTTCCTTTTGAAGGCGATAGAGCTTGTCAGTTCTATTGTCTCAGAGGCCCAAGGCTTCGCGTGTCTCAGAGGCTCAGGGCTTCGCGGCGAACTGGCTGCCGGGGTTGATTGACGGCCGGGTGGGGGTGTTGGCGATGGCTTCGACGAGGTTGTAGAAGAAGGTGTCGAAGGTCTTGGCGGCGTCGAAGTCCATGGGCTGGGTGAGGTCGTCCTGCGGGCGGTGGTAGCGGACGTTGTACCACTCGCGGTAGCGGCGCTCGGCGTCGGTGTTGGGGTCGAAGCCGAAGACGAAGCTGATGGCGGGGATGTGTTTTTCAAGGAAGGGGTACTGATCGGCCCGGTGAAGGAGACCGCGTTCGGGCTCGTTGTCGGGGCGGAGTTCGATGTGCAGGGGTGCGCCGACGGAGCGGGCGGTGTCGCCGAGCGTGGTGTCGGTGAGGGCTTCGGCAGTGAGGATGTGCAGCGGGAAGAGTGGACGGAGCTGGTCGAGGTTGACGTCTGCGGCGATCTGCGCCAACGGGACGGTGGGGTGGTCGACGAAGAAGCGCGAGCCGAGCAAACCTTTCTCCTCGCCGGTGAAGGCGCAGAGGAGCAGGCTTCGTTTGGGCGCGGGTAGTTTGCCAGCCTTGATGTCGTCGGCTATCTGGATGAGAAGCGCGACATAGGCTGCGTCGTCGAGGGCACCGTTGTAGAGGTTGTCGCCTTTGACGGGCGTGCCGTAGCCGTAGCCGTCGAGGTGCGCAGCCGCGACGACGTACTCGGCTTTGAGGGTGGGGTCTGTGCCGGGGAGGATGGCGATGATGTTCGGAGAGAAGATGTCCTTTTCGGTGGTTTCGAGATGGACGGCCAGTGAGAAGTTACCAGGGAAGTCGAAGCTGTCGAGCGGCTGCTTTGTGCCGCCGGTGTTCAGAATGGCCGCGGCGTCGTGGCCTGTACCTTGCAGCAAGTGGGTGAATGCGTCCGCGCTGAGGCGCAGAGAGAGGAAGGGCTTGCCCGTTGGCCGTTTGGCTTCGTTGGTGACGATACTGACGGAGCGTGCGTAGGCGACGGGCCAGCGTGGCGGCTCGATGGTGAAGTAGGGGTCGTCGACGTTGATGATGCCGACGGCACCGGCTGCGCGGGCGTTGGCAGCGCGCTCGCCGCCGCCAGGAAGACCGGCGCGTTGGGTGCCGAAGCAGACGACGAACTTGCCAGCGATGTCGTGCATCTGGTCCTTGCCGCAGTAGCCGCGGAAGACAAGAGCCCCGGTGGTATCGTGCGGCAGGTTTTCGGTGACGGTTACAGTGATGTCCTGAAGGAAGCGAAGGTTGAAGCTGAGGTCACTCTTCTCGCCTTCGCTGATGTTGATCCATGTCTTATTGGCGTCGACGTCAACCTGGTGCATGGGGACGGTCTGGAACCAGGTGCCGTTGTCGCCTGCGGGCTGGAGGCCTGCAGCTTTGAGGCGAGCGGCGACCATATCGGCGGCGCGCTGGTAGGCGGCAGTGCCGGTGTCGCGGCCCTCCATGCTGTCGTTGGAGAGTGCTTCGGTGGTGTGCCACCATGCGAGGGTGTCAGGGTCGTGGATGTCTTTATCGCGCGGGTGGGCAACGGTTTGGGCGGGAAGCAGCGGGACGAGGCCGCTCAGCAACAGCGTGACACAGGCAAGGTTTCGCATGTGTGGCGATGGTAACAAAGCCGCGACGGCTGGTTAGCTTTTCTTGCGCGTGAGCAACCAGCCCACCAGAGCGCCGATGAGGACGCCGTATGTGTCTGTCGCGACGTCATAGAACTCAAATGCGCTGTGGAAGCGGATGGCTTCGATGTATTCGATCAACAGGCCGAGCAGCATGGCACCGGCGAGGAAGAAGATGCGGACCCGAGTCCTGGAAGAAGACAACATGGCCATCGCGCTGAGCATAGAGAAGATGGCAAGGTGAAGCCAGGGGTGCAGTGCCCCCTGGGTGTGGAGTCTGAACTTCACATCCGATGGCAGCAGAAGTGAGAGAGCGAAGGCCGCTACGGCCAGCGTCAGGCCGAGACACAGAACGATCTTCTGGCGGCGCGAGCGTGGCTGTAGGGGAGTGCTCACGCGAACTGCTCGAGGAAGCGCATGTCGCCGCTGTAGAGTAAGCCGATATCGGAGATGCCGTACTTCATCATGGCGATGCGGTCGACGCCCATGCCGAAGGCGAAGCCTGCGATTCTCCTGGTGTCGTAGACGGGGTCGCGGCCAAGTTCGATTCGCCGCTGGTTGACGGACTCGAAGACGGCGGGATCGACCATGCCGCAGCCGAGCAGCTCGATCCAGCCGGAGTGCTTGCACTTGCGACAGCCCTTGCCGCCGCAGAAGATGCAGCTGATCTGGACGTCCGCGGAGGGTTCAGTGAAGGGGAAGAACGAGGGGAAGAAGCGCGTTTTGACCGCCGAACCGAAGAAGGCCTTCATGGCGTGGTCGAGCGTGCCCTTGAGGTCGGAGAAGGTGATGTCGGGACCAACGCAGAGGCCTTCGACCTGGTGGAAGACGGGCGAGTGCGTGGCGTCGGCTGCATCGTTGCGGTGTACCTTGCCAGGGATGACAAGGCGCAGCGGGGGATCGTGCTCCAGCATGGAGCGGATCTGTACCGGCGAGGTGTGCGTACGCATCAGCAGGCGCTCGCGCAGAGGTTTACTGTCCTGGTCGGCGACGACGAGGGTGTCCTGAGTGTCGCGTGCTGGGTGGTTGGGCGGGAAGTTGAGCGCCTCGAAGTTGTAGAAGTCTGTTTCGACTTCTGGCCCCAGGCCGACCGAGTAGCCCATGCGCTGGAAGACGGAGACGATCTCTGCCATGGTGCGGACGAGCGGGTGTTCGACGCCGAGACGCTGGGCGGTGCCGGGGAGGGTGATGTCGAGTTGAGGAACGAAAGGAGAACCGGGAGTTTCAAGACCTTGCTTGAACTCCTTAAGAAAGCTCTCCCTTCCCGCCAATTCCGATTCAATCGCCTCTTTGAGTGCATTGAATCGTTGACCGATAAGCTTCTTAGCTTCGGGAGGTGCGGTCTTCAGCCATGTGTCCGAGATGATTTTGAGGCGGCCCTGCTTGCGACCGAGCCATTCCAATCGAAAGCCTTCAATGTTGAAGGCTTCTCCCGCGACGGCAATTTTGGCCTCCGCTTGGACTTGGGCAAATGCGGCGTCGAGCGACGCTTCGGAGAAGTCTGTAAGTTGTGGAATGTTCAACATCTTTCCTTAGGCTGATCTGGCAAGCCGGTGCTGCCAGTTTTCGACGATATCCGTTTCGAGGACTCCGACCTGTGAAGCCGGTTCGGGAATGGGATCACCATCCTCCAACATGCTTTCCAGGTGGAATTGGAGACCTTCTTGAATGAGTTTCTGGACCTCTTCCAACGTGTCAGCCGTGGCAACCAGACCGGGCAAATCGGGAAGGTAAGCTCCCCAGCTAACAGGCCCTTTTTCGTAAACAACTGCGTAGCTTCTCATTTGTCGAGTCCTGCCTGTCTCAGAATGCTAAGGTACGTTCCGTCCGGTGGAGTTGCTGACGATTTTCCCGCCAAGGTAACTTTCCCTTTCTTGGTCGGGTGCATGAACTGCATGTGACTTCCACGTTGCGCCTTCAGGTACCAGCCATCCTGCTCAAGCCGTCTTTGAATCTCTTTATATTTCGGCGGCATAGCTGATTGTAAACCGCGAGACCCCCTTAGAGCGCCGAGGCGATGATGCCGGCCATCAGGACGCCGAGGAGCAGGCTGCGCTTGTCGGTGATGGCGTAGACAACTGGATCGTCGTGCATCTCGCCGCGGCTGGTGAGCATCCAGACGTGCGAGAGCCAGAGCAGAAGCGTAGGCACCACCAGCCAGAGACGGATGGGGTGGAGGTATAGCTGATGGGTCTCGGGGTTGGAGATGTAGAGCGTCATAACGACAACGGCAGCGTAGGCTGAGCCGGTGCCGAGCGCGCGGAGTTGCTCGAGGTCGCCGACGCGGTAGCCTCGGCCGGTAGTAGCTACGCCGCCGCGCTCGCGCAGGCTGTAGAGTTCGCTGAAGCGCTTGACGAAGGCCAGCGAGAGGAAGAAGAAGACGCTGAAACCGGCCAGCCAGGTGGAGACGGCGACGGCCGTAGCGGCGCTGCCAGCCAGGATGCGCACCGTGTAAAGGCCGCTGAGCACAAAGACGTCGAGCAGCAGCTTGCGCTTGAGGTAGAGCGAGTAGCTGAGCGTCGTGACGGTGTAGAAGATGAGCCACTTCAGGAACTGGTATGGCCTGGGTAGCGGCGCGTAGGGAGCGATGCGGTCGTGGATGTGCGGCAGAGCGACGGCGAGGGCGATCGCCGCTGTGAAGAGCAGAGCAACGGCGATAGTTCCGCTGATGGCGGAGAGATCGCCGCCGGCGAAGGCACGATGGCGTTTGGTAGGATGTGCGCGGTCAGCGTCGATATCGAGCAAATCGTTGACGATGTAGGTGGAAGAGGCGCAGAGGCCGAAGCTGAAGAAGGCGATGAACGCGCCTGTGATGGAGCCTTCGTTCCACTGGTGGGCGAGCAAGAGCGGCACAAAGATGAGCGTGTTCTTCGCCCACTGATGCAGTCGAATCGCTCGAATCCAGCCACGCAGCGTGGAGGCTCGGTCAAGAAAGGTCTTGGCCGGGGTGATGTTGGCGCGGCGCAGCCGGCTGAGCAGGGCTGGGTCAGGATTGGCGACCATGGGCGACTGGCACACGGTGAGGATGGCGGCGTCCGGGCGGGCGTTGCCGATGTAGCTGAACTCGTCACCGAAGGTCTGCTGAAATGCGGCCAGCTTGTTGTTGCCGGCCAGGTTGGTGGCGCCGTTGGAGGCGAGAACTCCCTGAAAGATGCCAAGGTAGTCGGCGATGCGCTGGGCGAGAGCGGTGTCGGCCGCGGTAGCGAGATAGAGCGGGCGTCCAGCAGCGTGCTGTTCGCGGAGATACTGCAATAGCGGCTGGTTATATGGCAAGGTCTCGACGTTAAGGGAGACTGCGCTCGTGACACGACGCTTGAAGGCGGCCTTCCCCTGGGCCAGCCAGCTGGGAATCTGCAGCAGCTCAGCCGGCCGATGGCGGGTCAGGTAGAGTACGGAGTCAATCAGGGTGTCGGATTTTACGAGGGTTCCGTCGAGGTCAACACATAGCGGGATACCGGTTGCGGGTGTGTGGGACTCGGGGAGCCCGGCCTCGACGATGTTTTGAAGCTCTGGTGTATGAATCGGCATCTGCATATTGTCGCGCCTCGCCCAAGATATTGTTAGACAGCTCTATAAGCCGTTTGATGGCGTTTTTCACTCAGACGCGGTTCCAGTCAATATACCCTCAGTAAGAAGATGTACGTAGGAAACAAAGGATTGAGTCCGCACAACTTCTCAAACTATCGGTGGCTCCGATCCGTCTCAAGATAAATTACTAATCGTCACCACTAGTAGATGCATTTGGCGTAGCAATTTGGCAGGCTGAACTCTTTGTCAGCTTGATTTTTGCAGAAGCGGGTGTTTCCGATGTACGACGTGAAGAAGGCCGAAGGCTCCGCTAAGGAGCCATCCATGACGGAGAGCGCATCTCCGGCGGCGGGTTTTGGTGGTCGTAAGATCATTGTGATTGTGGTTGTGTTGCTTTTGGCTGTGGTTATCGGGTGGCGGCTCAAGACCAGCCGCGCCGAGGAGCAGGCTGTGCTGGAACAGGCGGCCGCGCAGGCGAACCTTCCGGTTCCCGTGCAGGTGGCACTCGCGCAGCAGCAGACTGTTCCTGTGGCGTTGAGTGCGCTGGGCACGGTAACGGCCTACAACACGGTGACCCTGAACAGTCGCGTGAGTGGGCAGATGCTGAATGTTAATTTTCGCGAAGGGCAGGAAGTACACAAGGGTCAAGTGCTGATGCAGATCGACCCGCGGCCCTACCAAGCTGCGCTCGACCAGGCTTTGGGGCAGCTGGTGAAGGACCAGGCGAACTTGAACAACATGCACGCTGAGGCGGAGCGGTATTTGCAGCTGTACAAGGCCGGTGTTGTGAGCAAAGAGTCGGCGGAGCTGCAGATCTCAAATAGCGGACAGGCCGAGGGTGCGATCGCGGGCGATAAGGCTGCGATTGAAGCCGCGAGGGTGAACCTGGCGTACTGTAGCATTACGTCGCCGCTGGATGGCGTTGTCGGGCTGCGGCAGGTGGATCCCGGCAATATTGTGAATGCGGGGCAGAGTACCGGGCTGGTGGTGATCACGCAGATTCATCCGATTGCCGTGATCTTTACGCTGCCGGAGGACCAGCTGCCGCAGGTGCAGCGTGCGATGCGCGCGCAGAAGGCTCCACTGACCGTTGAAGCGTATGACCGGGCAGATTCGCACCTGATTGCACGCGGACAACTGCTGACGATCGATAACCAGATCGACACGACAACCGGGACAGCGAAGCTGAAGGCGGAGTTCGAGAACAAGGACAACAGCCTGTTTGCGAACCAGTTTGTGAATGTACGGTTGATCCTGCGGCAACGCCAGAACGCGACGGTGGTTCCGACTGCGGCGGTGTCGAATGGCACGCAGGGTGCGTATGTGTTTGTCGTGAACCCCGGGCCGACGCCTGCGGACAAGCTGAAGAATCTTCCCACCACGCTGCAGCAGGCCCAACAGGCTCCAGCGGCCAAGAGCGGTCCGCAGTACCACGCGGACAACGTGCTGGTGCACGTCGACTACACGCTGGGTACGAACTCCGTACTGAGCGATGGCGAGTTGAAGGCCGGTGACAAGCTGGTGGTAGACGGGCAGGAGAAGCTCGTCGATGGCAGCATGGTGAACCCGGTGGCGTCGGCAGGAGGCACAGGGAAGTGAGCCCTTCGAGACCATTTATCCTGCGGCCAGTGGCCACCACGCTGTTGATGGTGGCCATTTTGCTTGCCGGGTTTGTCGCCTATGAGCAGCTGCCCGTTTCGGCGCTGCCGCAGGTTGACTACCCGATCATCCAGGTGACGACCTTCTATCCTGGCGCGAGTCCGGAGGTGATGGCGAACACCGTCACCGCTCCGCTGGAGCGGCAGTTTGGGCAGATACCCGGGCTGCAGCAGATGACGTCGGTGTCGTCGGGCGGTGGTTCGGTGGTGACGCTGGAGTTCACCCTGTCCGAGTCGATCGACGTAGCGCAGCAGGATGTGCAGGCGGCGATCAATGCGGCGTACAACTATCTGCCAACGGACCTGCCGAACCCACCGGTGTATGCGAAGGTGAATCCGGCGGACGCGCCAATTCTGACGCTCGCGCTAACGTCGACCACGCTGCCGCTGGCGAAGGTTGAGGATGTTGCCGACACGATTTTGGCGCAGAAGATCTCGCAGCTTTCGGGTGTCGGGCTCGTGTCCATTGCCGGTGGACAGAAGCCCGCGGTGCGCGTGCAGGCGAACCCAACGGCGTTGGCGAACTATGGGCTCTCGCTGGAAGACCTGCGCAATGCGCTGGGGTCGGCAAACATCGATCAGGCGAAGGGCGCGATCAACGGGCCGCGGCAGTCGTACACGATTGGCGATAACGATCAGCTGCTTTCGAGTGCGGATTACAACAAGGTGATCATCGCGTATCGCAACGGCGCGCCGGTGAGGCTGTCGGATGTGGCGAACGCGGTGGATGCGTCGGAGAACCTCTATCAGGCCGCTTGGATGGGCCTGGCTGCGGAACCGGCTCACACGGAGAAGGACGCAACGGGGCGCACGATCCAGGTGCCTGCGACGCAGATACAGATGCAGCCTGCGGTGGTGCTGAACATTCAGCGGCAGCCCGGCGCGAACATCATCAGCGTGGTAGACAGCGTTGAGGCTCTGCTGCCGAAGTTGCAGTTGTCACTGCCGACGGGTGTCACGCTGCAGATCCTGACAGACCGAACGAACACGATTCGCGCCAGCGTGAAGGATGTGCAGTTTGAGCTGCTGCTGACCGTCGCGCTGGTGGTGATGGTCATCTTCCTCTTCCTGCGTTCGTTTGCGGCGACGATCATTCCCGCGGTCGCGGTGCCGTTGTCGATTGTGGGCACGTTCGGCGTGATGTATCTGCTGGGCTACTCGCTGAACAACCTGAGCCTGATGGCGTTGACGATCTCGACTGGGTTCGTTGTCGACGATGCGATCGTGATGATCGAGAACATCGACCGTTTTCTGGAGATGGGCGATAGCCCGCTTGATGCGGCGCTGAAGGGGTCGGAGCAGATTGGGTTCACGATCGTCTCGTTAACCGTCTCGCTGATTGCGGTGCTGATTCCGCTGCTGTTCATGGGTGACATCGTGGGACGGTTGTTCCGCGAGTTTGCGGTGACGCTGTCGGTGACGATTCTGGTGTCGGCGTTTGTTTCGCTGACGCTGACGCCGATGATGAGCGCGAAGCTGCTGCGGCACAAGACGAACGCGCAGCAGAACAAGCTCTATCGCAAGAGCGAGGAGTGGTTTGAGGCCATCATCGCGCAGTACGGTAAAGGCGTGGCGTGGGTGCTGGAGCACCAGACGCTGACGTTGTTTGTGACGGCGGGAACGCTGGTGTTGACGCTGGTACTGTACGTGGTGGTGCCGAAGGGGTTTTTCCCGGTGCAGGACACTGGTGTTTTGCTTGCGATCACGGAGGCCGATCAGAGCATCTCATTTGCGTCGATGGCGGACAAGCAGCAGCAGGTGGCGGCGGCGATCTTGACCGATCCCGATGTGCAGTCAGTGGCGAGTTTTATCGGCATCGATGGCACGAACCAGACGCTGAACTCCGGGCGTATCCAAGTGACGCTGAGGGATCGCGAACAACGGCACACCTCCGCGCAGGCAGTGATGACGCGGCTACAGCCGCTTGTTAGCCATGTCTCCGGTATACAGACGTATCTGCAGGCGAGCCAGGACCTTACGGTGGAAGATCGCGTCTCGCGCACACAGTACCAGTACAGCGTGGAAGATGCGAATGGAGCCGAGCTTGCGCGAGCGACGGACACCATCGTGCAGCGGCTACGACATCTGCCCCAGCTGACGGATGTTGCGAGCGATCTGCAAAACCAAGGGCTGGGCGCAACGCTGGTGATCGACCGCGATACGGCTTCGAGGCTGGGGATTACGCCACAGAATATCGACGATACGCTCGATGATGCGTTCGGGCAGCGGCAGGTTTCGACGATCTTTACGCAGTTGAACCAGTACCACGTGGTGATGGAGGTTGCGCCGAGCTTTCAACGCTCGATGGATGATCTGGGCAACCTGTATGTGAAGAGTTCGAATGGGACGCAGGTGCCACTCTCGACGTTTACGAAGGTGGTGCAGCATCCTTCACCGCTTTCGATTCAGCACCAGGGGCAGTTTCCTTCGACGACGATCTCGTTCAATCTTGCGCCGGGCTACTCAATTGGCGATGCTGTGACGGCAGTGAACAAGGCTGTTGCCGCGGAACACTTTCCTGCGAGTATAAACACGGCCTTCCAAGGAACCGCGGCGGCATTTCAAGCTTCGCTGGCGAACGAGCCACTGCTGATTCTTGCGGCGCTCATCACGGTGTATATCGTGCTCGGCGTTTTGTATGAGAGCTACATTCATCCGGTGACGATTTTGTCGACTCTGCCTTCGGCGGGTGTGGGTGCGATCCTTGCACTGTTGTTGTTTCGGATTGACCTTTCTGTGATTGCACTGATCGGCATCATTCTGTTGATCGGCATCGTGAAGAAGAACGCGATTATGATGATCGACTTCGCTCTGGATGCTGAACGCGAGCAGGGTATGACGCCGCGTGAGGCGATCTACCAGGCGTGTCTGCTGCGCTTCCGGCCCATCATGATGACGACGATGGCCGCTTTGCTGGGCGCGGTACCGCTGGCGATGGGTACAGGCACCGGATCGGAGTTACGGCGGCCGTTGGGCATCTCGATCATCGGTGGGCTCATCATCTCGCAGGTGCTGACGCTGTTTACGACGCCCGTGGTGTACCTGTTCTTCGATCGCATCGGGCGGAAGTATCTCGGGACTGGGAAGGCAGATGAAGAGTTGTATGAGCATTTGCATGGCGGCCAGCACCGCGCCGAACACGTTGAGGTGAGTGGTAGCCGGTGATGTCGAAACGAGAGATACAAGACGACGAGAAGGAGACCCAAGCCATCGACGGGTTGGGTGTGAACTTCTCTGAGCCGTTCATCAAGCGGCCAGTGGCGACGTTTCTGCTGTCGATTGCCATCCTGATCGCGGGGTCGGTGGCGTATACGTTGCTGCCTGTGGCATCGCTGCCGCAGGTGGAGTTTCCTGTGATCTCCGTCGGAGCGGCGCTGCCTGGCGCCGATCCGAATACGATGGCGTCCTCGGTGGCGACGCCGCTGGAGCGGCAGTTCTCGCGTATCGCCGGTGTGAACCAGATGACGTCGGCGAGTTCGCTGGGCGCGACGGCGATCACGATGCAGTTCGATCTAAGCCGCGACATCGACGGGGCAGCGCGCGATGTGCAGGCGGCGATCAATGCGGCACGAGCGCAACTGCCGTCGAACATGCCGACGAACCCGACGTATCGCAAGTTGAACCCAGCAGACGCGCCGATCCTGATTCTTACGCTGACCTCGGACACGGCGACGACAAGGCAGATGTATGACGCGGCGGACTCGATCCTGTCTCAGAAGATTGCGCAGGTGCCGGGCGTGGGGCAGACGTTTACGGGCGGCTCCGCGAAGCCTGCAGTGCGGATTGAGGCGAACCCGAGCGCGTTGACCAGCTATGGTATTGGCCTTGAAGCGCTGCGCGCTGCGCTGACGGGCAACAACGTTGAGCATCCGGTGGGATACATCAATGGGCAGGGAGCAAACTCTAATCGCATCGCGCTGTATACGACCGACCAGCTGCATGGCGCTGCAGAGTATGCTCCGCTGATCATTGCCACGAACCAGGGGCCGGTCTCGAGTGCTGTGGCCTCCAACGCGCTGCCGAAGAGCGAGCAATCAGCAGTGAGTAGCCAGTCGGCGAGTACGACTACGTCTTCAAGCAACAACACCAGCAATATTCCAGCGACGCCTTCGACAACGACGACTACCAACACGCTGACGAACACGGCTTCGACCAGCGCGAATGGGCAAAGTGGTGGGAGTTCGAGTACAGCGAGCGTCAAGAACTTTGCCAACTCGCAGATCTCCACTGTGGGCGGGGCGAATGAGCATGGCATTGTGCGCGTCGGAGATGTGGCGCGCCTGGAAGACAGCGTGGAGGACCTTCACACTGGCGGTTACTGGAACACAAAGCCCACGATTCTGGTGGTGGTCTTCAAGGCTTCGGGTGCGAATGTGATCCAGACGGTGGACAGCGTGCTGAAGATACTGCCGCAGCTGCAGGCGTCGATACCGCCGAGCATGCACATGCACGTGGTGCTGGACCGTACGACGATGATCCGTGCGAGCGTGCACGATGTGACGCGGTCACTGATTCTGAGCACGCTGCTGGTGGTGCTGGTGGTGTTCTTCTTCCTGCGCGAGACGCGTGCGACGCTGATTCCATCGGTGTCCGTGCCGCTTTCGCTGCTGGGTACGTTCGGCGTGATGTACCTGCTGCACTACTCGCTGGATAACCTGAGCCTGATGGCCTTGACGATCTCCACGGGATTCGTTGTGGACGACGCGATCGTGGTGATCGAGAACATCTCGCGCTATCTGGAAGATGGAATGCAGCCGTTTGAGGCTGCGATGCGCGGCGCGCGGGAGATTGGCTTCACAGTATTGTCGATGTCGATCTCGCTAATCGCGGTGTTCATACCTATTCTGCTGATGGGTGGCATTGTAGGACGCCTGTTCCGCGAGTTCGCGGTGACGCTGTCGGTGGCGATCACCGTCTCGCTGGTTGTTTCTCTGACGACGACTCCGATGCTCTCGGCTAAGTTTTTGAAGCCGCACGACCAGGTGGCGAAGGGTTGGTTTTACCGGGTGGGTGAGCGGCACCTGAAGAGCATTACTGAGGAGTACGCGCGCGGTTTGCGCTGGGTGCTCAATCATCAGAGGCTCACGCTGCTTGCCTTCTTTTTGACGTTTGTGTTGAACATCTACCTGTTCGTGCTCATTCCGAAGGGCTTCTTTCCGCAGCAGGATACGGGGAGACTCGCAGGGCAGATTCGCGCGCAGCAAGATACGAGCTTCGACAACATGCAGGCGAAGATGAAGCAGATGATGACCATCTTGATGAACGACCGTTCGGTGGACTCATCACTGAGCTTTCTTGGCGGCGGCGGACCGGGTGGAAGCTCATCGAACCAGGCAAATCTGTTTGTAGTGTTGAAGCCTGCGGCTATACGTCAGAAGCTGGGTGACACGCCGGATGCCATCATCGACCGGCTGCGGCCGCTGACGACGAGCGTTCCCGGTGTGACGCTCTTCCTGCAGTCCGCGCAGGAGCTGACGATTGGCGGGCGTTCGACCGCGACGCAGTATCAGTACACGCTGACCGCGGATTCCAACGACGATCTGAACATCTGGGCTCCTAAGATGCTGGCTGCGATGCAGCAGCTGATGGAACTGACGGATGTTGCATCGGACCAGCAGAGCCAGGGGCTTGAGGCGAACCTGGTGATTGACCGTGATACGGCTTCGCGGCTGGGTGTGTCGGCGCTGGCGATTGACGCGACGCTGTCGGATGCCTTCGGCCAGCGGCAGGTCTCGACGACGTATATGCCGCTGAACCAGTATCACGTGGTGGAAGAGGTCGATCAGCCGTATCAGAATGACCCTGCTTCTCTGGAGAAGATCTACGTCAAGTCGTCGAGCGGCGCTGAGGTTCCGCTCTCGGCGATTACACATCTCGAAACGGCCCGGATTCCGCTGGCCGTGAATCATCAGTCACTCACGCCGGCGGCGACGCTCTCGTTCAATCTTGCTCCGAATGTCTCCCTGTCGCAGGCGACGGTGGCTATTGAGCAGGCGCGCGAGCGAATCGGAATGCCGGCGAATATTGCCGGCGGCTTCCAGGGTACGGCCGAGGCGGCGAAGGCCTCGTTTGCGTCGGAGCCGCTGCTGGTTGTGCTTGCGATCATCACGGTCTACATCGTGCTCGGGATTCTGTACGAGAGCTTTATCCATCCGATCACTATTCTTTCTACGCTGCCCTCAGCCGGTGTTGGTGCGCTGCTGGCGCTGATCCTGTGCCATGTGGAGCTCTCGGTCATTGCGATCATCGGGATCATTCTGCTGATTGGTATCGTGAAGAAGAACGCGATCATGATGATTGATTTCGCGCTGGTGGCGGAGCGACTGCATGGCAAGACGCCACGCGAGGCCATCTACGAGGCGTGCCTGCTGCGGTTTCGGCCGATCCTGATGACAACGATGGCGGCCCTGCTAGGCGGTTTGCCACTGGCGCTGGGTACCGGCACCGGGGCTGAGCTACGGCGGCCGTTGGGCATTGCGATTGTCGGCGGCCTGATCGTGAGCCAGTGCCTGACGCTGTTCACCACGCCGGTGATCTATCTGTTCTTCGACCGGTTGCGGCTGGCGCTGCCGCGCTGGCGGCGGGCGGCGCTGGAAGCTGTGGGACTCGGTGGGCGTCAGCCGGACCATGCTGCAGCTGACTGAAGCGTTGGTACTCCGCGGGAAGCGATGAGGCGTCTAAACTAGTTGAGTATGCGGACGCGCGCGATGGTGACGATGAAGAGTCTCGCAGGGTTGGGCGCAATGGCGCTGGTGGCGATGCCGCTGTGCGCGCAGATGCACAAGGTAGAGAAGCCGGAGCGCGTGACGCGTTCGATCGGCGTCTACGAGTGGACGGGCGATCTAAAGAAGCCTGACTCGGCGCGGCTGATTCCTGTGTCCCTCTTCATCAATAGCCACTTCGAGGACGGCGATCTGTATCTCGCACGGCCGGTACCGTTCACGCTGGAGACGGGCGATGAGTACTCCATCGAGCGTTCGGGGCAGAGCCTTGGGCTGTTCGATGTCGAGTACGCGCGCGATGTTGTAACGCGGCACGCGGGGGATGACGATGCTGTCGGTGCGTGGTACGGCTACGGCGCTTTCGCTGTGCCGAAGCCACCGAAGACGAGCACGCTGAAAGCTACGGCCACGCAGCCCAGCGTTCTTGGCGGCGGCGATGATGAGCAGCCGCACCTCGCGGTGCGTGCGGGAGCAGAGGACAACGATAGCGCTCCAGCGAAGGACAGCAAAGGCGCGGCCAAGAGCCCGGCTGCGACTACTAGTGCGTCGTCGAACCCTGCGCCAGATGACGATCCTGACCGGCCGACGTTGCGGCATCGCGATCCGAAGCCGGACACCGACAAGCGAGACAAGAAGCAGAAGGACGGAGGGAGCGTCATTCCCATGTCGACGTCGTTGAATGACGATCCTGACCGGCCGACTCTTGAGCGCGGCGTGCCGAAGGAGCAGGCGGTTCCGAAGCCGTTGACCGGCCTGCCGCCGAGCCTGCATCAGGCGGTTGCCGTGTCTGATCCTTCAAGCCACGATGCGCACATCTTCACGCGCGAGTGGGATTCCTCAGACGAACGCGCCGCGACGCTGAAGGACACCGAGGCGCTCGCGCGGCCACTGATTGCTGCGTACCTGACGAAGAACAAGCTGCAGCCGATCACTGCGGCAGAGCCGGTCCAGAGCGGTGGGCCGTCGTTTGCAAGCAAGCCTGCACCCGCAACGCAAACTCAGGCGAAGACCGCTACTATTGCCAACCGGCGCTCTGTGACGAAGAAACCTGCTGCGCCCGCAGCGCCGGAGTTTGTGCTGAGCAACGAAGACATTCAAGGTTACGAACTCAGCTACGGCGGTCTGCCGACGTTTGTTTTTACGGCAGAGACGCCGGTGGCTGCCGGGGGGCCTGTGTATCTGACGATGGTGGTGCAGCGGCTGCCTGCTGGGGAGCTGCAGGTAGCGCTGACCAACGTGACCGACGCGACGCACATGAACCGTGTGCCGTGGATGCGGCCGGTAGATGCTGTCGATCCAGACGGTGGGCATCGTGCGAGCCTGCTGATGGAGCTGCGCGCGCAGTCCAGCCGACAGTTTGCGCTGTATACGCTGGTAACCGCGAAGGCTGAGCAACAGTTTGTTACCGGTGTGATCGAGTAGCGTTCGTCTAAACTGTTAGGTAATGAGTACTGATACTGCGACGATAACTTCTCCGACAATTGCACTTCTTTTTCCTGGGCAAGGCTCACAGACGGTCGGCATGGGGCGCGCGTTCTATGACGCTTCACCGACGGCTAAGGCCGTGTTTGAAGAGGCGGACGACGCGCTGGGTTTCGCGTTGTCGAAGCTGATCTTCGAAGGGCCGGAGGAGCAGCTGAAGCTGACCGAGCATACGCAGCCGGCGATCCTTACGATGTCCATCGCGGCGTTGCGCGTGCTGGAGCCCGAGCTAGCGTCACGCGGTCTAAAGGTTGCGTTCGCAGCGGGGCACTCGCTGGGCGAGTACTCGGCGCATGTGGCGGCGGGCACGTTCAGCTTTGCCGACGCGGTGCGCACCGCGCGGTCGCGCGGACAGTTCATGCAGTCCGCAGTGCCTGCGGGCGAAGGCGCGATGGCGGCGATCCTTGGACTCGACGTGGAACGGATCAACGACATTTGCGCTTCGGTCTCCGATGAGCTGACGCCTGCGCCGCCCGCCAATCCAGCGAATCCTGCGGTGCAGGCCGCTGCGGTGATGGATGCTGTGGCGGATCCTGCAAATCCTGCGGCTACGCCGGTGGAGGCCGCTTCGCGGGTTTCGGCGATTGTGTCGCCGGCGAATATGAACGCTCCGACGCAGACGGTGATCTCTGGTTCGAAGGCTGCGGTGGAACGGGGATCTGCGCTGTGCCTGGAGGCCGGTGCGAAGAAGGCGGTGATGCTGGCGGTGAGCGCTCCGTTTCACTGTGCGCTGATGCAGCCTGCGCAGGATGCTCTCGCCAGCCACCTGGAGTCGATCACGTTCAACGATCCGGCGTTTCCGGTGGCGGCGAATGTGGATGCTCGCCTGATGACGCGCGGGTCGGAGGTGCGCGATGCTCTGATCCGGCAGGTGACAGGCGCGGTGCGCTGGGTGGAGTGCCTCCATCTGCTGTCAGCGAACGGCGCGACGCGGTTTATCGAGGTCGGTCCGGGTAAGGTGCTGAGCGGGCTGAACCGTCAGATTGACCGGGCGCTGCAGACGACGCATGTGGACGATCCTAAGAGCCTGGAGAAGACGCTGGAGGCGCTTTCGGCGGCGAGCTAGCGGTGGGCCCCTCCCTGTTTTTGGGGCAAGATCCGCAGCGGATTGAGGTTAGGCTTGTATCCCCCTCCGTGCGCACTTTGGTCACCGGTACGTTTTGAAAGAGCGTTCAGACGACGAAACCCGGCCTTGGCCGGGTTTTCTCTTGCTCCTTAATTGCACGTGGCGTGTCAAGAGAGTGGTTGGAGTTCGTCGGCTTGCACAAGATATCCATCTCCCACTCCCGGTAGGTAGGCTCGCGCTGCGGCAGATACTTTCACGCAGAGGACGCAAAGGATAAGCCCGCAAAGGTCGCAAAGGGAAACAGGCAACGACAAAGGCGAACACAGGTTTCCCTGCTCCGGTCGAACCATCGAAAGGAGAACGCCGACAACCTGGGAGAGGCGACGGAAGGAAGTCATCTTCTGATCGGATATTTGCCTGTTTATGGGAGTGCAAATGGGCGCGGCAGCTCCGTTGACAGTTGTTGATCACGCAGGGAGGAGTTCACTCCTCGCTTTCCTTCGCACAAGTGAAACTTTTAGTGGGAACTTCAGTCTGTGGGTTTGCGTAGATCTACTGAACTAGAGTGATGGGCCTGCCGGACATGCGCGGTGCATGTGGATGCTGGCGTGTGCCTGCGCTCTAACCGAGGAGAACACCATGAGACTTCTTGCTGCCGCCAGCGTGCTGGCGCTTGCGCTCCCCCATGCCTTTGCCGAGACCACACCGGCGGCCTGCCACGGCGATGCACTGAATGGCACGGTCCGCGACACGACGCAGGCGCTGATTCCGGGAGCGACACTGTCGATCGATGGCGGCGCGGCGATTGAGAGTGGGTCGGATGGGCGGTATCGGTTTGCGTGTGTGACGCGCGGCGATCATAAGCTCTCCGTGGCGATGCCGGGGTTTACGACGAAGGATGTGGAGGTGAAGATGCCGCGTGCGGCGCTGGATGTGGTGCTGGCTCCGGCGGAGGTGCAGACGCAGGTGACGGTGGATGCGGGGCAGGGCGCGTCGGTGAGCAGCACAGCGAGTGGGCCGACGCTGACGATTGAGGGGGAGCGGCTGCAGGCGCTGGCCGATGATCCCGATGATCTGTTGCAACAGCTGCAGCAGTTGGCCGCGGCGGCGGGTGGAAATCCTTCCAACACGACGATTGCGGTGGATGGATTTCAGGACAGCAGCAAGCTGCCGCCGAAGAGCTCGATTGCGTACATCAAGGTGAATCCAGACCAGTTCTCGGCCGAGTACCGCGAGCCGCCGTTCGATGGCGGACGCGTTGAGGTGTATACGAAGCCGGGGCAGCCGACGTACCACGGTGCACTGTTTTTGACGAACGGTAGCCCGTGGGAGAACGCGCGCGACCCGTTTTCGACGAGCAAGGCGGCGATCGGCAAGCAGCGCTATGGGTTTGAGCTGACTGGGCCGATTCGCAAGACGGGCAGCGACTTTTCGATGACGCTGGAGCATCGCGCGATCAACGACTTTGCGGTGGTGAACGCGACGACGTTGGATAGCAGCTTCAATCCGGTGGCGACGGTGCAGAATGTGCCGGCGACGCAGGCGCTGTGGGTGGGCACGAGCCGAGTCGACTGGCAGCTGGGTCCTAAGAACACGTTTATCGCGAGTTACAGTGCGAATGTGAACCACCTGCAGAATGTGGGCGTGGGCGGCACGTCGTTGGCGTCGACAGGGTATGACAGCGGGCAGTATGAGCACATGCTGCGGTTCAGCAACATCACGACGATCTCGCCGAAGGCGATGCACGAGGTGCGGGTGAGCTTTCGGTGGGACGGCGAGACGGACGTGCCGATGTCGACGGCGGCGCAGGTGCAGGTGGCGGGTGCGTTCAGCGGAGGCGGCAGCACGCTGGGACCGCAGCATCTCCGCGAGTTCAATGTGGAGGCCGATGATGACGCGATTCTGACGCCGAAGAACCACACGATCAAGTTCGGTACGCAGTTGATGACGTACAGCGATCAGCAACGGCTGACGACGGACTTCAACGGTTTCTACACGTTTGGCGGCGGCTCGGCGCCGGTGCTGGATGCGAGTGGTAATCCGACGGGGCAGACAGAGACAATCACAGGTTTGCAGCAGTATCAGCGTGCGCTGGCGGGGCAGGCGGGCGGTGCGCCTACGGCGTACACCGTGGTGACCGGAACGCCTGCGGTGAACTTCACGCAGTGGACGAATGCGGTGTTTATCCAGGACGACTGGAACGTAGGTCATGGTGTGCATATCGCGTCGGGTGCGCGGTACTACTGGCAGAACGACCCGACTCTTCTCAACTCGTTTACGCCGCGCGCGGGGATTTTGTGGTCGCCGAATAAGAAGGCAACATGGACGCTGCATGCACATGCGGGCCTGTTTGCGGGGCGTTATGGCAAGAACGATATTGCAGAGGTTCTGCGTGAAGATGGTACGTCGCGCGTGACGAGCACGGTGTACAACGCTGTGTACTGCAGCGGTGCGGTTTCGTGCAACCCGGAGGCGGGAGGGACGCCGATCTACAGCGAGCGGAGGTTCAATCCGCACATCTCCAACCTGACGTGGGGCGCGGAGAACATTGGCGGCACGCGCGCGCTGCCTGAGGGTTTCAACCTGTCGGCGGACTGGTACAACGGGCGAATCTGGAACTATACGCGGACGGAGAACATCAACTCGCCGCTGAACGATTCGCCGACGGGGCCGCGGCCGGGGCTGGCGAATACGAATATTCTGCAGACGAACAACAGCGGCCAGGGACGCGTGAACGCGATGTTCATCGGCCTGGAGAACCACAACCTGAAGCGGGTGCAGTTCTTCTTTGGCGGCGTGCGTGTGAACCTGGTCGACGATACCGATGACAACGAGTTTTCTACGCCGCAGACGACGGGCGTGGAGACCGGCGAGTTTGCGCACCGCAGCAATCAGCCGGAGTGGAATATCTTTGGCAACGCTACGTTGAAGCTGCCGGAGAAGCTGCAGCTGAGCGCGGACTTCCACGGCGGCGGCGACGCGCACTACAACATCACGACGGGCTTTGATAACAACGGCGATGGCGACTTCAACGACAGGCCGCAGTTTGCGCAGCCGGGACAGGCCGGCGCGATCCAGACACCGTATGGTCTGCTGGTGGCAAGCGGCGGTACGGGCGTGCTGGGCCGCAACCTGGGTGTGCTGCCGTGGACCTACTACCTGAACCTGAATCTGCAGCGTACGTTCGCATTGACGAAGAACCAGAAGGCGGACCATCCGCAGTCGCTGACGCTGAATGTGCGGTCTGCGAATGCGCTGAACCATCTGAATGTGACGTCGGTGGGTGGTGTGCTGGGTTCGCCGACGTTTGGGGTTCCGTATGCCGCGGACAATGGGCGGCGGGTGGAGTTGGGGGCGCGCTATAGTTTTTAGCTAGCAAGTAGCAAGCTGGAGGTAGAGGGGAGGGTGCGGCGATGACGATCAATCGGTCGGCTCCGCCTTGTGCGGTGGTTCCGGTGGTAGCGTATCCGGATGTGGATGATGCGGTGGCGTGGTTGCATGCGGCGTTTGGGTTTCGTGTGCGGCTACGGATTGGGAGCCATCGCGTGCAGATGTGGCATGGCAATGCGTGCGTTGTGGTTGGTGAGCAGGGTCCCGACAAGCAGTGGGCGACGAAGAGTTCGACGCTGCTACGCGTGGACGATGTGGATGCGGTATGTGCGCGGGCGGCGGAGCTGGGAGCTCGCGTGACGCATGAGCCGCAGACGCACGGGTACGGCGAGCGACAGGCCACGCTGGAGGATTTTGCAGGGCACCGATGGACGCTGACGCAGACGGTGGAGGACGTCGATCCGTCCGTGTGGGGTGGGGAAGCGGTCGAGTTGTAGTTGTCGCGGGCAAGACGCGGATTTTCTGTGGAAATGAGAAAAGAGCAAAACACGAGGCGCGACCCTTGTGGGCCGCGCCTCGTGCCGTTCCGGGTGAGTTACTTCTTGTCGTCGGTGACGAGCGCGCCGTTGATGTCGCGGACCTCGACCGGGCCGAGGCCGGAGTCTTTCAGCTCCTCCTCGATCTTGGCGCGGTCGCCGGCGGCGACGATGATGAGGTGGTCGGGGTGAAGGTCTTCCTTCGCGACGCGGGCTACGTCGTCAGCGGTGACCGCCTGATACTTGGCGGGCAGCGTGGCGAAGTAGTCGAGCGGACGGTGGTTGAGGAAGAGCGAACCTAATGAGCCGGCGATGGAGTAGGTGGTCTCAAAGGCACCGGGCAGGGACTGGATGCGTGCCTGTTTAGCTTCGTTGATCTCGGTGTCGGTGGAGGGGTGAGTGGGGAAGCCGGAGATCTCGGTCATGAGCTGCTTGGCGGCGTCGCCGGTGACGTTGGTGCGGACGAGGCCGCCGGCGAAGAAGGGGCCGCCGTCCCGGTATAAGGCATACTGCGAGCTCGCGCCGTAGGTGTAGCCGTGGACCTCACGCAGGTTCATATTGATGCGGCTGGCGAAGGCGCCGCCGAGGGTGTAGTTCATCACCTGCAGTGCCTGCAGGTCGGGCGAGTCGGCCGCGACGCCGGTGCCGTAGGCGAAGAGCGCGGTCTGTGGTGCGCCGGGCTTGTCGACGATGACGATGTGCGTGGGCGGCAGCTCCGGTGCGGGCGGGATGGTGATGTCTGGTGCGGGCTTGCCTGACCACTTGCCGAAGTACTCCTCGGCGAGGTGGTGGGCTTCGGCGAGCGAGACGTCGCCGACCAGGATGAGGGCGGAGTCCGACGGTGCGAAGTGGCTGGCGTAGAAGCCGGTGACGTCGTCGCGCGTGAGGCCGGTCACGCTGGCGGTGGTGCCGGTGGGCGAGGTGCCGTAGGGGGTGTCGCCGTAGACGAGCTTGGGCCCGACGCGGTTGGCCATCGCGCTGACGTTGTCGGTCTCCTGCTGGATGCCGATGAGGCGCTGCTTGCGCAGGCGGTCGAGATCGTCGGGGCTGAAGGCGGGGTGTTGCACGACGTCGGCGAAGAGTGCCATGCCCGGCGCGGTGTACTGCGTGAGCAGAGTCATGCCGGTGGTGGCGGCGTCCATGCTGGTGCCGACGCGGATGTTGGTACCGATGCGCTCCTGCGCTTCGGCGAGCGCGGTGACATCCTTGGTGGTGGTGGCTTCGCCCATCACCTGCGCGGTGAGCGAGGCGAGGCCAGCCTTGTCGGCGGGATTGTTTTCGCTGCCGGCGCGCGTGACGACGGAGGCGGAGAGGATAGGCAGCGAGTTCTGCGCCAGGAAGTAGACCTTGAGGCCGTTGGCTAGCGTGAAGGTCTGGGGCACGGGCAGATGCACGGTGACCGGCGGGCCAGCCTTGGGTGCGGTCTTGCGCCAGTCCTGCGCGGCTTCAAACTCGGGAGTGTAGGGGTTGGTGATCTTGACGTTGGCGTCGGTGTCGTCGGGGCTGCGCGGTACGTCGTTCAGCTCCTTCTTGCCGGGCACGCAGTAGATGACGACGGAAGCATCTTTGGTGAGGTACTTGGCAGCCGCAGCCTTGACGCTGGCGACAGTGATGGCCTCTTCGGCGGCGACGTCCTTGGGCAGATAGCCGGGGTCCCCTGTGTACTGGTTGTAGCGGTCGAGCGTGTCGGCCACGCCACCGAAGCCGCCGAGGCGCTGCAGGCCGCTGATCTTCTCGGTGAGCTCCTGCGCCTTGGCTGCTTCCACTTCTTCAGCTGTGGGGCCTTCGGTCTGCAGCTTGGCGAGCTCAGCCCAGAAGGTCTTCTCGAGGTCTTCGAGCTTGACGCCGGGTTTGGCGGTGAGCGTGCAGCCGGTGAGGCCGGTGAGCTTCAGCGGCTCGCTGTAGCAGCTGACGGACTGCGCAACCTGCGTCCTGAGCACGAGGGCTTCATCGAGACGGCTGGCCTTGGAGCCGCCGAGCGCGAAGACGTTAGCACTGATGTTGTAGGAGCCCGGCGTGAAGGCCGCGGGTGTGAGCCAGCCTACCTGCATCTGTGGCAGCTTCACGGTGTCGGTGACGGTGGCGCGACGCTGCGCGGTGATGGGCGGGGTGGTGACGTTGACTGGCTCGACCGGTGGACCCTGCGGGATGGGGCCGAAGTATTTGGTGAGCAGTGCCTTCAACTGTTCGGGGTTGAAGTCGCCGGCAATGGCGATGGAGGCGTTGTTGGGCGTGTAGAACTGCTGGTGGAAGTCGCGGATGTCGGCGATGCGCGCGGCTTCGATGTCCGTGTGGGAGCCGATGACGGAGCCGTAGTAGGGATGGCCCTTGGGAAAGAGCTGATGGAAGAGCTCTTCCTGCGCGACCTCGTAAGGGCGGCCTTCGCCCTGGCGACGCTCGTTGCGGACGACGTCGCGCTGGTTGGCGAGGAGCTTGCGGTCGAGGCCTTCCATGAGGAAGCCCATGCGGTCGGATTCGAGCCAGAGCGCGAGCTCGAGCTGGTTGGCGGGCATGGTTTCGAAGTAGTTGGTGCGGTCGAAGTCGGTGGTGCCGTTGACGTCTGTGGCGCCGGCGGACTGAACGTACTTGATGTGCGCCTTCTCGCCGACGTGCTCGGAGCCTTCAAACATCATGTGTTCGAAGAGATGGGCGAAGCCGGTGCGGCCGGGCTTTTCGTTCAGTGGGCCGACGTGGTACCAGAGGTCGACCGAGACGAGCGGCAGGCGATGGTCTTCATGCGTGATGACCTTGAGGCCGTTGGGCAGCGTATAGGTCTTATAGGCGATCTCGGGAAGCTTTGTGGCGTGCGCAGCCGGCTTGGTCTGTGCGGCGGCGCTGGCGGCGATGAGCAGAAGAGCAGCGGCTGATGCCGCGGTGAGACGGTTCTGGACGTTCATGCAGGGTGGCGCTCCTATAGAAAGCTCAGATAGAGGAAACCTGACGAAACTTGGTGATGTTGTTTTGACGATACCGCACAAGAATAGTACTCGCCACCGCGATTGGTCACGGTTTCTTCGTCAACCGTTGAGCGGATGAAAGCGGCTGCTACTCGATGGGAGCGAAGGCGTCGAGACGCGCTTCGAGGATACGGACGCGCTCCTGGAGTTCGTCATAGGCCTGGTGGAGCGCGGCGAGCTGCTCGAGCAGGTTGGGCGCTATGGGGGAGCGCTCGGCGGGGGTATTGGAGACGAGAGTCTGCTCGACGGTGCCGGAGAGCAGGTGCATCCACCGGGTCTCGCGTGCGCCGGGCTGGCGCTGCAAGTGCACGGTGAACGGCTCTTCGCGGGTGCTGAGGCGCTCGAGCGTGGAGACGACGGCGGGGTTGTCGTCGAAGGTGTAGAGCCGTTCGGCGCGCGCGCGGAGCTCGGCGGGTGTCTGCGGGCCGCGAAGCAGTAGCAGGCAGAGGACGGCGACCTCATCGCGACGCAGGTTGAGGACGTCGCGGACGCGGTGCTCGAATTTGGAGACGCGGGAGGAGGCGTCGGTGCGGACGAGGCCGAGGTTTTCCAGGTCGAAGAGCGCGGTGCGGACGTCGGCTTCGGTCAGCTCCATGACGGGTTCGCGGTTGGTCTTCTGGTTGCAGGCGTTCAGCGTGGCGTTGAGCGAGAGTGGGTAGTACTCCGGCGTGGTGATCTCTTTTTCGATGAGACAGCCGAGGACGCGGGCTTCGGTGGGAGAAAGTTCGAGCATGGATTCATGGTAGCGCGACGGTTAGGCATGAATCATGCCCAAGCAGCGAGTAGCGCCACAGTCCAAATCCAGGGCCCCCACGTTATACCTGAGGTAGGATACCGAAATTACTGCAGGTATCTTGCAGAGCCAGCTCCCACCTCCCTCACCCAAGCAATTCGCTGGCTGAGGAAGCGAAGTGTGAGTTCATTTGGCGGTTCGGGCTTCACATTGGTCCATCGATGGAGTGACATTCCTTCTTTCTCGTTTTCTCTCGCTTCAGGCGAACAGATGTCAGAGATAGAGGAGGCGGCATTTTGGAAGCATCTTGTTCCAAATGGCACTTGTATAGAGTGCAATCGGCCCTTTACTGAAGAAGTGCTCGTTCAGTTTCAGCTTGGCGATGCCCCCGAAAGGCGCTATCTGACTTGCGAGTGTGGTTGTACTGGATGGTCTGTATCGGACGGCCTGATAGGTGTTTATGAACGCCATCTTCAACGTGAGTTCAGCGCGCTGCGACGCAAAGTATGGTTGAGAGAGGCCGGTGGCTCTCACAATCATAGTGAAGTTAAAGCCTTACTTAGGCTTCAAGAAGGTTGCTGCTTTTATTGCAATTGCTCATTTACGGAGCTTCTAACGCCAACGCGCGATCATATTCTCTGTGTCCATTGTGGAGGCGATGACTCGATACATAACATCGTGCTCGCATGTAAACGATGCAATAGCCGAAGGCACACTCTTCCTTTTCGAAGTTTTTGTCGCGCGCTCAGTCCCACGCAGAATGTTCGCATAGTGAACCACCTCGTCAAGCGAGTGCAAAAAATGGTCCTTGAGGACGGGGTGGATAAAAAGTCCTCTCGAGGTTTGACGTTGCGCTTAGATTTGAGAACAAGCGACAACTAAACGACTTTCTTGACTTGACATCATTACCTTCGGCAAAAAGATACGCCCAAATGAATCAGCCCATTCCGACGATATCGAGACTGCTGCGAATGATTGCAAAAGCAGGCAAAAGTTCTCATCACTGAAAGGCGAAAACTCCCGACAGCATTGTCTCCTGATCAAATTTCAATTTTTAGGTATGTCATTTAGCCCAATTGTCAAAGCCTTACTAATTAACTCGATAGAATACAGTTTGTGGGCTTCTCAGAACAGTTCGATGTGCTGGTGGTCGGCGCGGGTCATGCCGGATGCGAGGCTGCGGCTGCGGCGGCACGTATGGGGCTGCGGACGGCGCTGTTTACGCTGAATCTCGATCTGATTGCGCAGATGTCCTGCAACCCGGCGATAGGTGGCGTTGCGAAGGGCCATCTGGTGCGTGAGGTCGATGCTCTGGGCGGCATCATGGGCGAGGTTGCCGATAGCTGCGGGATCCAGTTTCGGCTGCTGAATACATCGCGCGGGCCGGCCGTTTGGTCTCCGCGGGCGCAGTGCGACAAGGCCCTGTACCGGACGAAGATGCGCGAGAAGCTGGAGTCAATTCCAAACCTGTTTATCAAGCAGGCTGAAGTCGTCGATCTGGCGATCGACGAGG
>CAJCIM010000172.1 GCA_903970395.1 Acidobacteriaceae bacterium
AACACAGATTCTTGTGCAAACACAGGCCGAAAAGTCTACCCCTTAATAGGAACACGTAGTGCCCTTACCAGACTTTTTCTTTAGTCCATGGTGAGACTCAACGGCTCCGAAAGGGTTTGATGAGCCAAGTGAGTTATTACCGATGCGGGCACGGCGAGTAAGCCGGATGTGTTGCTGATTCCGGGGCTGGCGAGCTCGGCGGCGGTGTGGGACGGCGAGGTGAAGAAGCTCGCGCCGAACTATCGGCTACATGTGGTGCAGGTGGATGGCTTTGCAGGCGCTGCGGCGGGTGGAAATGCTGGTGCGAGTGATGCGCAGCCGATGTTGCCGGGGATTGTCGACGAACTGCACAAGTATATTGCGGCGAGCGGGATGAAGCCGGTGGTGATCGGGCACTCGCTGGGCGGGCTGCTGACTTTGATGCTGGAGGCGAAGTATCCGGCGGATGTGCGCAAGGCGGTGATTGTGGATACGCTGCCATACTATGCGGTGCTGTTCAGCCCGACGGCGACGGTGGATGCGATGAAGCCGATGGCTGCGGGGATCAAGCAGCAGATCGTCGTGACGCCCGCGGACCAGTATGCCGCGACGCAGCAGGTGATGATGGCCGCGATGGCGAAGAGCGCGGAAGGACAGAAGGCTGCTATCGCGAGTTCGGTTGCGAGTGATCGTGCGGTGGTGGCCGAGGCGCTGTACGAGGACCTTCTGACGGATGAACGACCGAGTCTGGCGTCGATTGAGACGCCGACGCTGGTGCTTTATGAGTACGATGCGAGCTCCAAGATGCCCGATTCGAATGCATACGAGGCGATGGTGAAGGACGGCTATCACGCGATGCCGCATGTGACGCTGGTGCGCGTAGAGGACTCACGGCACTTCATCATGTATGACCAGCCGGAGAAGCTCGATGCGGCAGTGGAGGCGTGGCTGAAGTAAGTGTCGAGTCTGGGGGCCTTCGGGTGTAGGATGTGCATACTGTCTCACATCCCAGATGTCCGCCGAAGGAGCTTCCTATGTCGACTCTTACATTGGTGCATGTTGCGCTCAGTTTGATTGGGATCGCCGCTGGCCTGGTAGTGATCTATGGGTTTCTGACGGGGCTGCGGTTGAAGGGCTGGAACAGGCTGTTCCTGGTGACGACCATTTTGACGAGTGTGACCGGATACTTTTACCCCATTCACAAGGTAACGCCGGGGATTGTGGTGGGCGGGATCTCGCTGGTGGTGCTTGCGCTGGCGGTGGTGGCACTGCAGAAGGGATGGACGAAGACGTACATCATCACGTGCACGATCGCCGAGTTTTTCAATGTGCTGGTGCTGATTGTGCAGTCGTTTCAGAAGATTCCGGCTCTGCATGCGCTGGCGCCGACGGGTACGGAGCCGATTACGACGGTGTGCAAGGTGTTGGCGCTGGTGTTGTTTGTGGTGCTGGCGTGGCTGGCGATACGGAGGAAGGCGTTCGTTCTGGGTTGAGTGCATTCCGGGGAGATTTCCGGCGGTGAAAATTCACGGAGATACCGCATCGTTATTGGGCGAAACGCGATAAAATTGTAGTTGATATGAAGACGAAAAAGGAACTCCTCCAAAACACAATCCAGCCGATTGACATCATGCAGCACAATGTTGTCTCGCTGGTCGATGCCATGGCCCCCATGGCGTATAGCTCGCGCGACCTGGCTCGCGCTGCCGGCCTCTACGAGATGATGCTGCGCGATACGGAGTGTGGCGTGATTCTGTGCCTGGCCGGTTCGCTGATCTCGGCTGGTCTGCAGAAGGTCATCGTCGACCTGGTTCGCAACAACATGGTGGACGCGATCGTGTCTACCGGCGCGAACATCGTCGATCAGGACTTCTTTGAGGCGCTGGGCTTCCGCCACTACATCGCGCCCGACGAGTACAAGTACGGCGCGCATGACGGCGAGCTGCGCGAGATGCAGATCGACCGCATCTACGACACGTTCATCGACGAAGATGAGCTTCGCATCTGCGACGAGACGATTCACCAGATCACCAATTCGCTGGAGCCGCGCGCGTACTCTTCGCGTGAGTTCATCGTGGCGATGGCTGAGTACCTGGACAAGCACGGACGCACGCCGAAGCAGGGTCAGCCTGATTCGATCGTGTGGGCTTGCTATGAGAAGCAGGTACCGATCTTCTGCCCGGCGTTCTCGGATTGCTCGGCTGGCTTTGGCCTGGTGGCGCATCAGCACGCGCGTCTCGGAAAGCCGGTTGTCTCCATCGACTCCGTGAAGGACTTCTATGAGCTGACGCAGCTGAAGATCGCGAACCCGACGACGGGTCTGCTGATGATCGGTGGCGGTGTGCCGAAGAACTTCGCGCAGGACATCGTGGTGGCTGCGGACGTGCTCGGCGTGGACGCTTCGATGCACAAATACGCGATCCAGGTGACGGTGGCCGATGTGCGCGATGGTGCGCTCTCGGGCTCGACGCTGAAGGAAGCCAGCTCGTGGGGCAAGGTTGAACTGACCTATGAGCAGATGGTGTACTCCGAGGCGACGGTGGCGTTTCCGCTGATCGCGGGCTACGCGCTGCAGAAGAACGCAGCCGCCGCGCGCACGGGCAAGCGGTTTGGCCAGGTGCTTGAGCCGGTTACGGCGTAAACGCAGGGAATAGCCAGTAGTAAACAGGGAATAGAAACGGCGGAGCTTCGGCTCCGCCGTTTTGTTTGGGGGTGGCGCATCCAATGAGGTAGGTTAGGGGGAGCGATGTTGGAAGTGCAGACCATCTCGACGAGCGCGTCGGCCCTGCTGGGCCGGAGCGTTGTGGACTCCGCCGGTAGGCCGGTAGGGCGCGTGGTGGAGTTTGCGGTGGATGTGCGTCTGGATGGGGCGCATGTTTCGGGGCTGGTGCTGGGGCGGCGCAGGAACGGCAAGAAGGAGCGTGTGCTGCTGCCGGTGGGGCGGATTGTGCTGCCGGATTCCGAAGCCGGGCCGTTGCGCGCGAGCGGCGCTACTGAGACGTTTGTGCAACCGAATGAGTTTTTGCTGCTGGACTACGACCTGCTCGACCAGCAGATTATCGACGTGGACGGGCGCAAGGTCGTCCGCGTGAACGATGTGAACCTGGTGTGGGAGCCGGGCGCGCATGCGGGTGAGACGGCGGGACTGCGGATCGAAGAGGTTGAGGTCGGTACGCGTGGAGCGACGCGACGGCTGTTCAAAGGGCTGCCGGTGACGGTGGTCGAAGGCATCGCAGAACGGTTTGCTGCGCGGGCGATTCCGTGGGGCTGCGTGGATTTGATCGAGCGCGATCCGGCGCGGCGGGTAAGGCTGAAGATTGGGCAGGAGCGGCTGGCGAAGCTGCATCCGTCGGATATCGCGGACATTCTGGAAGACCTGGCGCCGGCGGAGCGCGAGGCGGTGTTCTCGAGCCTGGATGAGGAGACGGCGGCCGAAGCTCTGGAGGAGATCGAGCCGAAGCTGCAGAAGGCGCTGCTGGAGAACCTGGATTCGGAGCGCGCGGCGGAGATTCTGGAGGAGATGGACCCGGGTGCGGCGGCGGATGCGCTGTCAGAGCTGAGCGATGAGCAGTCGGACGCAATTCTGGAGGAGATGGAGCCAGAGGAGCGGCAGGACATTGAGGACCTGCTGGAGTTCTCGCCGAACTCGGCTGCTGGATTGATGACGACGGACTACCTAAGCGTGCCGTTGGAGGCGACGGTGTTCGATGGGGTGCAGGCGTTGCGGTCGTTTGAGGGTGATCCGGACAATGTGACGGAGATCTACCTGACGGGCGAGGGGGAGAAGCTGGCCGGGGTGGTGACTCTGCCCCGGATGCTGCTGGCGCCGAGTGATGAGCTGCTGAAGTCGCTGACGGATGGCCATAAGGTGAGCTGCACGCTGCATGCGCGCGACAAGGACGTTGCTGTGCTGTTCGACAAGTACAACCTGCGGTCGCTGCCGGTGCTGGATGTGCATGGGTGCATCGCAGGCGTGATCCATGCGGAACAGGTGATTGCGCAACTGCTGGCGGAGTGAAGCAGGGGATCGTGGGTAGAGGATAGAGAAAGGCAGAGGAGCGGCGGTGAAGATTTTGTATGCTGGTCAGCTCTCTGCGAACGATTCGGCGCTGTACAGGCTGTGGGCACTGGAGCGGCTGGGACATACGGTGGTTCCGCTAAACAGCTATGCCTATGAGCCGCAGAGCGCGCTGCTGCGGAAGGTGGTGCACAGGGCGCAGATGGGGCCGTGGGTGGCTCGGCTGAACCGCGATGTGCTGGCGATGGCGGAGCGGGAGCGGCCCGATGTCTTCTGGGCAGATAAGCTGCTGGGGTTGCGTCCGGCGACTCTGGCTAAGCTGCGAGAGATGGGCTTCGCCAGCGTGAGCTACATGATTGATAACGCGTTTGGGCCGCGGCACGATCCGGGCTGGCGGCTCTATATGCAGTGCATCCCGGAGTTCGATCTGCATGTGGTGCAGCGCGACCGCAATATCGTGGACTACAAGAGCCGCGGCGCGCGGGATGTGATCAAGATTCAGACGGCGTATGAGCCGACAATTCACTTCGCGGCCGAGGGTGAGGATTACGTGGCGCTCGATGCGTCGCGGTCGCGTGGGGTGTCGTTCATCGGTACGGCATATGACGATCGTCCGGAGTTTTTGACGCGGCTATGGCGTGAGGGGCTGCCGGTGGTGATCTCCGGCGACCGGCAGTGGCGTGCGCGGCTGTCTGCCGACGCGACTGCTGCGCTGTATACGGGTGGCGAGTTGTACGGTACGGCCTATCGCGAGGCGATGTGGGACTCGAAGATCAATCTGAGTTTTCTGACGCACTCCAATCAAGATGAGTTTGTGCACAAGAGCTTTGAGATTGCGGCGTGTGGCGGGTTTCTGCTGGCGGAGCGGTCTGAAGGGCATCTGGAGCGGTTTGTTGAGGACGAAGAGGCTGTGTTTTTCACTGGATATGAGGAGTGCGCGGAGAAGATCCGGAGGTATCTGCCGGATGCCGCGGCGCGTGGGCGGATCGCCGCGGCTGGGCGGGTACGGGCAGTGCGCGATGGATATGGGAATGACGCGCAGATGGCGAAGGTTGTGGAGCGGGTGCGGGCGTTGACCGAAGGGGCATAAAAGCCTCCCGCAAAGGGCGCGAAGTGTGCCAAGTTTCGCCACGGCAGTTCGGGTTCACGGCGGTGTAGCACACAGGGCGTTGGCTCGGGTTAGTCTAGAGAGAGGCGAGGAGCCACATTGCAGATTTCATTCCACATTCAGACCGCGCTTGTTGCGGTGACTCGCGGTGCAGCGAATCTGTGCGCGGCGGTGGCGGTGTGAGCTTCTGGAAGCGCTGGCGAACCAGCCTCTTTCTCTTCTTTGCGGTGCTTGGGCCGGGGTTCATCACGGCCAACGTCGATAACGACGCGGGCGGCATTCTTACCTACTCGCAGGCAGGCGCGCAGTACGGCTATCACCTGCTATGGACGATGCTGCCGATTACGCTGGCGTTGATCGTGGTGCAGGAGATGTGCGCGCGGATGGGAGTCGTGACAGGCAAGGGCCTGAGCGACCTGATTCGCGAAGAGTTTGGCCTGCGGATGACGTTCTTCATTATGCTGCTGCTGGTGGTGGTGAACTTTGGCAATGTGATCGCCGAGTTCTCCGGTATCGCAGGTTCGATCGAACTGTTTCACGTCAGCAAGTACGTCAGCGTGCCAGCGTGTGCAGGGGCCGTGTGGCTGCTGGTGGTGCGTGGCGACTACAAGAGCGTTGAGAAGATCTTCCTTGTGGCGAGCGGGTTTTATATCTGCTATATCGTTGCGGGAGTGCTGGCGCAGCCCTCGTGGCATGATGCTCTGCTGGAGACGGTGAAGGTACCCGGGCGCAGTGTGTGGGGCGACCGCAACTATGTCTACATGACGGTGGGCGTGATCGGCACAACGATCACGCCGTGGATGCAGTTTTATCTCCAGTCGTCGGTCGTTGAGAAGGGCGTGAATGTAAAGCAGTACGCAGCGAGCCGCATGGACGTGATCGTGGGCTCGATCTTCTCGGACATTGTGGCGTGGTTCATCATTGTTGCGTGCGCCGCAACGCTGTGGACGCACGGGATGCGCAACATCAGCGTTCCGGCGGATGCTGCGCAGGCGATGAAGCCGCTGGCAGGTGAGTTTGCCGGGTTGCTGTTTTCCGCGGGGCTGTTCAATGCGTCCTTCTTTGCGGCGAGTGTTCTGCCTATCTCCACGGCATACAGTGTGTGCGAGGGGCTTGGGTTTGAGAGCGGCGTGGACAAGAAGTTCCAGCAGGCACCTTTCTTCTACTGGCTGTACACGCTGCTGATTGTGGCTGGCGCAGCGGTGGTGCTGATCCCCAACTTCCCGCTGGTGCCGATGACGATCCTGAGCCAGGTACTGAACGGGGTGCTGCTGCCGTTCGTGCTGTACTTCATGCTCAAGCTGATCAACAAGAAGGACCTGATGGGTGAATACACGAACTCCACCTGGTTCAATGTGGTGGCGTGGGCGACCGCGGCGATCGTGATCGGGTTGACGCTGGTGATGCTGTGGCAGCAGATTCACCAGATGATGACGCCCGCGTAGTCAGACTAACGACCGTAGGGCGTCGTGGTGGAGACGAACGGGCTGGATGGCAGATGCCATTCAGCGAAGGGGAGTGGGTGCGCCGGGTCGAACGGTGGGATGTTCGGGCGAAGGTAATTCTCCAATGGCAAGTGCTGATCGCGGATGCTTTGTACGATGGCGCGTGCGAGTTCGTAGGCACCGTAGCTGTTGAAGTGGGTGTCGTCTTTTAACTCTTGGGGCTGGTCGGGGAATGTGTTTGCGGGGTAGTGGACGAAGGCCTTAAGAGTACCTGCGTCGCCGAGCGCCTCGAAGAGGGTCTTGCTCATGGCGTTGAGGTCGATGAGGCCAAGGTGCTGTTCGGCTGCGACGTCGCGCGTGGCCTGCGGGTACTCGCCGAGCGTCTGCTCGATCTTGCCGTCGGCGTCGAATTTGCGGCGGTTCATTGCGGTGACCAGGATGGGTGTGACGCCCTTGGCGCGCGCGTCCGCAATATAGCGCCGCATCAGGTCCTTGTACTCGGGGATAGAGACGAAGCCGCCGCCAGGTTTCTGATCGTTGTGCGCGAACTGTATGAGCAGGTAGTCACCACTCTTCCAGGTGGATTCGACCTTGGCGAGACGACGCTCGCCGACGAAGCTCTTGATGGTCTCACCGGACTCGGCGTCGTTAGCAATGACGACCTTTGGGCCGAAAAAGACGGGCAGCATCTGCCCCCATGCGGCCCAAGGTTCCTTGTCTTGATCGACCATCGTGGAGTCGCCGGCGAGGTAGACGGTGGGCAGATCGTCGATGCGTTTGATGGTGATGGAGCGAACGCTGGGGTGCTCGCCGTTGAACTCCAGCGTGAGCTTGTTGTCCCAGTCGAGCGCGCCGATCTCGCGTGGCTTGAGGTGGACCTCGACCGGGGCTTCGCCGGTTTTAGCAGCCCCTGCGATGGTAGGAGTGCGCACATTCACGTTGAAGACGACAGTCTTTGACTGCTTTGCGGCGAGCGAAAGTTCGTCGATGAAGAGACGGCGTGCTTCCGCGCGCACGGTCGTTGTGGATGCCTCGGGGCCGCCGAGATCAACTGTTACCTGATAGTTTCCGTCGGTTGCAGCGATCGAGAAGAAGAAGGGTTTGTCACTGCTGCACGCAGCTTTCGAGAAGCTGATGGGCGATGCGGCGAGATCAAAGCCGTAGGCTGTGGCGGCCTTCGAGGCATCAAAACGGGTATCGGCCGTCAGAGCGTGTTCCGCGCTGCGGGATGAAGCCTGACATGTGAAGCGCTCTTCCTGTGCTGCAAGGCGGGCGCAGGCAGTTGCGACTAGTGTCAGTGCCACACAGATGGCAGCGGGACTCTTAGATTGAAGGTGCATCGTGACGGCTCCTGAGGAATGGGGCATTCGGCAATGGAAACGTGCTCATGATAAGCGTTTCCGAAATAGTTTGTCTATTGACACATACGGGTTGACCTACATAGAGTTTCTGCGTAGGTTCCATTCGCTTTCTAGACCATGAGCAGATCCTCTCCAGACGCTGCCTTTGTTCGCTTCCGCCTTCCGCGGCCCGCTCTTTTATATGCGTCTGCGAGACGATGTTAAGTGCCAGCCTGACGGCCGCTCAGTTATCTACGCCTGCACCCAGTTTTGCCGTGGATGGTGACTACTTGCGAAGCGGAGTTCGGGGCCGAGCTTGCAGCGCCTGCGTTAGCACCAAACGTACCTAAGGAGTAGTGGCAGCAATGACCTCAACCGTAAGAACTTCGATACTTCTAGCAGCGCTGAGCGGTATGTTTGCAGCGGCACTCCCTGCACAGTCGCCACATGCTGCATCGCTGCAGTCGTTGGAGCAGGGATTTCTGAACCCACCGGACAGTGCGAAACCGATGGTGCGTTGGTGGTGGTTCGGAGCCGCGGTGGTGAAGCCGGAGATACTGCGTGAGCTTGAGCAGATGAAGGCTGACGGCATCGGCGGCGCGGAGCTGGCGTTCGTGTATCCGGAGGTGCTGGACGACCCTGCGAAGGATTTGAACAATCTGCCGTTCCTTTCGCCAGCGATGCTGGACGCGGTGCGTTACGCGCAGGAGCAGGGGCGGCGGCTGGGCCTGCGGATTGACGTCACGCTCTGCAGCGGCTGGCCGTACGGTGGTCCGAGCACACCGCTCTCGGAGGCTGCTGCGCGGCTGCGTACGATTGAGGTTCCGATCGCTGCCCATGCGACTTCGATCAAGGTTCCGGCACTGGAAGACGGGGAGTCTTTCATCTCGGGCTCGATTGTGAATGCTCGTGACGTAGGCGAACAGCCTGTGGATGGCTCGCGACGTAGCGCGGCGCCTAAGCCTGTTGGCTGGGATGCAGCCTCGGCTCAGCCTATGAAGATTGCTCCCAACGTCATTGCCGTGAGTGCGTCGGATACACCGCGTGTGGCGCTGTTCTTTGTGCTCGGTCATACGAAGCAGCAAGTGAAGCGAGCGGCAGTTAATGCTGAAGGGTACGTGCTCGATCCGTTCTCGCACCAAGCAGTCGCGACGCATCTTGCAAAGGTGGGTGAGCCACTGTTGAGCGCCTTTGGGGGGACGCCGCCTTATGCCATCTTCTCTGATTCGCTGGAGGCCTATGGCGCGGATTGGACGCCCGGTCTTCCGCAGGAGTTTCTGAAGCGGCGTGGCTATGATCTGATTCCGCATCTTGCGGAACTTGTGGGTGGCGGCTCGCCAGGAGCGGATAAGGTGCGTCACGACTGGGGTGTGACGCTTACAGAGTTGGTGAATGAGAACTACCTGACGCAGATTAACGACTGGGCAAATGCGCACCACACGAAGTTCCGTTCGCAGACGTATGGAGAGCCGGCGGTTGATTTCTCCTCAGAGAACCTTGTTGCGCTGGCTGAAGGCGAAGGCCCGCAGTGGCGCGCGTTCTCTACGCTGCGTTGGGCGACCTCTGCGAACCACGTCTTCGGCCATGAGGTGACAAGCGGAGAGACGTACACGTGGCTGCACTCGCCTGTCTTTCGAGCGACTCCTCTTGATATGAAGGCGGAGGCCGACGTCGACTTCATCACGGGCGAGAACCAGCTGATATTTCACGGTTGGCCGTACTCGCCGCCGGACCATGAGGTTCCTGAGCCTGGTTGGAGTTTGTATGCTGCGGCCAGCTTCAATGACCATAATCCGTGGCATCCGGTGATGCCCGCGGTCACTGAGTACATCGCGCGACTGAGCTGGCTTCTGCGGCAGGGGCAACCAGCGAACCAGGTCGCCATCCTATTGCCGACCGACGATGCGTGGGCGAGCTTTACGCCTGCACACGTTACCGTGACGGGCGCGATGCAGAGGCTGATTGCACCGGCGTTGATGTCGAACATCCTCTCGGCTGGCTATAACGTGGACTTTATCGACGCGACTGCGATCAACAGAGTAGGCATGGGAACACACGAGATTCTGGTTCTGCCGCCGACAGATCGAATTCCTGTTGAGACGATGCGTAAGATTCACGACTACGCAGCCAGGGGTGGCAAGGTGGTTGCCATAGAGCATGTGCCCACGAGGGACGCTGAAGGAGATGCCTCGCCGGAGATTCAGCAGCTATCGGAGGCCATTGCGGTTGTGCCGGATTACGCTGCTCTGGGCCATGCGATGCACGATATGGTGACGCCAGACTTAGGATTTGGCGATGCAAGTGATGCAGCAAAGAATGCTGTTGGCTTCATTCGCCGCAGGCTGCAGGATGCGGATGTCTACTACGTTGTGAACACGAGCAACAAGCCTGTCGATGCGACGGTCACGCTCAGTACACAACACAAGAATGCTGAACAATGGAACCCCGATAACGGCGACCGGATGTCCCTTGCTAGCAACACGGCTAAGTTATCTTTGGCACCCTATGGATCAACGGTCTTTGTCTTTGCCGATGCTGCTTCGAAGGCCAACTCCAAAGCGCCGTCGCCAGATAGGACTCTTGCTGATGTGAGTGGCGACTGGAAGGTCACTTTCACCAGCCTCGGTACGTCTTCTGAAGAGAAGACGCTGACTGACTGGACGGCCGATCCTGCAACGCTGCACTACTCAGGCGAGGCGGACTACGCGCGGGTTGTGACACTGAAGGCGCTGCCGCACACGCCTGTCTATCTTGCAGTGGATGGCGGTTCGGCGCTGCCTGGTGCTCCGACTTCTCCACCTGAGCATCCGGTGCTTGCGGCGAACGGCCTTCCTAATCCGCTGGTCACGCGGACCGGGCCGGGTATGCATGCGTACTTCGATCCTCCGATTCATGAGGCTGCTCTGGTAGTCATCAACGGCAAGCCTGCCGGGGCGCTGTGGCATCCGCCATATCGACTGGACGTAAGTGCGCTGCTCCAGCCTGGAGTGAACCATATCGAGATTCGTGTCTTCAACACGGCGCTCAATGCGTGGTCCGCATTGCCGCCTCATGATTACAAACCGCTCATCGCAAAGTATGGCGACCGGTTCCAGATGCAGGACCTCGATAAGGTGAAGGCCATACCATCCGGGATTCTCGGTAAGATCCAACTTGTGACAGAAGGACAACAATGATTCGGTTCACTTCAATGACAAACGGTTACGTGCACCTCGGTCTCTGTCGGATTGCGAAATGTGTAAGGGTTGCCGGTGTGCTTTTGCTCGGAACACTGCTTGCGCCGCTTGCGGCTTATGCGAAAGACTTTTCCGTTGCGAGCTATGGCGCGAAAGCTGATGGAACAACGTTGAACACCGCGGCTATTCAGCGGGCGATCGACGCTGCGGCCAAGCATGGTGGAACTGTCACGCTTCCTGATGGTACCTATCTAACTGGATCGCTCTTTGTGAAGTCGGGCGTTACCTTGCGCGTCGACAAAGGTGTGACGCTGCTGGGTTCGCAGAGCATCAGCGATTACCCTGAGATGCCGACGCGTGTGGCCGGCATTGAGATGACTTGGCCTGCTGCGTTGATCAACGTCTACAAGCAGACCGGTGCTACGATCACAGGCGAAGGCACTATCGACGGCGATGGCAAGGTCTATTGGGACAGCTACTGGGCGCTGCGCAAGGTCGAAGAACCGAAGGGTCTGCGCTGGGCCTCGGATTATGATGCCAAGCGTCCGCGTCTAATCCAGATCTTTGATTCGTCGAAGGTGCATCTTGGCGGTGGTCTCAATCTGCATCGCGCTGGCTTCTGGACGGTGCATATTTGTTACTCGCATGATGTGGTAGTGGATGGTGTCATTATTCGCAACAACATCGGTGGCCGCGGGCCATCCACCGATGGCATAGACATCGACTCTTCGCATGACATCGACGTTTCGCATGCGGACATCGAAGTGAACGATGACGCGCTGTGCCTAAAGGCAGGGCGCGATGCTGATGGGTTGCGGGTCAATCGTCCGACAGAGAATGTGAAGCTGCACGACAACATAGTGCGTGACGGGGCGGCGGGCGTAACGTTCGGCAGTGAGACCTCGGGTGGCTTCCGCAACATCGAGGCATGGAACATCACGACACTGGAGCATGTGCCGAATGGCATCCTTTTCAAATCGGCGCATACTCGTGGCGGCTTCGCTCAGAATGTGAGGCTGCACGACTTCAACATCACGGGCGCGCGCATTGTGCTGAGCATCACGATGAACTGGAATCCCAGTTATAGCTATGCGAAGATTCCGGATGGCATGACGAGCTATCCGCCGTACTACACAGTGCTGTCAACGCCCGTGCCTGCGGACAAGGGCATCGCGCATATCTCTGACGTGCATATCTGGAACATCCATGCCACCGGTGCGCGCACGGCGTTCAGTGTCGACGCCTATACGAATGCGCCGGTGGAGAGCGTGCAGCTCGATCATCTGGATATTGCTGCGCAGACGGCTGGACATATCGACGATGCGAAGGACTGGCGGTTTTCCGACGCCAGCTTCCATTTTGCCGATGAAAGCAAAGTGCAGCTGAAGGATGACACCAATGTGACGGGGTTGCCACAGTAGGGCGGCCTGCGCTTACTTGAGGGTCTGTAGATACTTCCGCCAGCCTCCGAGGCTGGTGATCTCGACGGCGTCCTCGACGGCTGCGGGTTCGACGAGGAAGCCTTTCACTAGGGTGCCGTCTTCGAGTCGCAGCGTGCCGATGGACAGTGGCTGAGGCACGCCATCGACGAAGCTGGCTACCGTGTCTTCCGGGAGAGCCCAGACTTCGACCTCGATGCCCGGGCCTTCGAAGCCAGGTACACGCACAAGGCCGGGCTTGGGCGGAACTGTTCCACGCAGAGCGTAAAACTTGTATTCGGAATGCGTGCGGCAGGTGCGTACGAGACGCCCGTTGCGCTGCGTCAACTGCCAGTTGAGGGGTTGTCCGCTCAGGTGAGCGCCGACGACGGCCATCAACAGACAGCCCGGAGGAGGCGTTGTCATCGAAAGAGGTGGAGTGTCGGCGAGCTTTGTCTGGGAGACTCCGAGTGTGGTTGGGTAGCTGCGATGAAGACGGTCCGCCAAAGTGAGTAGAGCTACATCTTCAAAAGCCGGAGCGATCAAGCTGACGCCGAAGGGAAGGCCGTCAGGACGAAAGCCGGTGGGTACTGCTACGGCGGAGAGATCCAGAAGATTGACGAAGTTTGTGTAGTAGCCGAGGTGGCTGTTGCGCTCGATGGGCGTGGCTTCGATCTCCGCGATGGTATAGGTGCGCGGTGCGGTGGGGAGGACCATCAGGTCGATGGACTTCCATACGCTGCTGGTGCGGCGGCGAAGTTCTTCAAGTTTGTATGTGGCGTTGAACATGTCCACAGCGGAGTATTGCTTCGCACCCTCGATGATCTTTGCGACCGTCGGGTCCATCGTGTCTTTGTGTTTTTCGATGAAGGGGGCGATGGCTGCGTAGCGCTCTGCTACCCAGGGACCTTGATAGAGCAGCCGCGCCGTCTCTAGGAACGGTACTATGTCGATTTCAACCGCTTCGCCGCCGAGCGCTGTGAGCTTTTCGACTGCTGCCTGGTAGAGTGCTGGATTATGAGTGTCGTCGAAGAACTCCAGACTGCTAGGCGACGGAACTCCAAAGCGAAATGTCTGTGATGCGATCCACGGTGCAGCGCCAGCGCCGATGTACGGAGTACGTGAGTACGCATCCTGTTCGTCGAGGCCATGCGCAGCGGCGAGCACGAGCGATGCGTCGAAAGAGGTTTCGGCGAAGATGGAGACGCAGTCGAGCGTGCGACATGCTGGTACGACGCCACGAGCGCTCAAGACGCCGCGCGTCGGCTTCAGTCCGATGAGGTTGTTGAACATTGCAGGTACACGGCCCGAGCCTGCGGTGTCTGTACCCAGAGAGAAGCTGACCGTGCCGTTAGCAACTGCCACCGCGGAGCCTGCGCTTGATCCGCCAGAGATGTAGTTTTTGTCGAAGACGCTGGAGCAGATGCCGTAGGGCGTCCTAGTGCCGACGAGCCCCGTTGCGAACTGATCCATGTTCGTCTTGCCGATCAGGATTGCGCCCGCGGCTTCGAGACGGCTGACAACGGGTGCGCTTTCGGTTGGAGTGTAGGCGAACTCCGCGCAACCGGCGGTGGTGGGTATCCCTGCGACATCGATGTTGTCTTTGACTGCAAAGGGAATTCCGTACAGCGGCAGGTGTTCGTAGTCAGCGGCCTGGAGCGTCTTCGCTCGCTGAATGGCTTGTTCGCGCGGCACAAGCGCGATCCACACAGGACAGAGGCCTTCGGCGTCGATGCGGTCGTAGATCGCGTTGATGATAGCTTCAGGAGTTGATGTACCCGATGTGTATAGCTTGTGCAGCGAAGTGATATCCATACTTCTCCTGATGTCGCGAATCCTGATGACCGTTCGGGCTTATGTTGTGGGGCGGATTGCAAACAGCGACTGGCCCGCGTTCACAACCGCTCCAAGCTCGCAGTAGATATCCTCTACTGTGCCTGCCGTGTGCGAGGTGATGCCAATCTCGGTCTTCATGGCATCCAGGACGATGAGCTTCTCACCTTCCGCGACGATCTGCCCCTTGGTGACGACGATCTGAAAGACGCTTGCTGTGAGCGGCGACGAAACGCCTTCACAGCCTTCCGGGACTGTTGCGGCATCAGTTTCAGGTGCTGCCTCTGGGGGCTCTACGACGGTGAGAAGACCCGCTGCGCGCCAGCGCTCACGCTCTGCGTCGAACGATGCCTTCTGGTGCTGTTTGAACGCTGTTGCCTCGACGCTGATCGAGTCGAGAAATTTTTGGTATTCGGCGAGGTTGAATGTCGATGGTTCCACCTTCAGCTCGTAGCGGCCGTGAGGAAAGCGCTCGCGCGCATCCAGTAACTCCTCGGCAGAGACTGGATAAAACCGTATCTGGTCGAAGAAGCGCAGCGACCATGGAGTGCCTTGAGCAAAGGCTGGCGTTGATTTCCAGGTATTCCACACCTGGATGGTGCGACCTACGAGCTGGTAACCGCCCGGGCCTTCCATGCCGTAGACGCACATATATGCGCCTCCGATGCCGACGGCATTTTCGGGCGTCCAAGTTCGCGCCGGGTTGTATTTAGTGGTCACGAGTCGATGGCGCGGATCGATGGGAGTAGCAACCGGAGCGCCGAGGTAGACATCGCCGAGACCGAGCACGAGGTAGCTCGCCTCATGCACGATGCGATAGACATCGTCGATGGAATCTAGTCCGTTGATACGGCGAATGAACTCGATGTTCGACGGGCACCACGGTGCGTCCGGCCGCACGGCCTGCATATATTTCTGTTGCGCGAGCTTTGCTTGTGGGTCGTCCCATGACAACGGCAGATGCACGATGCGCGAGGGAACCGTGATGTCTGAGAGCTCCGGCATCGTGCGGTCGATCTCATCGAGCGCGTCGATCAGCTTTTGGCGTGAGAGAAGACGACTGTCATAGTGAATGTGGAGCGAGCGCACGCCAGGCGTGATGTCGATGATGCCGGGAAGATTTGCTTCGCGCAGATGCTGCTCGAGGATGTGCACGCGGAAGCGCAGGCGAAGATCCAGTTGCAGCTCTCCGTACTCTACGAGGAGATACTTATCGCCGTCGGCGCGGAATGTCATCGAAGGACTGCGCTGCTCGACGCGATTAACGATGGCGGGCTCTGCGTTCGGCGAACCGGGCAACGTTGGTAGCGTGCCGTTGAATGTCTGGACGAACGCATCCTGCTGTCGTTCCATGGCCTCAGCCGTTGCGAGCGCGACGGGACGAAATTGCACACGGTCGCCGGCCTTTAGCTGGCCGAGCTTCCATAGTTCCGCTTGAACGATGGTGGCAGGACATACAAAGCCGCCAAGGCTTGGGCCGTCCGGTCCCAGGAGGATTGGCATGTCGCCGGTGAAGTCGATGGTGCCGATGGCGTAGGCGTTGTCGTGGATGTTGGAAGGATGTAAGCCAGCTTCGCCACCGTCGGGTCTTGCCCACTTAGGTTTTGGTCCCACCAGGCGTACGCCGGTGCGGTCGCTCTGATAGTGAACCTTCCACTGTGTGGAGAAGATCATCTCGATGTCTTCGTCCGTGAAGAAGTCCGGCGCAGTGTGCGGGCCAACGGTGACGCCGATGATCCAATCATGCGTCAGCGTGGGGATCTGGTCGGGAGACAGAGCGTCCGATGGTTCGGGAGTGACGTCTTTCTGCCCGGTATGGAGAACATCACCGGCGCGCAGCGGTCTGCCTGTGGAACCGCCGAACCCGCCGAGGACAAAGGTGCTGCGGCTATTGAGGTAGGGCTGCGTGTCGAAGCCGCTACGTATGGCAAGGTAAGCGCGTATGCCTTCCTTGGATGCGGCACCGAGCGAGAGCACGCTGCCGGGCTGCACATCGATCGCTGTCCAGCGAGGCACGGCCCTGCCGTCGAGCTTTGCACCCATGTCGCAGCCGGTGAGGGCAATCACAGTAGGAGAGTGGAATTTGAGGCGTCCACCCATTGTCGCGAACTCAAGCGCGGTTGTACCTTCGGAGTTCCCAACAAGCCGGTTTGCAATGCGGAAGGAGAGATGATCCATTGGACCGGAGGGGGGCACGCCTACGTTCCAGTAGCCGATGCGTCCGGGGTAGTCCTGAATGGTCGTCTGCGTTCCGCCTTCCAGAACCTCGATGGCGTTCCGTGAGGATGCAAAGCCACCGAGGAAGGAGGTAGTGATGCGTCCGGCGGCGAACTCTGGCGTCTGGAGGACCTCCCGCAGATAGCGCAGGTTGGTTTCGGTGCCGTCGATGGCGGTGTCACGAAGCGCGGCAGACATCTTTGCCAGCGCCTCGTCTCTGTCCTTGCCGTGGACGATGATCTTCGCGATCATCGGATCGTAGAAGGATGTGATGGTCGTCCCAGATTCGATCCATGTTTCGACGCGCGCGGTTTCAGCAGCAGGGAAGGTGACTTGCGTCAGCTTGCCTGGCGAAGGCTGAAAACCGTTGGCTGGATCTTCTGCGTAGACGCGGGCCTCGATCGACGCGCCCTGTGGTTTGATGTTGAAGGAGGACAGTGACGGCATCTCGCCCGCTGCCTGAAGAATCATCCACTCGACGAGATCGACGCCGGTGACCTCCTCTGTGACGCCGTGCTCCACCTGCAGGCGTGTATTGACTTCGAGGAAGTAGAACTCCTTGGTGTTGTCGTCGAAGATGAACTCGACTGTGCCGGCTGATGCGTAATTCACGGCCTTCGCCAATGTAGTTGCGGCGGCGTACAGCGGCTCACGAATGGCTGTTGTGAGACCTGGCGCTGGAGTCTCCTCTAATACCTTCTGATGACGGCGCTGCGCGGAGCAATCGCGTTCCCCTAGAGCGAGAACGCCGCCTTTGCCGTCGCCGAAGATCTGTACTTCGATGTGTCGCGCGCGAGAGACAAACTTCTCGAGATAGACGCCACTGTCGCCGAAGTTGGCGCGGCTGAGACGCAGTACGGAGTCGTAGGCTTCACTGAGTTGCTCCGCCGAGTGGCAGACGCGCATACCGATGCCGCCACCGCCGCCGGAGCTCTTTAGCATCACAGGGTACTTCAGCGCTTCTGCCTTCGAGAGCGCCTCATCCAGAGAGGAGAGCAGACCCGTGCCGGGAAGCAGCGGAACACCGCAGGCTTGAGCGGTTGCACGCGCTGTATGCTTCAGTGCGAAGGCGTCGATGTGCTCCGGTGCGGGGCCGATGAAGGTGATTCCGCGTGCCGCGCATTCGCGCGCAAAAGCGATGTTCTCGCTTAGAAAGCCATAGCCGGGATGAATGGCTTCGGCACCCGTCTGCTTCGCGGCGGCAAAGATCGTGTCGAAGCAGAGATAGCTGGATGCGGCTGGAGCTTCTCCAAGGAGAACGGCTTCGTCCGCCTGTAGAACATGCAGTGAGTTCTTATCGGCTGCCGAGTAGACTGCCACCGAACCAACGCCCATGCGCCGAAGTGTTCGTTCGATTCTGCAGGCGATGGCACCGCGGTTTGCAGTCAGGACCTTCTTAAACATAAAAACTCCCGATCCAACGCAGCGTTAGTTCCAAACGAGAACCTGCACTGGCGTTGGGTTGTAAGCGTTGCACGGGTTGTTCAGTTGTGGGCAGTTGGAGATGACGATGAGGACATCCATCTCCGCTTGGAGTTCGACATACTTGCCCGCCCCAGAGACACCATCGTCGAATTTGAGCGCGCCTTCAGGAGTGACAGGCACATTCATAAAGAAGTTGATGTTTGCTGTGAGGTCGCGCTTGTCCAGTGTCAGGCCGGTCTGATCGGTCCACAGGAGCGCCCCTTTCAGAAAGCTCTGACGGCAGGCGTGCATGGAACGTTTGTCGATGGAGTAGCGCACCATGTTGCTCTCAGCAGAGCAGGCCCCGCCGAGCGTGTCGTGACGGCCGCAGGTATCGGCGACGATGGTCAGCAGCGTGTGGCGCTCGGTTGAGATCAGCTTTGTACCGCTCGTCAGGTAGATGTTGGCTTGTTCGCGGATCGTGTCCTGTGCACTGTAGCGGTCGGCGTAATTGTCCGCGTTGTAAAAGAGTGTGTCGACGGCCTGGTTACCTTCAAGATCGACGATGCGAACGAACTGCCCCTTCAGGATCTTGTGAACGAAGGAGTCGCCGGCCCCTACGGTAGCGTTGAATATGGCGCTCCCAGGCAGGCGCGGGCTGAGTTGAATCACGGTCTCTGGCATTGTGTCTAATACTCCGGAACTAGAGGAAATAGCGCTCTGTGAGGGTGAACCCGCGGGCATTTTCGTTGCAAGATGTTCGGCATGGATCATCGGGGCCGGGAGCCGGGACTCTCTTCAACGTCAGTTTGACGGGGCGCTCCCTATACACGGATTCGGTGTCCATAGGGTGCTGGCAACTGTTCAGAATCACCAGCGTGTTCATCTCTGCGCGTAGCTCCACTGTGGCTCCCGAAGGTGCATGGTCGGGGACAAAGTGCATGCTGCCGTCATTGTGAACCTCTACCTTACTGAAGAAGTTCACATTCATGGTGAGGTCGCGTTGGTTCATGCCGTACTTGCTCAACTCGATCAGGAAGCCGTCGAGCGCATTCTGGTGCCAGCTGTTGCGGGCCTGCTGATAGGAGAGCTTGCCGTATTTTTTCTCCACGAGGGCGGCATCCGAGCAGCCGCCCAATGGATCGTGCCAGCCCACCGTATCGCCGGTGATTGAGCAGAGAATCCTGCCCATGTCAGAGAACAGAACAGAGCCGCTCGTGAGGCGTGCGATGTGCTGAGCCTTCAACGTGTCAGGCAGGTTGAGGCGATCCGACGTATTGTCTGCATTGTGAAACATGGCGCCGACGTTGCAGTTGTCGTCGAGGGTCTCGATGTGGAGTGCGGTGCCGCGCTTCAATATATGTGACCAGGTAGACGATCCCGGGAGCACTTCTTCCCAGAGCACGTTATCCCGCAGCGTAGATGAGTTCAATCAAAGCCGTCCTTCTATTTGTGTCTGCCATTGGCGCCATGTGGTGGAGTGCAAGTCGATGCGCTCGGATGTGAAGACATCCTCTTAGGTGTAAGAATATTGCGTCTTGGTTACCAGTCTATTTCTGGTCAGGCGAAAGACGCCAGACAGTCTGCTCCCGACCGTTGGAGAGCCAGACCGAGCCGAAGCCGAACTTGATGCCGTCGCCACCTGGGCCGCCCCACTGCTTGGTCACCTTGTTGGTAGCCACGTCGATCTGCGTAATGGGGAAGCCGATGTTGGTTGGCCAGATGGAGCCTGCGCCGAAGGTGATCTCGCCGCCAGGACCAGGGATGCCGCAGGGGATATTTGCTACCGCTTTGCCGCTCTTGATATCGACGCGGGAGACGCTTCCATCGCCCTGATTGAGTGTCCAGATAGAACCGGCGCCGGCGGTAAGAAAGCGTGGTTTGGGGCCAACTGGAATTGTTGAGATCACCGTGTTCGATGCGGGATCGACCTTCAGAAGAGCATCATGATCGGTAGAAGAGACCCATACAAAGCCGTCAGTGAAGAGCGGGTTTTCAGAGCCCGAGGGCAGTTCGATAGTGGACGCTACTGTATTTGTCTTGGGATCGATGCGGACGAGTGCTGACGGCTTGGTGACGATCCACACGGAGCCTGCGCCAGTGGTGATTCCGCCCTCGGAGTTCGCGGGGTCCCCTGCAATCTCTGCCAGGGTCTTGCCGGTGGTGGCATCGACGCGGACTACGGAGTGCCCACCACAGCTCGGTATCCACACGGAGCCAAATCCGTAAGCCAGGCCTGAGCAGGGACGCTGCACATCGATGATGAGTCCCGGTTTGCTGGTGGCGGCAACCAGTTGCACGACGTGGTTTGCGCGGGCGCTGGTGATCCATACGGAGTCGTTGGTTACGACAGCCCAGTCCGGCGAGCCTTCTACGGGTATCTCCGCTTCAGTTTTGATATCGGACATCGGGCGCGATATGCCCGGGGTCGCCACACCGGGGCGAACGATACGGGGGGGGCGCACCTTGGGAGTAGCGGGCGCGCTGGGTGCTGGTGTCGTGGCCGGCTCCTGTGCAAATGCAAGTGGGGACAATATCAAACCAATCACCAAGACGCCGTATCTGGTGAGCGATAAACTTCGATTCCGTGCAGACATAACTTCAAAACTCCTGGAAGAGAACGAGGGGAAGGGGAGGCTGTGTGCAGAGCTTCATCGTAGTTCAAGGAGCACATGCGATGCGTTACCATGCAAATCTTCTATGAATGCGATAGGCAATAACAGCGTCCGATCTGGCTTGCTATCCGTGGATCTACTTAGTTTCCAAGCTCTTACGGGGCTGATATCCATAACGCGTATATCCGCTATAGGCGGAAGCTATAGAGCTTGGGCATTCGATCATTTCGCTCTACATTGTGCTTACACCTAAGCCAGAAAACTCCTTCTCGGTTAAAGCCGGTGCTGCAGCTCCACGTTGCTCCAATCTATGGGGCGCTGAGTCTTGCGTGATCACAAATATTTTCGGAGGCAGTACATGCGTTTTCGAGTCGTCCGTGCGACTTTCGCACCGATCTTCTTCTCGGTTGCATTCGTTTTCCTGGGTATTATTTCTCCTATTGTGTCGAACCCCATGATGGCGCAGACAAACACCACTGGTCTGAGTGGTGTCATCACTGATCCGACCGGCGCTGTGGTGCCGGACACCGCAATCGAACTGAGCAATCCGGCGACCGGATTTCTCAGAGTGATCAAGTCCTCCAGCAAAGGCGAATATACGTTCGATCAGATTCTGCCGGGTCGCTATCACGTGACCATCAGCGCGCCGAACTTTGCTCCACAAACAGAGGAGGTTGAGCTGCTGGTTGCCACGCCATTGAAGTTGAACTTCAAGCTCACGATCGGCAATACCGAAGTGGTCGATGTGGCTGCAGGCCTGGAGACGGTGAACTCGACCGACGCTTCGCTCGGCAAGGCATTCGACAGCGCTCAGGTACAGAGCCTGCCTTACCTCGCCAATAACGTGAACTACCTGCTGTCGCTGCAGCCTGGCGTGCTCGCCCTTGATCCTGGAGCGACCAC
>CAJCIM010000173.1 GCA_903970395.1 Acidobacteriaceae bacterium
CTTCGCCTTCTCGGCTTCCTGCTCGCGGAAACGGCGCTGGATATCAGCAATTTTCTCTTTGTTTGCCGGCCGGGCGCTGAGTGTGCTGGTGCTTTTGAAGTGGACAACCATAGAAGCGCTCCCTTTCGAAATTTTAAGGGCTAGGGCTAACACCCATTCGAATCAAATCCGTCGAAGACCATTGTACTCCGTTGGAGACAACAAGGAGCGTCAGCTTCACCCATACGATGCTATCAACCGGTGCGGGAACGCTCCAATAAAGGGCGTCTTCCATCGATTCGCCGGGTTCGAGGCTGTCCTCTTCCGTGAAAACATCGAAGAGCTGTACGCTCTGTTCGGAGAGGTCTTCGCGGATTACGGAGAGTTCGCAGAATGTGTCTTCGTGCTCAACGTTGTGCTGCGTGTTGCCGATGTTCTTGACGGTGAGTTTGACGTCGCCGAAGAGGTCGCCGCGGGTGAAGACGGTTCCTACGACCTCCAGTTCGAGCTTCTGTTCGTAGGTGCGAGATTTGCGGTAGTTCCAGTACGTCCAGAGGCCGCCGAGCAGCACCGCCGCGAGCTTGATGAGCTTATCGGCGAAGTCGAGCGCGAAGGCGAGTTGCGGATGGGCTGGCGTGTCGAGCATGGCGTTGGGTGGACGCGAGCTAGTGGGTGCGGTCTGTGAGGTATTGTGCCAGTGCCTTGAGAGGTGCTGCGGCGTCGCCGAAGGGGTCGAGGGCGGCGAAGGCGTCGGCGATGAGTGTGGCGGCGTCGTGTTTGGACTGCTCGATTCCGTAGACAGAGGGCCAAGTGGCCTTGTCGCTGGCAGTGTCCTTGCCGGCGGTCTTGCCTAGCTGCTCGGAGGATTGGGTCATGTCGAGGACGTCGTCGACGATCTGGAAGGCGAGGCCGGCTTTTTCACCGAAGGTGCGCAGGCGGGCGATGACATCCGTGTGGTCGTGCGTCGGCTTTGCGCCGAGGCCGAGCAGGCCACCGGTGACGATGCTGGTAGTGATGAGCGCGCCGGTCTTGGCGCGGTGGATGCGCTCGACGAGTTCGGCGGTGGGCTTGTGGCCTTCGCCTTCGATGTCCATGACCTGGCCGCCGATCATGCCGGGGACGATGCCTGTTGGCGCGCCGACGCCGGTGCCGATGGCCATCGAGAAGTCATGCAGGATAGCAACGACCGTTGCAGGAGGTGCGGGCAGCTGCGCGATAGTCTGGAAGGCCAAGGTCTGCAGGGCGTCGCCGGCTAGGATTGCGATGGCTTCGCCAAAGGCGACGTGGCAGGTCGGCTGGCCGCGGCGCAGGTCGTCGTTGTCGAGCGCCGGCAGGTCGTCGTGAATAAGCGAGTAGGTGTGTACCATCTCGATGGCGCTGCCGAGATCAGCGGCACCGTCGGGGAGCATACCTGCGACCATGCGCGCGGCCTCCATGCAAAGGATGGGGCGGAGGCGCTTGCCACCGGCGAAGGTGGAGTGCCGCATGGCGCGGTGGATGCTGTGTGGTTCGGTGGTAGCGGAGGGTAGCAGTCGCTCGAGTGCCGCATCGGTGAGCGCTACGCCGGACTTCAGAAGGGATTGGACGTCGATGGACATTGCTAATCGTTCATTCTACGCGAGCGGTTGTGTCGCGGGGTTGTGCACGGTTTGTTAGAGGCTGCTCTTGCTGAAGAACTGGGCGGCCAGCAGCAGGAAAGCGAGGCCGGAGACGATCAGGCCTAGCGTCTGGTCGAGCGTGTCGTGCCAGCGGATATCGACTGTGGACGGGCCTGAGGGCAGAAGCACGGCGAGCAGACCATCGTCGCGCTGGATGTGGTTGTTGAGTACAAGGCCGTTGCAGACGACGCGCCAACTGGGATAGTCGCGCAGGTTGAGGATGAGGTAGGTGGGGTGTTGAAGGCGGAAGAGGTAGTGGGTGGGCGCGGGGGTGGAAAGGGTCTGCGCGTCGGGGACGGGGGTGTCGTCGGTGCCGAGCGATGGGTTGAGCTCCGCGGCGGTTGGCGTGGTGTTGGGTGCCTTGGCGTTCGCGTTGCTGGCGAGCCAGTAGCCGGGGTCGTTGGTGCGCAGGACGTCGTTGTCGGCGGCGGTGGGTGTGTACTCGTCAGTGGGCGGTGCGCCGTGATGGGTGTTGTACAGACTGGCAATGTTGGTGGGACGGTCGGGGATGTCGCAGCCCTGCGCGTAGAGGCGGTAGCTGATGACGGTGAGCGCTAGGACGAGGACGACAGAGGTCAGGGGATAGAGGACAGAGGACAGAGAGGGCTTGCTGGTGCGTGGTAGCAGGGGTTCGAGAAGCAGTGCGATGGCGAAGGCTAGGACTGCAGAGAGAATGGTGAGCAGGCGCCAAGGGAACTGCAGGTATACGAGGTTGGGAAGATGCAGCCACAAGGGGAGAGATATTGGGACAAGCAGCAGCGTGATGACGACCGTGAGAACAGCGAGTGTTGCGGGAGTTTGTTGTTCGCTGTCGGATGCGGAACGCCTGCGCAGGAAGAGAAGCGCGCTGATGGCGATGACTGTGAGGCCGAGGACTGCGAGGGCAAGTGTGCTGGCGGTGTGGTTGACGGCATTGTGTGCGGCGTCTGCGGTTTGCGTGAAGAGGAAGTTGTCCTGCACACGCATATTGGGAATGATGGCCATTGCCACCTGCACGTACTGGCGCTCGTAGGCTGCGGGGATGAGATAGAAGGCTGGTAGAGCGAGGCCGAGTAGCGTGCCGAAGAGGTATGTGACAGCGAGTCGGAGCGGGCGCATGTCTCCGGGGCTAAAGCCCCCCTCTTCCTCGGACGCTATGAGACCCGAGGCTGAAGCCTCAGGGTACCCGATGCTCGTTGAAGTCGAGGAGTATCCCCCAAAGAATGTGAAGATCACCTTTATTGTTGCGAGCAGAGCGAAGGCGTAGCAGCCCATGACAGCGGCAGGGGCATTCGTCAGCCATAGCAGAGCGATGGGAACGGCGACGCCGGGTATGGTGGGACGTTTGCGAAGGACGGCGAGCAGCAAGAGAGGAATCCATGCTGCTGCGAGCAACTCTGCGAAGGCGGTGCGTTCGAAGGCGCAGAAGAGGATGTAAGGGTTCGCGAGATAGAAGGCTGCGGCCAGCAGAGCGGCGTTCGGCGAAACGTACTGTCGCGCGAAGTGGTACATCGCGAAGCCCGCGGCGCAGAGACAGAGGAAGATGTAGGCAATCGGCGCGGCCGCAGGAGAGAGTGCGCTGATGAACAGAGATCCCAGTAGCCAGGAGAGCGGTGGGTAGAAGAGGAAGCGTGGCTCACCGGCGTTCCATGCGGGCGTGAAGGCCCAGTGTGGGTACTGCCAGTGGCCTAGTTGTGTGGCGGCATCGAGCCAGCTTTGGATATGGAACCCGAGATCCTGGCCGCAGGAGACGCCGTGCGCGAGCAGTGGATGCACCGCGAGAAGCGCAGCCAAGGGGATCAAGAGCAATGGTTTGAGGAGGCTCAATCGATCGCTGCTGGACATGAGCTATTGTGACATCCGGCTTAGTCGCCGGATGTGTAGTCGGGCGGCATAGCGAAGCCTTCGACGATCCAGCCGATGACGAGGAGCGCTGTGCCCAGAAGGGCCGGGTACAGGCACGTCAGCAGCAGGATGGGAGATCCTGCAAGCGCAAGACCGGGGTCGATTGTGGTGACGCGAGCGATGACTGCGACGACGATAAATCAGACCACTGCGGCTGCGGCAAAGGCTAGGAGCGCTCGTCCTACCTTTTGAATGCGGCGTGCACCTTCACGGATGTTCATGGCGACCTCGGGGAGGTGGTGTGGAATCCGATAACGAGTGAAGTTTACAGCAGTGACTAAACAGGGCTAAGGGGTTGGTGTGGTTCGGGCGGAAGCAGGACAACGATGATGTCGTCAGGATGGATGATGCCGCCGGTGATGACGATGCTCATGATGCCGGCGCGTCGTGACTTTTGGCCGGTGGCGTCGCGGGGTCCCCACAGGTGTTCCTGCAGACCGGGACGACAGCGGTCGATTTGGCTGCAGGGTGTGCGCAGGCCTGTGACCTCCACGACTGCGTGCGGACCGAGATGCAGGCGCGTTCCGCGCGGCAGAGCAAGGAGATCGATGCCGCAAGTGAGGATGTTCTCGCCGATCTCGCCAGGTGCAAGTGAGAAACCTTTGGTGGCAAGTTCGTCGAGCATCTCGGCGGCAAAGAGATGGACCTGAGCGAGGTTTGGTTGCGTGGGGTCCTTGCGTTTGAGGTAGAGATGCTGCGTGGTTGAGCCACGGTGTGCATCGCCTTCGACTCCTTCACCTGCGATGAGGCGGATGAAGGAGTCGAAGGCCTTGGAGAAGCGATGCTCGCTGCTGCGTGAGACTGCTCTGATGTGCGGCATGGTGTTAGTTGGGCAGTAGCGTAAGTGTGTGGTCGATGCCGGGATGCTTCAACGGCATCGGCAAAGTTGTGCCATGCAGCCAGAACGGAAACTGGTCGAGGTAGAAGTTGCTGCCTGGGTTGCCGGACTCGCCGGTAGTGATGTTGGCGAATGTGGTGTCCGCATTCGCGAGGTCCGCGGTGAGTCGCTCGCTTGGCCCGAAGTGCAGGCCTGAGGCTTTGACGGTGATTGCGTCTCCGCCGCTTGGCTGTAGTCCAGTACCAGCGCGGACACCGAGGATGCGGCTCACGAGTGTCTGGCTACCGAAGACGGGATGAGCGATCTCGATGGGGTGATAGTTGCCGTAGCTCCATGTGTTGAGGTCGGTTGGTGCTTGTGTAATGGCGCGTTCGACGGCTGCTGTGAGCAGGTCGCTCCAACTGCTGTAGTTGGCGGGAAGCCAGCGTTTCGGTTGATGCTCGAGGATCTGCTCGAGTGCAGTGTATCTCTCGTCCCATGTGTAGAGCGCGATGAGGTCGGTGATCTGCTGGCGGTCGGTGACGCCGTGGGCGCGAAGTTGAGCGCCGAGCAGCATGGGCAAGAGCTCGTCACGTGTCGCGACGGTGATGGACGCGGCGGCGGAGTCAGGCGTGAGGTCTCCGCGCCACGCACGGAGCAGGTTTGCCGCCTGATGAAGACGCTGGCCGTTGTTTTGGAGCGCGGCAGGTGACGCGTGGTCGATGGCGTAGGCGAGGCGTTGCGCGATGACCAGGTCGAAGTCGGAGTGGACGTCGGTCTGGATGCGGAGCATGTCGGTGGGCGTGAGGCCATTGCGTGCGCCGAGCATGCTGTAGATGCGCTCGACACGGTAGGGATCGACCCAGTTGTCGGTGAAGTAGTACGGATAGTTGTCGGGCGTGATGCGTGCGTTGGCGGTGGCGAGTACGCCGGACGCGGGATCGGTGACAGCAGGCAGCGCGTCGTAGGGTATGTAGCCGGACCACTGCTGGTTTGGATCGAGCGCGTCGACGGGCACGTTGGCGAGCGGTGAGCCGATGGTGTAGTCGATGAGTGTTCGTGCTGGTTGCGGTGCGGGTTTGGCTGCTGGCGAACGCAGTGGCGTTGTGGTGTCTTCACCGGAGTCTTCGGCCTGGTCAGCAGGCGCGGCGGAGGGTGAAGCGAGCAGCGAGGGGATGATTGTGCGTGGATGCTGGATGGCAGGGCCGCGAATGGGGATGCGTCCAAGAGCGTGGTAGCCGATGTGCTGCGCGTCGGCGTAGACGAGGTTGAGCGAGGGGCTGGCAAAGGGGCTGAAGGCCGCTACGAGTGTTGCGGCATCTGGCGCGGAGTCAATGGCGAGGATCGGTGCGGTGACGTTGGCTGGATCGTAGACGTTCCAGGCGAGCGAAAGGGTGCGGTGCTCGGTCTTGTAGAGCGGCGAGATGATGGGCGTCTCGATTGTGGTGGCCCCAGCGGCATGCGTGGTGGTGAGCACGTCGAGGGTAACGTCGTGGCCGGCGCGGACGCGGATGATCTCGGTGTGATGTTCGACGGGCGACCAGGAGTGGTCGGGGCGTTCGAATTGGGTGTCGTTGCCGCTGCCGCGCAGGTGTTCGATATAAAGGTCCTGCACGTCTGCGCCGGTGTTGGTGTAGCCCCAGGCGACGTGCGCGTTGCGGCCGACAAGGACGAATGGAACTCCGGGCAGCGTGAAGCCGGTGACGTCGAGTGTGTGATCTGTAGTATGCAGCGCTGCCTCGTACCAGATGTCCGGTACTGAGAGCGATAGGTGCATGTCGTTCGAGAGAAGCGGAGCGCCGGAGGCAGAGCGTGCGGCGGATATGACCCAGTTGTTGGAGCCGGCGCGGCAGGCTTCGCAGGACTGGTTTAGTAGCGCGGTATTAGTGGCGAGAAGATCATTGGGTGATGCTGTTGGACGAAGCGAGGACTGCGTCTCGTCGAGTGGGACTTCGGGAACGTCGGTTGGTGTGGTGAGGTCAACGTGCTGTTGTGAGGGCGTGTGATCACGCCATGAGCCGACGGGATACATATCGGCGACGATGTGTGCGGGCAGGTGCGCGGTGAGGGCTTCGCGGTTGAGCTTCCGAGGGAAGCTGGTGGCGAGGTCCTGGCTCATGACGAGGGAGACGAGTAGCGAGTCGCGCGGAGTCCAGAGTGCAGGCGTGTAGTGCAGTGCGTGGAACTCTATGGGCAGTGTGCTGGAGTGCGCTGTAATCCAGGCGTTGACGCCACGTGCGTAGGCGTCGAGCTGGTGGTGCTGATCGGCTGGCAGCGCAGTGAGCGCGCGGTCGGCGGCGGCGCGCAGGCGCAGGTAACGCTGCTGGCGGTCGTGGTCGATGAGGCTTGGACCGAGGATCTCGGCGAGTTCGCCGGAGCCGTGGCGACGGAGTGAGTCCATCTGCCAGAGGCGGTCAGACGCTGTGATGTAGCCCTGCGCGAAGAGCAGATCGTCGAGGTTCGCAGCCGTGATCGATGGGACGCTGTGGGCGTCGCGTGTGACGGTGACTGGCGCGGCGAGGCCAGAGACGTGTATGTCGCCGTCGAGCTGTGGCAGGTTCGCATGCAGCGCGTGGCGCAGTGAGATCGTGACGGCAAGCAGCAGCACCGCTATGAGAAGAAGCAGCGCTGCGATCATGATGAAGAGTTTTCGCGAGCGGTGGTGGCGTGGTTTGGTGTCGGGGTTGCGGGCGGAGTAATCGTTTGTTTTAGTAGCTGTGCTCATATGCTAGGTCTGATTCTAAGCTACGAACGAGGAGAAGAGCGGTACGGCGGCTTCGGGATTCTGTTCGAGCGGCGGCTGCGGGGCAGGTGATGTGGTGAAGCGAATGATGAGGACGATGAGAAGCATGACCGGGATGCAGAGCACGCTGCCTTCAGGGCCGTCCGCACCGCCTGAGAGCAGAGGCTTGCCCGCGATGTGCGTCTGGAAGAGACGGCCGACGGAGATGTTGCCGCTGTCGGGGACACCGTAGAGGAAGCTCTGCGCCCAGTCCCACGCCATGTGAAAGCCGATGGACCACCAGAGCGAGCCGGTGCGCCAGAGCGCGTAGCTGAAGACGAGGCCGACGAGAACAACCTGGCCGATGCCGATCAGGTTCTCGCCGCCGTTGCCGAGGTGCAGCATGCCGAAGACCAGCGACATGATCACGGCGGCGATCCAGAAGGCGGCTGCACGAGGGTTGCGCGGTGCGATGCGTTCGGCGAGGCCGTAGACGCCGCGAGTGAGCGTGAACTGCATGTAGCCGCGCAGCATATACTCCTCCGCGAAGCCAACCAGGAGGAAGGCGATCAGCCACTTGATGGCGTAGGCGACGAGCGTGCCGCCGCTGACGAGGCGCGCGTCGAAGTAGAGCAGATGCAGCGCGTGCAGGACGAAGACGAGCAGTGAGAGCGCAACGAGGCCCCAGAACGCGCCGGGTGCGAAGTCTCGCAGGCGGTTGCGGCCGATGCCGTAAGAGGCGACGCTGCGGCGCTCGGCGCGCGAGAAGATCCAGCAGATAAAGGCCATGCCGAGGAACTGGAAGCCGTCGGTGACGATGGTGAGCGACGGAACGAAGTCAATATGCAGGTGCGGCTTTGGCGCGCCGGGATGGGTCTTGGCCTGTATCTGTGCGGCCACGATCTCTTTGAGATGGCCGGTTGCGGCGACGCCGAGGACGCTGCCGATGGTGATGAAGAGAAGCGTTGCTATGGCGAAGATGGCCATACCCCAGCCAGCGCGGAGGCCGAAGCGGCCGAGGAAGATGCCGTAAGGATGCGAAGGAGGTAGCGGCATTGCTGCGGGGTCAAGTTGCTCGTCCATGCGATGCTCCTTGTGAGGAAGACGGTTTTGAACATCGTACGCGAGGCGCGGCGGGATATTCTTACAAAAGTGCGTGGCGGACGCCGCGTGTGGGAGGGTAAGGCCGCTTGGACTGCCGCGTTTTCTATCACGACAAGTGTTTTGATGGGGCCTGTTCGGCCGCGCTGTTTACGAAGTTCCATCGTGAGTGCGCGGGCACGGCGACTGGGTTCGAGTATCGCGGTTTGGTGCACCGTGCCGGGTCGCTGTTCGACGAGAGCTGGTGGCTGACCAGCGGTGAGAACGCGATTGTGGACTTCAAGTACTCGGCTTCGGAGCGGCTGACGTGGTGGTTCGATCATCACCAGTCTGCGTTTGCGTCGGCTGAGGATGAGGCGCACTTTCGTGTGGGGCAAGTGAATGCCGATGGAACGCCGGGCCCGCTGGCGATGCGGCAGTTCTTCGACCCGAGCTATACGAGCTGCGCGGGTTGGATTGCGCATATCGCGAGCACGGAGTTCGGGATGAGCCTCTCAGGATTGAGAGAGCTGCTGTATTGGGCCGACATTGTGGATGGAGCCAAGTACGAGAGCGCCAAGGCCGCGGTGGAGATGGAAGCCGCGGCGATGAAGCTGACTCTGGTGATCGAGAGTGCGGACGTTTCGCGCCAGATGATTCCGCTGCTGACGGCGATGCCGCTGGATGAGGTGTTGGCCCAGCCGTTTGTGCAGCAGGAACTGGGGCCGCTGATGGAGCGTCACCGGCAGATGCTGGCGCTGATCGGCCAGCGGGCGGTATGCGAGCGCGGGGTGATCGCCTTCGACATCACGGACGAGCCGACCGAAGGGTACAACAAGTTCATTCCGTACTACCTGCATCCGGAAGGGACGTACAACGTGGGGCTGTCGCGGTCAAGCTTCCGGAACAAGGTCTCGGTCGGGACGAATCCGTGGACGACGAAGAGCGCGGTCGATCTGGCGAATATTGCTGCGATCTGCGAGCGGTACGGCGGCGGCGGGCATGCCCGGGTGGGGGCGATCAGCTTTCCGGTTGAGTCTGAGGTCGACGCGCGGAAGGCTGCCGCGGAGATCGTTGCGGAACTGCGTGCGCTGTGAGGCCCCTCCCAGATTTCTGGGGTAGGATCCGCAGGAATAAAGAGTTAGCGATGGAACCCCTGCAGCTGCGGTCGAAAGGCTTTCACGCAAAGTACGCAATCAGAAGAGCAGAGTTTCGCGATGTTTTGTCGTGGCTGGGGTGTGGGCCTGCGAACGGGTAGAGGTGCTGGAACCATCTTCATGCGCCTCACACAACCCTTGTATGTATTGTATCGAGGGTGTCAAGCGGTGGGCGTGCTGGATATACTCCATGAGTGAATCTGCATAAAAGCCAAGAGCATTGGAGTGGTGTATGCAAGAGGAACAGATACGTGAGGCCCTGAACGCGCATTGGCAAGCGTCGGCTGCCGGTGATGCAAACGCAGAGCATGATATCTACGATGATGATGCCATCTGCGATTATCCCCAGTCGGGTGAGCGGATTCTCGGACGAAAGAACCTGCAGGCCCTGCGGAGTCATCATCCTGGTAAGCCGTCGGGTTTCAACGTCAGACGCGTGATTGGAAGTGGTGATCTCTGGGTCACGGAGTACACCATCACCTATCAGGGACGTCCGGCGTACACCGTGAGCATCATGGAGTTCCGCGACGGTAAGGTCGTGCATGAGACACAGTACTTCGCAGATCCCTTCGAGGCGCCGGCATGGCGGAGCCAGTGGGTTCATCGGATTGGGTGAGAGGTGTTCGTAATCTGCCTGGAGTAAGCTGCTCTTGTATCAACTCCGGGGCGGTGGATGAACATACTTGTTCTCAATGGCGGATCGTCGTCGATCAAATTTTCACTCTTCGCAGCGAATGGAGAGAGCCGCGAGCCTAACCTTCTTCTGGATGGAGAGGTGAGTGGAGTCGGGACGTCGCGGGCGAGGCTTGCTATCACGCAGGGAGAGCAGACCGCGGAAGAGCGAGCCGTTGAAGGTGCAGATACTGCTGCTGGCGCGATCGGCGTGGTGCTGGATGCGGTTCGAGGGGCGCAGGCGGGTGTCGTTGAGGCGGTTGGATACAGGGTGGTGCATCCTGGGGCCAGGATTCATAACCATGTGCGGATCACGGATGAGGTTTTGAGGGAGCTTGAGGCAGCTGCGGATTTTGCACCTCTACATGATCCGGAGGCCGTTGCGATGATTCGCGAGGCAATGCGGCGGATGCCGAATGTTCCGCATATTGCGTGCTTCGATACGGTGTTTCATCAGGCGATGCCAGCGGAGGCGAGCACGTATGCGATTCCGAAGTCGTATCGCGATCGGGGCGTGAAGCGGTATGGGTTTCATGGGCTGAGCTGCGAGTCGATTGTGCGGCAGATGCGGCAGCATGGGCCGCTGCCGAAGCGGATGGCGATTGCGCATCTGGGTAGCGGCTGCAGCGTGACGGCGGTGGTGGATGGCGCGTCGGTGGATACGACGATGGGATTGACCCCGACGGGTGGTGTAGTGATGGGGACTCGGCCGGGAGACCTTGATCCGGGGCTGGTGCTTTATCTGCTGCGGCAGGAACGCGGTAAGGATGGGGCGAGCGACGTCGAGCGGATTTTGAATCATGATGCGGGAATGGTTGCATTGACGGGGCTTCCGAACGACATGAAAGAGGTGCGCAAGGCGGCTGATGAGGGAGATGCTGCGGCGGTGTTGGCGCTGAGGGTGTTTACGCGCAGTGTGCGGAAGGCTATCGGCGGATTTGCATGGTTGATGGGTGGCTTGGATGCCATTGTTTTCACGGGTGGGATCGGGGAGCATGACGCGGCTACGCGCGCAGAGGTGCTATGCGGGAGTGAAGTTTCGATCAATTCTTCGCTGAATAAGGCGAAGGGGGATGGCGTTCGCCGGATTAGTGCATCTGACTCAAAGACGGCGGTCTTCATCGCTCCGGCCCAGGAAGATCTTGTTATCGCCTTGCATGTGCAGCACATCGTTGAGGCGGACACTTAGAACGACAACCGAATGCCGCAGGTTGGCATCGCACGAGGTCCATATATGAGTGCCATTGCATCTGCACCAATCTCCTCCTATGAAGTTCTTTCTGCTGATGAACAACGCAAGATGGATGCGTACTGGCGGGCATGCAACTACCTGTGCGTGGGCATGTTGTATCTGCTCGAGAACCCATTGCTGCGCGAGCCGCTGAAGCCTGAGCACATCAAGAACCGATTGCTGGGGCATTGGGGGTCTGACCCGGGTCAGACGTTTGTGTGGGTGCATCTGAACCGGTTAATTAAGAAGTATGACCTGGATCTGATCTATATCTCCGGGCCTGGGCATGGAGCGCCAGCGACGCTTTCGAACAGCTACCTGGAGGGCGTGTACTCGGAGGTGTATCCGGACAAGAGCGAGAACGTTGAAGGGATGCAGAAGTTCTTCAAGCAGTTTTCGTTTCCGGGTGGGATTGGTAGCCATTGCACGCCGGAGACGCCTGGGTCGATCCATGAAGGCGGTGAGTTGGGGTACAGCCTGTCGCATGGATTTGGAGCGGTGTTCGACAACCCGGATTTGATTGCGACGGTGGTGGTGGGCGACGGTGAGGCAGAGACGGGGCCGCTGGCAACGTCGTGGCACTCGAACAAGTTTTTGAACCCGGTGCATGATGGCGCGGTGCTGCCGATTCTGCATTTGAACGGATACAAGATTGCGAACCCGACGATTCTTGCGCGAATTACACCGCATGAGTTGGAGAACCTGTTTCTCGGGTATGGGTGGCAGCCGTATGTGGTGGAGGGCGATGACCCAGCGGTGATGCATCCCAAGATGGCGGCTGTAATGGAGCACTGCATCACGGAGATTCGCGCGATACAGGAGAAGGCTCGCAGCGCAGCTGCTGGAACGCCGGTGGAGCGTCCGCGGTGGCCGATGATTATTTTGCGGACGCCGAAGGGATGGACGTGCCCGAAGGAGATTGACGGACACAAGCTTGAGGGTTCGTGGCGCGCGCACCAGATGCCGATTCTCGATCCGGTGACGAACCCGGCGCATTTGAAGATGGTGGAAGCGTGGATGCGGAGTTACAGGCCTGACGAGCTGTTCGATGAGAGCGGTGCGTTGATTGCGGAGCTGAAGGAGATGGCTCCGAAGGGCGACCGTCGCATAACGGCGAACCCGCACGCGAATGGCGGCAAGCTGCGTAAGCCGCTCGAACTGCCAGAGTTTCGCGAGTATGCGGTGAAGGTGGAAGCGCCTGGAAAGATGCTGCTGTCGTCGACCTACAGGCTGGGAGAGTTTCTGTGTGATGTGATGCGGAAGAACATGACGAGTTTCCGCGTGTTTGGGCCGGATGAGACGGCCTCCAACAAGCTGCAGGCGATCTACGAAGGCAGTCACGGCAAGACGTGGATGGCGAAGCTGTTGCCGGAAGATGCGGATGGCGGCTACCTTTCCACCGAAGGGCGCGTGATGGAGATGTTGAGTGAGCATACGCTGGAAGGCTGGTTTGAAGGCTATGTGCTGACCGGGCGGCATGGGTTCTTTTCAACCTATGAGGCGTTTGTGCACATTATCGATTCGATGTTCAACCAGCATGCGAAGTGGCTGGAGAAGTCGAAGCTGGAGCTGCGATGGAGAGTGCCGATCTCTTCGATCAACCTGCTGATTACGTCGCTGGTGTGGCGGCAGGACCACAATGGATTTACGCATCAGGACCCGGGATTTCTCGATATCGTGACCAACAAGAGTCCTGAGGTGACGCGGATCTATCTGCCACCGGACGCAAACTGTCTGCTCAGCGTGGCCGATCACTGTCTGCGCAGTACGGAGTACGTCAACGTGATCGTCGCGGATAAAGCAGAGCACCTGCAGTACCTGACGATGCAGCAGGCAGTCGACCACTGCACGAAGGGCATTGGGATATGGGATTTCGCGAGCAATGACAATGGCGTGGAGCCGGATGCCGTGATCGCGTGTGCGGGAGATATTCCAACGTCGGAGGCACTGGCTGCGGTGGCGATTCTGCGCGAGAGATGCACGGACGTGAAGATACGGTTTGTGAATGTTGTCGACCTGTTCCGGTTGATGCCGGAGCATGAACATCCGCACGGGCTGTCAGAGCGTGAGTTTGACAGCCTATTTACGACGGACAAGCCGGTGATCTTCAACTTCCATGCGTATGCCGCGCTGATTCACAAGTTCACGTACAAGCGAAAGAACCATGACAACTTTCATGTGCGCGGATACAAGGAGAAGGGCAACATCAATACTCCGCTGGAGTTGGCCATCCTGAACCAGGTGGACCGTTTCAACCTTGCGATTGACGTGATCGACCGTGTGCCGAAGCTGCAGGCAGCTGCTGCGCATACGAAGCAATGGCTGCAGGACCAGATCGTCGAATGCGTGAACTACGCGCATGCGAATGGGATTGATTCGCCGGAGACGCGGAACTGGACGTGGCCTGAGAAGTCTTAGAGGCGAGTCGGCCGCTTTAGACTGCGAACCGTTTTGCACTGCGAGCTTTTAATCTTGCCGCTTCTTCTTCACGGTTGCGGGCAGGGGCATTGGTTTCGAGCGATTTGAGAAGCTGCGCTGATGCGGCAGTGATGTCATGGATCGCGGCATGGAAGGCTTCTTCGTTGGCCTTCGAGGGTTTGTTGAAGCCGCTGATCTTGCGGACGAACTGGAGTGATGCGGCTTCAATCTCCTGCGGTGTGACCGGGGGATCGAAGTTGAAGAGCATCTTGATATTTCGGCACATGGATCGAGGCCTCCTTGCAGGCGAGGATAGCACCGATAGAGAAGCCCAGGGAGGTAGCGGATTACGTGCGCGGCGGAGGTTGGGATACTGCGAACAATGCGGGGATCTCTCCACTGCGCTGCGGTCGAGATGACAGAGAGTATGGGAGGGGATGACAACAAGAAAAGCAAAGACGAGAAGCAAGAAGGGCGAACGACATGGGTCGCTCGCCCTTTCTGATTGCCTTGTTAGTTGCGGCTAGTGGCCGAGGTGGAGTCTGGTGATGTCGTTGAACATGACGAAGACGAACATGCAGAGGATGCAGACGAAGGCGACCTGGTAGATGCGTTCTTTAATCTGCTGGTTCACGTCACGGCGCATGATGCTTTCGATGAGGAGGAAGAAGATCATGCCACCGTCGAGCGGCGGAAAGGGCAGCAGGTTGAAGATGGCCAGGTTGATGGATATGAAGCTGGTCATCTCGACGAGCGTCCAGATGCCGAGCTGGAAGGCGATGTCGATCTGCTGGGCGATGCCGACGGGGCCGGACATCTGCTTCACCGAGACGTGGCGCGTGAAGAGGCCCTGCAGGATGCGGACGAGAAGCAGGGACTTGGTGCCGTTGTCGCGGAGAGACTCGTGGATGGACTTGCCGAGAGGCAGCTGGACGATGTCGACCGGTGGCGGCTTGAGGGTGACGCCGATCTGGTACTGCTTGTCGGTGGGGTCTACGCTGACGAGTGCCGGAGTGACATGGACGGTGAGCGGCTGGCCGTCGCGAAGGATCTGCAGGGTCTCAGGTGCGCCGGACTGGTCCTTGAGGTAGGCGTGGAGGGTGTCGAGTGAGTGGGGCTGGATGTCGTCGATGCGAACGATCTGGTCGCCGGGCTTGATGCCGGCGATCGCAGCGGGCGTGCCGCCAGCGACGCTGTTGATGCTGACGGGCTCGGCCTGGCGCTGCGGGATGAGCCCGGAGTCGGTGAGTGGGTCGGAGGTGAGGCTGGGATCGCTGCCGGCGATGTGCAGAGTAGCTGAGACGGTCTGGCCGTTGTCGCTGAAGGCGATGGGGACAGAGCTGTTGAGATTGAGAGCGGTCTCGTCGAGGATCTGCTCCCAGGTGGGGTTGACGACGTTGTTGAAGCGGGTGATGGTGTCGCCGGTGCGGAGGCCGGTGTGGGCCGCGGCAGACTGCGTGGGCACGTAGTCGATGATGGCGGGGCCGTTGAGGTACTGGTCGACCTCGTGGTGGTAGTGCGCGGCTAGGGTGATCAGTACGAGGGAGAGGGCGAAGTTCGCTGCGGGACCGGCGAGCGCGATAAGGATGCGCTGGAAGCGAGTTTTGGAGGTGAACTCGTCGGGGGCGCCGGTGCTTGATCCGTTTACGTAGCTGCCGGAATCGTTGGGGAATGTTGTACCACCCATCTCGCCGGCCATCTTGACGTAGCCGCCGAGGGGCAGGGCGCGGATGCAGTAGTCAGTGCCGTTGTGGACGTAGCCGAAGAGACGCATGCCGAAGCCGATTGCAAAGGTTTCGATGCGGACGCCGCACATCTTGGCGACGATGAAGTGGCCGAACTCGTGGACGAGCACCATGATGCCGAGCACAATGGCGAAGAGGACGACGACGAAGAGTCCGTGCGAGAGAGAAGCGGAGAGATGATGAAAGAGGTTCATGCGGGCGCTCAGGGGAGGAGGGTTCGTGCCAGCTCGCGCGCCTGTAGGTCGGAGGT